>DASQOU010000332.1:0-13749 GCA_035644295.1 Bradyrhizobium sp.
GCGAATTCCTCGCCGCCGTAGCGGGCGGTGATGTCCTGGCCCTTGATGGTCTGCTTCAGCGACATGCCGACCAGCCGCAGCACCTGATCGCCGGTGAGATGGCCAAAGGAGTCGTTGAACGATTTGAAGTGGTCGATATCGAACATCAACAGCGAAAGCGGCTCGTTGGTTGCGATCGCATTCTGGACCGACATCTCGATCGAGCGGTCGAAATACTTGCGATTGCCAAGACCCGTGAGAGGATCGGTCAGGCTTTCGGCCCTTATCGCTTCGAGGCTCTGCTGGAGATTGCTGATTTCCGCCATCGACAGCATCAGCCGTTCTTCCAGCGCCTTGTTGGTGTCCCGCATCTCACGGGTAGATTTCACCAGCGAATCGACAATCGTTTTGACCTGGTCGCGGCTTTCCGCAGTGGCAAGCTTTTCGTTCGCCCCGCACAGGCTGGCGTCATAGCTTGCCGACATGCCGAGCGCATCGCCGATCAGCCGCATCACGTCGTCGATTTCGCCGATCACCCGCGCGCCGACCTTGTCGATGCGGTCGGTGGTCTTGATGTGGGAAAGATAGGTCTCGTAGATCTGCTCGAGATCGGCCTCGGTCAGCTTGCCGTTGCGCGCCAGCGTTTCGTTGATGATCTTGTTGAGAGACGAATTGTAGCCGGTGGCGTAGACGTACCAGATTTCATAATTGCGGGGGACGGCGGTTTGCCGCAACGATTTGATCTGGCCCAGCGCAAGTTCGGCAAAAGCCATCGTGCGTTCATGTTCGTCGAGCACTGATCACGTCCCCAAACGGCGGACAGCGTTGCTCGCTTCCCGCTTCAATCGCATAAACTATCCGGCCAAGCTAACGAAGGTTGATGAACGAGCCGTAAACGGGCTCGCGCCGCGCTCCGCAGTTGCGAAATCTTAATGTTTGGAGCGTTTTCGAGCGAAGCATACCTTCGGACCTGGTCCGTGGGTGGATACCGGTTCGCGTGAAGAAAATGCGTCAAACAAAAGATTAGAGCCTCGGTTCTGATTCAATCAGAACCGATTGGGCTTTAGACCCGGACGCGAACGGGTCGCAGCAGAAACGCCGGGAGATGCGAGTGATCGGCGGGTTCTGAGGATGATGCCGCCTCAACTTGCGGTGCAGGCGTGCGGCCAATGGAGGGCGCGCGTGAGGCCGGCGGTGCGGCTGCCGGGGTGAACGCAGCCACCGGGGCTTGCGGCTGCGGGGTGGAATGACGGCCCCCGCCGGCGCGTCGGGGTTCGCGCTCACGCCGCGGCTTGCGTCCGCCGCGGGAGGCTTCTCTGCCTGATTCTCGCTTGCCTTCGCGCGCTTGCGAATCGCCGCTGGGCGAGGCTGTTGCGCCCTCGGCCGGCTGGCCTTCGGCACCGCCATCCGCGCGGGGAATGCTTTGTCCGATCAGTTTTTCGATCGCGACCATCGACTTTTGGTCGAGCGGGGTGACGATGGAAATCGCAGTGCCGGCGCGGCCCGCACGCCCGGTGCGGCCGATGCGGTGCACGTAGTCGTCGGCATGATGGGGAACATCGAAATTGAACACGTGGCTGGTGGTGGGAATGTCGAGGCCGCGGGCGGCGACGTCGGAAGCCACCAAAAGCGGAATTTCTCCCTTGCGGAATTGATCGAGGGCTGCGGTGCGCGCCGATTGATCCATGTCGCCATGCAGGGCGCCGACGGCAAAGCCATGCTTCAGCAACGATTTGTGCAGCAGCGCCACTTCACGCTTGCGGTTGCAGAAAATGATCGCGTTTTGGAGATCCTTGGCGTCGCGAAGCAGGCGCCGCAGCGTGTCGCGCTTCTCATGCGGCTCACGGCCAACGCTGATCTGGAATTGCGATACGCCGACCGCGGTCGTCGCCGGCCGGGACACCTCAATTTTTTCGGGGTTATGCAGGAAGGTCTCGGTGATGCGGCGGATTTCGGGGGGCATCGTCGCGGTGAAGAACAGCGTCTGCCTGGTGAAAGGGATCATTTTGCAGATGCGCTCGATGTCGGGAATGAAACCCATGTCCAGCATGCGATCGGCCTCGTCGATCACCAGCAGTTCGACGCCGGTGAGCAGCAATCCGCCGCGCTCGGTATGGTCAAGCAGCCGGCCGGGCGTGGCGATCAGCACGTCGACGCCGCGGGTCAGTTTGGAGTCCTGGTCGCCGAACGAAACGCCGCCGATCAGGAGCGCCACATTGAGCTTCTGCCCGGCGCCGTATTTGTCGAAATTCTCCTTCACCTGAGCGGCGAGTTCGCGGGTCGGCTCGAGGATGAGGGTGCGGGGCATCCGGGCGCGGGCGCGGCCCTTTTCCAGCATGGTGAGCATCGGAAGGACGAAGGCAGCGGTCTTGCCGGTGCCGGTCTGGGCGATGCCGAGAACGTCTCGGCGGGCCAGAACATGGGGAATCGCCTGTTCCTGAATGGGGGTGGGGGTGGTGTAACCGGTGGCCGCGACGGCGGCGAGCACCTTTTCGGACAAGCCGAGATGGGAAAAAGACATTGAGCCTCTGGTAGATACCGCCGCTTGGAATCTCGAAAAGACTGTCGCGCTCAACCCCGGAACGGCACGCAAATTTGCACGGGATTTTTGGATACGCAGGCAGGCGGCTTAATCAAGATATCGCGTTTCGATACCGGGCCGCATTAAGGCCGGAACATAGGCGCGAATTGGCCAAAGTCAATGGAGCGTGGCGGGAAGCATTGAAAAAGCTTAATGTTTTTACATCAATGCGACCCAATTATCCCTAAATTCCCGCGCGACACCTTGCGGGGTAGCGCGCGTCACACCGGAGAATTCGCCTGCAAAAGTCGCGGCGGTGACCACCGTCGCTCATGTGGTGATAGTGGTGGATGACTTGCGCGCGGCGATTGAACCGGCATGGAACCTTTGCCGACTACCGCATCAGGCGGGCCGCGGCCAAATCCTGCAGGGCGGGGAAAACGGATGAAAAGCTGGCTGTCGTTCGGGGCTTCATTGGCATTGAGCATCACCGCGTCGCTACTAGCGTTCGCCGCACCCGCGCACGCGCAAAAGCGCGTCGCGCTGGTCATTGGCAACAATGATTACAAGAACGTTCCGAAGCTGCAAAAGGCCGTCAACGACGCCCGCACCATGGGCGAGACACTCAAGCAGCTCGGGTTTTCCGTGATGGTGGCGGAAAACCAGACGCGGCAGGCGTTCAGTGAAACCTTGCTCGCCTTCGACAAGGCGGTCGGCGCCGGCGACACCGCGTTCTTCTTCTACGCAGGGCACGGTTTTGAAATCGCGGGGCAGAATTTCCTGCTGCCGACCGACGTTCCGGCCGCGAGCGAGGGCCAGGAGGAACTGGTGCGCGACGCCTCTGTCCTCGCCGACCGCATCATCGAGCGTCTGCAGAACAAAAAGGCGCGTACCGCGATTCTCGTGTTCGATGCCTGCCGCAACAATCCGTTCGAGCGGTCCGGGACCCGCGCGGTCGCCGGCGGCGGTGGCCTTGCGCCAATGACGCAGCTGCCGGAGGGTGTGTTCTCGGTGTTCTCGGCAGGCCCCCGCCAGACCGCGCTCGACCGGCTGTCGAACAATGACGACAATCCCAATTCGGTGTTCACGCGGATCTTCGCCAAGGAATTGCTGCAACCCGGCCAGAACCTCGTTCAGGTCGCCCAGCGTACCCGCCGCGTCGTCAGCGAGATGGCGGAGACGGTGAGCCACAAGCAGATCCCGGTCTATTTCGATCAGATGGTCGACGACGTGTTTTTGAACGGCGTGGCAAAGGCGCAAGCCGAGGCCGCGAAGGAAACGACAAAGGACGCGACCAAGCTGGCCGAGCCGCCACAGAAGGTCGCCGCATTGCCGCCAGTCTCGGTGCCACGTCTGCCGAAAGAAGATTCCGTCAACGCGCCGATCGCGATGTTCTCCCGCCACAATGGCGGCTGGACGGTGGTATTCGCGATCGCCGATCCGACCCTCGGGATTTCATGGCGGATGGGCGAGGCGGGTGATTTCCGCGAAACCGGATTCCTTGACGCGCTCGATCCGCGAACCCGCAAGCGGATGCCCAATCCGTCGATCGAGCTTGCCGCGGACGCTGCAGCCGCGACGATCCAGGTCCGTTACGTCGACGCGTCGGGCGAGTTGCAGGGACCGTTTCCGATCCGGTTCGATCCCGAAGCGGCGCTCATTCGTGACCAGCGAAAAATCCTTGATATGACCGCGACCAGCTGGCTGTCGTTTCGCGAGTTCAACGGGCTTCTGGTCTATTACACGCATCTGATGTCGTATCGTTGCGCGATCCGTGAAGTCCGCGTCGGCATCGACAGCGCGGTGCCGGATCGGGTGCTGAAAATGCCGCCGTGCGATATGCGGGATCCCAGCGCCATCCCTCATGACGCGTTGCCCTATCTGAAGCTTGCGCCCTCGACCCAATTCGTCTCTGTTGAGTTGACCTACCGCGACGGCAGCGTGTCGGAGATCAAGAGTTTCCGGCGCTAAACAGGCGAACAAGAGCTCGTCATGGATGAAAGCATTTCAGCGGAGCGACCTACCCCGCGCATCATCCATGCAAGGTGTTGCATCGTCGGCGGCGGCCCCGCGGGCATGATGCTGGGATATCTCTTGGGACGGGCGGGGGTCGAGACGCTGGTACTGGAGAAGCACGCAGATTTCTTTCGGGATTTTCGCGGCGATACCGTGCATCCCTCGACGTTGCAGGTGATGGACGAGTTGGGCCTGATCGACGGCTTCCTGAAGCTTCCGCATCAGCAATTGCAAAAGATGGAGGGCAAGTTTGGGCCGACCCAAATTCGCCTCGCGGATCTCAGCCGGCTGAACGTCAAATACAACTTCATTGCCTTCATGCCGCAATGGGATTTTCTCAATTTCCTGCGCGAAAGCGGCAAGCGATTTATCTCGCTCAAGGTCATGATGAACACGGATGCGACCGACCTGATCTGGTCGGGCGACACGGTCGTCGGCGTCAACGCCAATACGCCGGAGGGGCCGGTCGAAATCCGCAGCGACCTTGTGGTCGGGTGTGACGGCCGGCATTCGATCGTGCGGCAGAGCGCCAATCTCGAGGTCGAGGAAATAGGCGCGCCGATGGACGTGCTCTGGTTTCGCGCGGGCCGGCACAAGAACGAAAGCGAACGTCTGTTTGCGCGGCTCGAGCCCGGCAAGATGCTGGTCACCTTCGACCGCGGCGACTACTGGCAATGCGCCTATGTGATCGCCAAGGGACAATACGATGCGGTCAAGGCGAGTGGGCTGGATGCCTTTCGAAACGATGTGATTGCGCTTGCACCCATTCTCAAGTCCGGAATAGCGGACGTGAAAAGCTGGGACGATGTGAAGCTGCTGACGGTGGCGATCAACCGGCTGAAGCGGTGGACGCGACCCGGACTACTTTGCATTGGCGACGCCGCGCACGCGATGTCGCCGGTCGGCGGTGTCGGAGTCAACCTCGCGGTCCAGGACGCGGTCGCGACCGCTAACCTGCTGGCTGCAAAACTGGCCAGCGGTTGTCCCTCCGAACACGACCTTGATGCAGTGCGTCGCCGGCGCGAGTTCCCGGTACGAATGACGCAGGCCATGCAGGTTGTCGTCCAGAACAAACTCATCAGCGTCGCCCTCAAGGCGGGAGATCGGCCGCTTCGTGCTCCACTGCTTGCGCGCATCGTCAATGCAATCCCGTGGCTACAGGGCGTCACCGCACGATTCGTCGCGCTTGGCGTGCGGCCAGAGCATGTGCATTCGCCGGCGTCTCCCGGATGATTCCAATTGGCTACCGGTGGGTTTGGCCATGTTGCTCATGACCAACAATTGGGCAGAAAGTGGTCTACGATCAGGGCAAAAGCCCATTTCTCTATCGTCAAATCAGCCGGTCGGCCTAACAATGCGACATACGGTCACCGGAGTCCCTGGCGTTGGGAGTATTCCTCCGCCGATGTGGCTTCCGGGTTGGTATCGCAGGTGGCGGTTCGTTGGGGACGAGCAACCACGAAGATCGGTTCGATAACCCCTATACCCTTGGGTACAACGTAAAGGGCGGCTTGGTCGGCGGCACCGTTGGCTACAACTGGCAGATGTCGAGTTTTGTCTTCGGCCTCGAAGGCGACTTGTCCTGGGTAAGCGAAGTGGGCACCCATCCGGATGATGGACCGGTCGGAAACGTGGCCTTCTCAAGTTCCACGAAGGAAAATTGGCTCGCAACCGCTCGGGCCCGCTTCGGCTACGCTGTCAACAACCCGCTGTTCTACGGGACCGGCGGCTACGCGGGGGCAGGCGTTCAGGCGGCCATTAAGAACAGCTTCACCAATGCCGTCATCGTCTCTTCGACAACCACACGCAATGGCTGGACGGTGGGTGGCGGCCTCGAATGGGGATTTGCCCCGAACTGGTCTGCCAAGTTCGAGTACCTCTACATGAGGTTTGATGACAACAAGGCATTCAATACGCTCGGTCTGGCAGACGGCCCTCGCGGCTCGGTGCCGCTGGACGACAACGTCGTCCGCGCCGGCATCAACTAACGGTTCGGCGGTCCGGCGGTCGCGAAATTCTGATTGCCCTCAAAACTCGGATTACTCAAAGCCCCGGCATCGCCCGGGGCTTTTTCATTTGCGCGGGAACCGAATGGCCGGGGTGTATCAGTTGCGCAACGTTGCTTGGAAATACGTGAGGGAAAGCCGAATTTCTCGTCGTATCGCTTCTGCGATGGGCTTAAAGTCAACGCTATGGTTTGTAGATTTCAGGGGGGCACATATGCACAAGAGCTTTAGATGGACGCTCGCCTCGATCATTTCGTTGGGTGGGCTCAGTGCTGCTTCGGCCGCAGACATGGCCGTGAAGGCGCCCCCGATTGTCGTCGATCCCTCTTATAATTGGACTGGCTTCTATTTGGGCCTGGACGCTGGTTATGCATCGGGTGTTCGGACTGGCAACATAGTGGCCACGTCCGGTGGTTTGGCGATTCCCCCAGCTGTTGCAGCCGGTACTATTCCGACCTCCCTCGGTATCCGCGCTCAGGGCGGATTTGGAGGAGTTCAGATGGGATACAATTGGCAATCTAATCGCCTCGTTCTCGGCGTCGAAGGTGACTTGCAGGCTGCCGGCATCCAGCAATCGCAGGTGCTCACCCATGCGGCTATACCGGGCTTTTTTGCAACAATGCATACGGCTTCAAGCGACCTCAACGTGTTTGGTACGGCTCGCGGTCGGATCGGCTATACGTGGAATCAAATATTGCTGTATGGGACCGGTGGTGTTGCCTTCGGAAATACGTCTGACTCCGCTACGTCGCAAACCGTTCCTCCTCCGCCGTTCGGTTCGGGAGGCATCTCCGACAACACTCGCGTTGGCTGGGCTGCTGGCGCCGGTATCGAGTGGGCGTTCGCGCCTTCATGGTCGCTCAAGGGCGAATATCTGCGCATCGATTTGGGTAGCTCCACGATCCGAGTAGCATTCCCGACAGGCGATTTTATCGACTACCGCTTCCGGCACGCCTATGACGTCGCGAAGGTTGGGATCAACTTAAAACTCGGAGCTCCCCCGGTTGTGGCGAAGTACTGATAACTGAAGACTTTGGTATTTGAAGGGCCCCGGCCGTCGCCGGGGCTTTTTGTTTAGCGAGGGAGCCAGGGCAAAGCGACGCTCGCTGTCTAACCTCAGCCCATGATCGAAAAGCCGCCATCGACGGGAATGGCCGCACCGGTCACGAAGTCCGATGCGCTGGAGGAAAGAAACACCGCGATGCCGGCGAAGTCGGTGGCCGCGCCCCAGCGCGCCGCAGGCGTTCGGGCCAGCACCTTGTCATGAAGGCCAGCGACCTCTTCGCGGGCGCGCCGCGTCAGATCGGTGTCGATCCATCCCGGCAGCACCGCGTTGACCTGAACGTTGTCGGCAGCCCAGGCGACCGCGCAGGAGCGGGTGAATTGCACGATGCCGCCCTTGCTGGCGGCATAGGCCGGCGCGAAGCTGGCGCCGAAGATCGACATCATCGAGCCGATATTGATGATCTTGCCGCCGCCTGCGTCCTTCATGGCCGGGTACGCCGCGCGGGAGCACAGGAACGCGCTGGTGAGGTTGGTGTTGATCACGCTATCCCATTCGGCAAGCGAGAGCGCGTGGGGAGGCTTGCGGATATTGATCCCGGCGTTGTTGACGAGAATGTCGAGTCGGCCGAGTTCGCGCCTGACGCGCTCGACCATGGCGATGACGGCGGCCTCGTCGGTGACGTCGGCGAGGACGGAGATGGCCTCGGCAGCGCCCTGCCGGAGCTCGGTGACCGCCGCACTCGACTTCGCCTCATCGCGCCCGACGATCGCGATCGCAGCACCTGCTGCCGCAAGTCCACGGGCCATGCCAAGGCCAATGCCGCCGTTGCCGCCGGTAACGACGGCGACCTTGCCGGTGAGATCGAATGGTTTCGTTGTCATTGGCGATATCTGCTCCTTTGTCATGGCCGGGCTTGTCCCGGCCATCCACGCCTTCAGGGGCCAGCGGCAAGAAAGACGTGGATGCCCGGGACAAGCCCGGGCATGACGAGTTATCAGCGCTTGCTCTGCCAGATAAGGACCAAGCCCAGGGTAGCGAGCGCCGCGCCATAGCCGGCCCACTGGATCTGCCTGATCATGAAGCTCGATGCCGGCCAGGTGATCATACCGGTGCCCTGACCGATCCACAGAAGCCCCAGGGCAAGCGCGAGAAGGCCTAAGATCAGGAGCAGGGTGCGCATGGGTTTCCTTATTTGGTTCGGGCAGCGCGGCGATCGCGCTACCAGCGGACAGAGTGACGGGCTCCCGGTTTCAGGGCAAGCCTGCCCCAGCGCGATCAAGGGCACAAAAAAGCCCCGGACGATGCCGGGGCTTTTGAACGGCCGAACTCTCGACCGAAGACTTAGTACTTCGCGGCTATCGGCGCGCCACCCCAGTTGAAGCGGTAGACAATCGACGTGCTAACGGTCTGCACGATGGGCTTGAAGTTGATATCGCTGAAGACAGGCAGCCCGGTAGCATTGCTCAGCTGGTTAATCACAACGTTGTCGTACTGGGCCACGCGATATTCGGTCTTCATGAACCAGCCGGGCGCCGAGATCCCAAAGATATTCAGGTTGTTTTCGACGCCACCACCCAAGAACCAACCGTTGCGATCGAAGCCATTGGTGTGCGAAGGAGTGCCCACAGGCGGAAGAGCAGGATTAAAGCCGCTGACCAATGTTGTCCCCGACCAGTGGGAATTCGAGTAACCACCATTGACATAGGAGAGCACGTTCGGCGCTACGAGGTATCCGACCCGCACACCCACAGCCCAGCTTGTCTCAAGTTTTTCGTTGCCAACCGAGAAGGGGCCCTGGTCCTGGATGCTGCCGCGGATGCTGCCGAACTGCCCGTCTGCAAGTACACCGGCGACCCAAGGTCCACCGAACTGCCAGTCATAGCCGCCGCCTACAGTGCCGAAATAGCCGCGGCCGCCCTGCCGTTGTTCCGTGCAGAGGACGCAGACGCCTGTAACGGGGTTCGACGTGAATGTGTCAGCTTCCCACAGACCATAACCGCCACCGCCGAACAGATAGAAGCCGGTCCAGCTCGGAGTCGGCTCGATCATGGCGGGAGCCTTGGAATAGGTCCGGGCAGGAAGATCCGCCGCGAGAGCCGATCCGCTGAATGCTGCAACCGCCGTCAGAGCCAACACCAACTTTTTCATGATCAAACTCCCCGGTAGCCAACGGGTGCACAAGATGCACCGAATCTCAAGGGTTATCTATAGCGGGTTTGGGCCTCCAATGCTGTTGCCGGGCGGGCACACCCGGCGGAAAACGGAGGGACGGATGTGGTTAAAAAAGGGCCAAAAACCCTTCCAATTCAAGGGAGAGCACGGAACCGGCCGCACGCACCCCCCCCAATACCAGCCCACCTAGACGTCCAGCAGGTCGTCGCTGGCAAATTCCGCCTTGTCGGAAATGAAAGCAAAGCGGGCTTCCGCCTTGGTGCCCATCAGCCGCTCCACGGAATCGGCGGTGCCTTCGCGGTCGTCGGCCAAGAGTACCACCCGCAGCAGGGTGCGTTTGGCCGGGTTCATGGTGGTCTCTTTCAATTGCGCGGGCATCATTTCGCCGAGGCCCTTGAAGCGGCCGACATCGACCTTGGCATTGGCGTGGAATTCGCTCTTCAACAGCGCGTCCCTGTGGGCCTCGTCGCGGGCATACACGGTCTTGCTGCCGTGGGTCAGGCGATAGAGCGGCGGCACCGCGAGATAGAGGTGACCCTCGTCGATCAGCCGCGGCATCTGCCGGTAGAAGAAGGTGATCAAGAGCGAAGCGATATGGGCGCCGTCGACGTCGGCGTCGGTCATGACGATGATGCGGGCGTAGCGCAAATCCTCTTCGCGATAATGCGCGCCGGTGCCGCAGCCGATCGCCTGTATCAGGTCGGCGAGCTGCGCGTTGGCGGTGAGCTTGTCTTTGGTCGCAGACGCGACATTGAGGATCTTTCCGCGCAGGGGGAGGATCGCCTGGGTCTTGCGATCGCGCGCCTGTTTGGCGCTGCCGCCGGCGGAGTCACCCTCGACGATGAACAGTTCGCTTCCTTCGGCCGCCGTATCGGTGCAATCGGCGAGCTTGCCCGGCAGCCGCAGCTTTTTGACTGCCGTCTTGCGCGAAATCTCCTTTTCGGCGCGGCGGCGCAAGCGCTCGTCGGCGCGCTCAATGACAAAATCCAGCAGCCTGTTGGCTTGCAAAGGATTGCCCGACAGCCAGTGGTCGAACGGGTCCTTGATGGCCTGTTCGACGATGCGCTGGGCCTCGGCGGTGGCGAGGCGGTCCTTGGTCTGGCCCTGAAATTCAGGTTCGCGCACGAACACGCTGAGCATCACGGCGGCGCCCACCATCACGTCTTCGGAAGTGACGGAGGAGGCACGCTTGCCTTGACCGACGCGTTCGGCGTGATCCTTGAGGCCGCGCAACAGCGCGCTGCGCATGCCGGATTCGTGGGTGCCGCCGTCCTGCGTCGGCACGGTGTTGCAATACGAGGATAGAAAGCCGTCGGCGTCGGCGGTCCAGGCGACCGCCCATTCGCAGGTACCATGGGCGCCAACGCGCCCTGATTTGCCGGAGAAGATGTCCGGATGCACCAGCGTATCGGCGTGGATCGCAGCCGCAAGGTAATCCTTCAGGCCACCGGGAAAGTGAAAGCTGTCCTCGGCCGGAACGTCGTCGAGGCCCTTCAGTAACGCCGGGTCGCAGTGCCAGCGGATTTCGACACCGCCGAACAGATAGGCCTTGGAGCGTGTCATCTTGAACAGGCGTTGCGGCTTGAAGGTGGCCCTGGCGCCGAAAATCTCGGCATCCGGCTTGAAGCGGATTTTGGTGCCGCGGCGGTTGTTGATCTTGCCGAGATCTTCGAGCTTGCCCTTGGGATGGCCGCGCTCGAACGCCATGCGGTACAACTTCTGGCCGCGGGCGACCTCGACCTCAAGCCGCGACGACAGCGCGTTCACCACGGATACGCCGACGCCGTGCAGGCCGCCCGAGGTCTCATAGACCTTGGAGTCGAATTTTCCGCCGGAATGCAGCGTGCACATGATGACTTCGAGCGCGGATTTTTTTGGGAATTTCGGATGCGGATCGACCGGAATGCCGCGGCCATTGTCGGTGACGGTCAAAAATCCGTCGGCGCTCAGTTCGACCTCGATGAAGGTGGCATGGCCGGCCAGCGCCTCGTCCATGGAATTATCGATGACTTCGGCGAACAGATGATGGAGCGCTTTTTCGTCGGTGCCGCCGATATACATTCCGGGCCGGCGCCGCACCGGCTCGAGACCTTCGAGGACTTCGATGTCGCGCGCGGTGTAGCCCGCTTCCGCGCCGGTCGAACGCGAGGCGACCTTCAGCGGCGCGCGGCCCTTCGGCTCGGAGGCGCCGAACAGGTCGTTCGTGGCTTTAGCTTTAGTGACTGATTTCAATGCTTTGGGCATGTTTTTTCATGTGTTGCGCGCAGCGAATGCGGGGGGCGAATCGGTTCCCCTGACTATGCCACGGATGAGCTTAAAAAGTGACGATACGTGGTTGGGGAGGCGAGGGACGCCTCCCCAGGGCGCAGGTTCCGGTCAGGCGCGCGAAGTCCGGAACAGGATGAACGTAAATAGCGCCATCGCGGCGACCACAATCAAGGATCCGACAATCGGTGCGGCGATGAATGAGGTGCCCTTGAGGACCACGATCGCGACGCCGGCCGGAAACAGGATCGCGCCCGCGATGAGGAGCCAGCCCTGCAGCTTTGCCAGTGGGTTGTTTCCGGCCGCAGGAACCAGCCGGTAATACAGCCCGAACAGAAACAAGAGGACGCCGCCGACCAGGTTGAGGTGGGCATGCGCCGGCGCCAGCGTAAAATCCTGTTGAATACCCATTGCGATCCCAGCGAGCATACCCACCAGTAGAATCACAGCGCCAATACGCATCATCAATGATCCAATCATATGCATTTCCTTTGATTATTCGCTGGGAATTGAAAACCGGTTGAGGGAGCCTGCACTCACGCGACCTCGTCGCCATTGTGACTTGATGTCGTCGATCGGGCCAGCTTAAACAGGACAATCGCCGGGAAGGGCCGTTGGAATGGAAGATTATACGCGCGCGCTCGCCGATTTCGTGCGCGACCATCAAGTCTGGGCCTCGCCGATTGTATTGTTGCTGGCATTCGGCGAATCCCTTGCCTTCATCTCATTGCTGATCCCGGCCTGGGGCGCGCTGGTCGCGATCGGAGCGCTGATCGGCGTCAGCGGCATCAGCTTCTGGCCACTCTGCATCGCCGGCGGGATCGGCGCGGCGCTCGGCGATTGGGTTTCCTACTGGTTCGGCTTCAAATACAAGGAACAGGTCGCGCAGATATGGCCGCTGTCGCGTTACCCGGAAATCCTGCCGCGCGGAGAGGCCTTCGTGAAACGCTGGGGCGTGCCGAGCATTTTCATCGGGCGGTTTTTCGGACCGTTGCGCGCCTCGGTGCCGCTGGCGGCCGGCATCTTCGAGATGCCCTACTGGCGCTTTCAATTCGCCAATTTCGTATCGGCATTCGTCTGGTCGGCGGCGCTGTTGTTGTTCGGCGACGTCATCGCGCAAATCGCCGAATGGCTTTGGGGCGTCGTTTGACGACTTGACGTCAGCCGCGCGTGGCCCTATATCCCGCGCCCATGATCAACGCCGCGACCACCGTCGTCATTGCCCGCCGCCGCCGCACCTCTGCGGTATGGGCGGACATCTGCGTTTAAGATATCGCCTCTGCCGCCGGATCAAGTCCGCGGCGTCCCTTCTCCAAAGCAGCGCGATATGATCCGTCGGCTCCTACTTCAAGCAGGAGTTTGAAAATGTACACGCCTCCCATGTTCAAGCCTGATCGCGGCGCAAGCCTTGGCTTCGCGCAAGCGCGCGGCTTCGGCACGGTTTGCGCATGGAACGGCAACATGCCGATCGCTTCGTCATTGCCGTTCGTACTCACCTCGGCCGGCGACGGCACGCCGCTTGCCGCGTTTCACGTTGCCCGTGGCAATCCTCTCGTAAGCTTGGCGGATGCGACGGCCTCCTGGCTGTTGGCGGTGAACGGCGCGGACGCCTATGTCTCTCCGCATTGGTACGCCTCACCGGACCAAGTGCCGACATGGCTCTATCAGGCCGTGCATCTATCGGGTCCAGTTCGGGTGATGGTTGGGCAGGAATTGGCCGATCATCTTGAGGCGCTCAGCGCCAAATTCGAAAGCTGGCTGGCGCCGAAGCCGCCATGGACGAT
>DASQOU010000333.1:0-29231 GCA_035644295.1 Bradyrhizobium sp.
GCCTCGGCCCGCCACGGCTCACGTTCTTCGGAAAAAAATCCGCGACCGCAGCCTGCAAGCGAGACAAGGACGAAGGAGCCGACGAGATACAAACGAACTCCGCGCGTCATCCGCGCAACTTCAACGAATTTATTTAAGGACTTATCAACATCTTGATTTCACGTCTCTTTAACCACGTCGCCGGCCGTTGTGCGCTGCCGAGAAGGCGCGGCCAGACAGCAAGGCTGACTTTTTTGGCGTGGAACGCATTGCTAGCTTATTCGTTAAGGCAGGCTGCGACGTGAATTGGAAGGTTTGGAACTTGGGAGGTTTCAAGATGGCCTTTCGTCCCTTCATCACCAGGTTGAGCGTTGTGACCGCGTATATCGCGTTTGCCTTTGTCGGCGCCATCGTACTCGGCGTATTCTAGCGCTCGAATGGATTTTCCTAATCGCCCGGCGGTCTGGATCGTTCCACCGCCGGACTTTTTTGCGCCGCGGGCGGCACGGCGCGTCAATGTGATGACGTCGATGTCGCTGGTTGCGATGAATTTCAACCGTCTGATACACTCACATCAGCTGTAACGACAAGTGGGAGAACGAGGGATGTCTTCGTACTCAGAAATCAACAATTTGGGTCTTCTTCATCGCCTACGATCCCTTGGCGCTGTTAACACATTTTTCTTTGCAGCCGTCCGCATCTCCACAATCACGGCATTCGGGGTCGTATTGATAACCGGCGCCGCGGTCGGACAGTCGGCCAACAACGACAAAGAGCGTTTTATCGGATCATGGACGCTGGTCTCGTTGACGTCCGGCGAGGGGGCAAACCAGACCCTTCCCTACGGCCCCAATCCAAGGGGCACGATGATGGTGGATGCCAATGGTCGATTCCCGATTGCGGTCGTGCGTTCCGATCTGCCGAAATTCACTTCGAACAATCGCATGAGCGGTGCGCCGGAGGAGAACAAGGCGGTTGTGCAGGGGAGCATCGCCTATTGGGGCACCTACTCGATCGACGAAGCAACCCACGTGCTCACAGTCAATATCGAGGGAAGCTCGTTCCCCAACTTCACCGACGGCACGCAGACGCGCATTCTCTCGTTCGACGGCGACGAGGTAACGTATTTCAATCCCACGCCGTCGATGGGCGGCAGCGCCAAGGTGACTTACCGGCGCGCGAAATAACGGCAACTTCCGCCTCGGCAGTCGGGGGGCGGCTCAATGAATATCGGCCAGCTTGGAGCCTCTCGCCACATCATATCATATCGCCGTATCACCGGATCCTGCTTGCCAACCGCCGACGCATCCGACGACCAGCTTGCGACCGGAGCTTCCGTGCGATAGCGCGGCAGACGATCCTCCAGCGAGTAGAAGACGCACAGCGCGAGGCTGGCCCAGACCGCCGCGCTGAAATAAAGCGACATCCAGGCGATCTCGTCCTTCCACTCGGCAAAGTCGCGCGTCACGACCCAACGCGTGCTCACATCACGCAGGCCCTCGAGAGGTCCGAGAGGCTTGCTGCCATCGGCAACTTCAGTCCGCCACCGGCTCAGATACATCGGGACGTCGACGGTCATAAGGAACGCCAGATAGGCTGCAATCCCGATAATGGCGAGGGCGAGGACCGGGCGAACCGGACCATCGAACTCCGGCAGTAACCGGCAAAGGCCGATCCCGACGATGAAGAAGGCAACGGCCCATATCGAATTTTCGATGGCGTTGCCGAGATAGTTGGTGGTCAGCACCGCGTGCCACGAGAAGCATTCGGCGATCAGGATCAACGGCACGATCACCCACGCCGCGTTCAAGGTGGTGTCCGCTGCCGTCATCGTCCCGAGCTGGTGCAGAATAATCGCCCACTGCGCCGCAAAGCAGATCTCGCCCACGGTTGCCACCGAGCGGCCGACGACAACGCTCGATAGCCAGGTGTCGAACAAGCAGATCCGCTGAACATCCGCGCGCGGAAGGAACGAGCGGAATGCGCAGCCAAAGACATAGGCGGCACAGAGCAGCAGCATGAGCTCGATGCCGGGCGTGATGGGAAGACCGCCGGCCGGCGCTTCGTGGAGCCAGCGATACAGCAAGAACCAGACCGCGATATTTACGCCGCTGACCAGGGTCAACAGACTCCACCACCAGGCCAGAGGATTTGACCAGGCCAGGGAAGTTGACCGCGCACGCCATTCCAAACTCATGAACCACTCCGCGCGTAACCGAACTGACACGTGATTGTAGGAATTCTGTCACAAATCGCGGCTGATCACGACAAAAATATGCGTGACGGGGTGACGGCGCGGTAATCGCGGGGTGATGGCGAGCGCTGTCCTCTGGACGGCATACGCTCTTTGGTGGCGTTCCGATGCCTTTACGCGCGGTTTTGTCAGCGGCGATGACCGCTACTGCCGCAAACCGGACATTGGCCAAAACACCGCCTCGCAGGTGCTAAATCCACTACATGGGTGGTCAGCAAAGCGCGGTGACTCTAGGCGTAGTGGTTGCGCGGTGGGGTGGCACCGGCGACCGCGAGGTCGCCGGACTTCTCTTCTAGGTTTCTGCGGCCGGCGCAGGGCACGGTACGATTCACGCGGCGCGGATGAGGCCAAGCTGCTGCAAGGCCGTTACCCCATCGTCAAGACCGATTTCCTCGAGGATCTTTCCGTCCTTGAGTTTCAACACAGTCGTGCCGCTGAATTTCATCTTGCGGCCGGTGTTGGCCGGCAGCGATCCCACCAGGAAGTCGCTGAAGGCCTGCCCGGTATGCGTTCCGCCGCCTTCCCATCGACCGACGACGTAGTCGCCTTCCGCGATGAGATCCGCAGCGCCCCAGAAGTTGAGATCGGGGAACGCTTTCCGAAAGTCCGTCATGAACGCCTTAATGTCTTCACGGCCACGGCGCGGTTCGTGGAGCGAATACTGCAGGAGCATGTCGGGCGCAGCGAGTTCATCGACAATTCCGAGGTCGCAAGTCTTGCCCCAAAAATCCGTGAACCACCGGCCAACAATGGCCTTGTTGTCTTCTTCCTTTGACACGATCACTTCTCCTGTTGTGTGCTTTGGTTGCTGTCCGCCATGAGTGGACATTTTTCAGGGTAGATCTGGATGATGGTTGTTGAACTCCGGTTGTTGTCGGTAAATCGAAATTCGCCGACGGACGCCCGGCGGGCTTCGGTCAACGGACATCTGCATCAGGTCGCAACTTCCTTGTTGATCAGCGCCCGCTTGCGTTCGATGCCCCAGCGATAGCCCGCCATCGATCCACTGTTGCCCATGACGCGATGACAGGGGATTGCCAGGGCGATCGGGTTCTCAGCGCAGGCCTGAGCGATCGCTCGCAGCGATTTGGGGCCGCTCACACGGCGGGCGAGTTGCGCGTAGGTGAGGGGTTTTCCGAACGCAATCGTGCGAAGCGCATCCCAAACACGGCGCTGGAATGGCGTGCCGTGAATGTCGAGGTCAAGGTCGAGCGGATCGCGCGGCACAGCAATGAACTGCGCAACCTTGGTCAGGTCATCGCGGAGTCGGCGGTTGTTCAAGACAATCCGGCTGTCCGGGAAGCTTGCGGCCAGATCCTGCTCCACCTCTCCGGCTGTCGAGCCAAACCGGATTGCGCAAACGCCGATCGGGCTGCGCGCGACAAGGACTTTCCCAAGCGCGCAGTCGCCGATTACAAATTCGATTTCGTGCGCAGCACCGCTATTGATTGATGCGGCCTCTCGGGACGCGAGATCGGTGACGATCAGATTCATAGGTCTAACTCCGGTGGTTTGTTCCGCCGATGACACTACGAACGCGATCGCGGTCGCTCACTCCGGTTTTCGCCTTCATATTGGCGATGTGAGTTACTTTGTGCAGAAGGTAGTCGGATGGATTGCGAACGCACCGAACGGTACCCGCAGCATTAAAGGCTGCGGGCCGCCTCCCGCGTAAGCAAGGCCTGCTTGCGCTCAACACCCCACGCGTAGCCCGAGAGCGACCCGTCGTTCCGCACCATCTCGCATTCAGCCGACAAAGTCATCAATCGCACCTGGCATCGCCAATTCCATTGTTGCCGGGCTTGAGGTGATCGGCAAAAGTGGAATTTCGAAATTGCGTCCGACCGCGCTCTGAAGATTGAAGGCAGGCATGATCTTTTCATCAATCCGCTCGCGTCCTGGCGGACCGAGCGTGAGCGTGATGCGGCGGCGAATTTCATTCTCGATATGGCTTCTGGGTTGCTTTCTGGGTTGCTTGATGCTGGCGAGCCCGGCGAATGCTTACGCGACAGCCTTTGCCATGGAAGACGCCTTCGCGCCGCCAATAGTGGAAGAAAATGTGGGTCCGACGAAATTGGCGCAAACCCAGCCGGCACCTTTGCCGACGCCTTTGCCCCTACCGACCCCACCCGCGCGACCCGCGGCGTCTCCATCGCCTTCGCTCACACCTTCGCCTGCTTCGGCGGCGCAAGCGCCCGCCGACGAGCCGATCGGCAATGTCGCAACGCTGACCGGCACGGCCACCGTCATCCGCAACAAGGATTCGCTTCCGCTCAAACTCCAGGACGACATTTTCCTCAACGACGCCTTGCAGACGTCGGCGAATTCCAGCCTCGGCGTCACCTTCAACGACGCCACCACCTTCAATCTCACTGCGAACGCGCGGATCACCGTCGACAATTACATCTATGTGGACGGCGGCAAGCAAAACAACGCGCTGTTCGATATCACCAAGGGCACCGTGGCCTTTGTCGCCGCCGCCGTCGCCAAGACCGGCGATATGAAAATAACGACACCGACCGCTTCGCTCGGCATTCGCGGCACCACGGGGCTGGTCGAAGTGCCGCAAGGCGGGGCTGCGGCGGGCGCCCACAATATCAAGCTTTATCCCGACCCCGACGGCAGGGTCGGGCATATCGATGTCCATGATCGCAGCGGTGTCCGGCTCGGTTCGCTCACGCAAGGCTCCAGCGGCTTCACGATCCGGCCCGGCGCCGGCGGCCGCGTCACCGCCGCCCCACTTGTGATTTCGCCGCAGCAGGCGGCGCGCGACCAGGGCGTGGTGCGCCAGGTGCATGCGGCGCAGGTGGTCGGACGGCAGGTCGTGACCCAGCAGCGCGCATTGCGGCAGGCCAATCCGAACCGAACCCCGCGCAGTAATCAGCCGGGTCAACCCCGACCACAGCGACAGAATAATTTGCAGCAACGGCCAGGACCGACTCAACCGAGTTCGCCGCAGCAACCGGGTTCGCCGAAGCAACCGGCCTCCCCGAGCAAGCCGGGGCAACAAGGACAGCCGCAGCCGGCTGTGCCCAATCGTCCCGGTCAGCAAGGACAAACGCCGCAACAAGCGCAACCGCCCGGCCTGCAAAAGCAACCCAATGCGCCCGGCGTGCGTCAGGGCGGATTGCCAAACCGGCCCGCGTTGCAGCCGAAGCGGCCAGCGCTGCCGAAAGGCAAACCGCCAAAGGAGAAGAAGCGGTAGGGCATCGGCACTAGCGGAATGGCCCCACCCTTCGAGACGCGCGCAAAGAGCGCGCTCCTCTGGATGAGGGTCGGCCACACCCTCATGGTGAGGAGGCGCATCGCGCCGTCTCGAAGGATGAGGCTGTAAGCGTCCCCATAAAGCCATCAACCGGGCTTTTGCAGCAACGGCTGACCGGCCAATATCCGCGCGCCTTCGCGCACATTATCGCAAAATTCAAAATGATCCGGCGCCAGCACGATGATGGTCGATCCGTGTTCAAACCATCCGAGTTCGTCGCCCTTGCGCACGCTTGTCTCGCAGGGAAAGACCGACGGCCCCCGCGTTTGCGCGTTGAGCACGATATCCAGACAATGCAGCCGGATGCTCGCCACCAAAATCGCGGCGACCGGCACCAGCGTGAGGGCTTCGCCGGAGACGAGGCGGGTTTGAATCACCGCGCGCTCGTTCTTGCAAAACAGCCGCTCGATGCGCTTGAGCGCGATCGGATTGACGTTCCAGGTGTCGCCGCTGATGAAGGTGACTTGTTCGATCCGGCCATCGCTTGGAGCATGAAAGCGGTGATACATGCTCGAGGTCAGCCGCAGCGTGACGAAGCGTCCGTTTCGGTGGGCGTCAACCAGCTTGGGATCGCCGAGCAGATCGAGCAGCGAATAGGACGCGCCCTTGATCTGAAACAACTCGGTGTCCTCGATGGCGCCATGGGCGCCGATGATGCCATCGCTCGGACTGACCACGATCGAGGGGTCGGGATCGGGCGGCCGCAGGCCCGGCTTGAGCTCGCGCGTGAAGCAGTCATGCAGGCTCTTGAATTCGGTCTTTTTGGCCTCACGCAGGTCGAGATCGGAAAACATCCGCCAGCAGGCGATCGAGGCGTCGCGTACAATCGGATTCTCGATCTTGCTGAACCAGCCCATGAACCGCGTCAGCGCCGCGCGCGGGATACGGTTGGTCAGGAGGAAGTTGAGGTCTTCCTGCTGCGTCAGGGCGGAGATCAGGCCCCTGATTGTCATGATTCTGTTAGATGGACCGGCTAGCGCTGGTGGCATGGATTCGTCTCTCCCGATTCTCTCTCTATCCGCCGCAGCGGTAGCCGGCGCAGCAGTCGTGTTTCCCAAACTGCAGGCGCGCCTGGCGCTGTCGCGGGCCAAGCACCGCTCGCTGACCGGACACTCGAAGATGTCGCGGCGGGTGGCGCGGCTGATCCCGTTCTATGAATTTTCCACCGACGATTTCTTCCGCTCCGACGGCGCGCCGCCCGAGATCGCCAAACAGCGCCACGACGCCTTCTTTGCGCTGGCCCGCCTCTATGAGGAACGCTACGCCAAGGGGCGGCAGATGACGGCGGAAGTATCCAGCCGCATCTCCGACCTGCAATTCACCGAGACCTATCGGGTGCCGTTTCAGTATAGCCGCCTGGTGCGCGAGCATCTTGCGACCAGCGCCTTTATGGAGTCGTCGGCCGGCGTCACCGTCACCGACGTCGATGGTAATGTGTTCTACGACCTGACCGGCTCCTACGGCGTCAACATCTTCGGCAACGACTTCTACAAGGAGTGCATCGCCGCGGCACAAACCCGCGCGCAGGCCCTTGGCCCCGTGCTCGGCCCCTATCACCCCGTCATGACCGACAATGTACGCCGGCTGTGCGAGATTTCGGGACTCGACGAGGTGTCGTTTCACATGTCCGGCACCGAAGCGGTGATGCAGGCGGTACGGCTTGCCCGCTATCACACCCGCCGTTCGCATCTGGTTCGTTTTGCCGGCGCCTATCATGGCTGGTGGGGCGACGTGCAGCCCGGCGTCGGCAATCCAATTGCGCCGGACGCAACCTATACGCTGGCCGACATGTCCGAGCGGACGCTGCATGTCCTGAGGACGCGGCGCGACATCGCCTGCGTCCTGGTCAACCCGCTGCAAGCGTTGCATCCCAACGCCAATGCGCCCGGCGATTCCGCGCTGGTCGACAGTTCCCGGTCCGGCCATTTCGATCGCGAAGCCTACGGCAAATGGCTGAAGGCGCTGCGCGAGGTCTGCGACGAACGCGGCATCGTCCTGATCTTCGACGAGGTATTCGTCGGCTTCCGCATCGCGCACCGAGGCGCGCAGCAATATTTCGATGTCCGCGCCGACATGGTGACCTATGGCAAGAGCCTTGCGGGCGGCCTTCCCGTCGGCGTGGTGTGCGGACGCAAGCAGTTGATGCGCCGCTTCCGCGACGATCGTCCCGCCGACATCTGCTTTGCCCGCGGCACCTTCAACTCGCATCCTTACGTCATGACGGCGATGGATGAATTCCTCTCCAGGCTTGCCAGTCCGAATTTCCGCGCGGTCTATGACGGGCTCGACGAGACCTGGAATGGACGTGCCAGGGAATTGAACGACAGGCTGGCCGGCGCAGACGTTCCGGTTCGCCTCGCCAACCTGTCTTCGATCTGGATGGTGCATTATACCGAGCCGTCCCGCTACAATTGGATGTTGCAGTATTACCTTCGCGCCGAAGGGCTCGCGCTGAGCTGGGTCGGAACCGGCCGCCTGATTTTCAGCCTGAATTACACCGACGCCGATTTTGCCGAGGTCGAAAAGCGCTTCGTGGCCGCGGCCGAAAAGATGAAGCGGGATGGCTGGTGGCGGCATGAGGCTTCCCTCACCAACAAAAACATCCGCCGCCAGATCTTGAAAGAGATGTTTGCGCGCAAGTTTTCGCGCTGAGGATGTCCTTTCATTCTGCGTCATGGCCGGGCATAGCCGTCCGAAGGACGGCGTCGCTTCCGGTCGCCTATGGTCCCGGCCATCCACGTCTTCCTTGCCGTTGTGCTGTTAAGACGTGGATGCCCGGCACAAGGCCGGGCATGACGAAGGTTAGATGCACCGAAATTGAATCTCAGGCGTGCTGCTCTTCGAGATCGTGCTCGACGATATCAAGGCCCGGATCGATCAACTCACCCTTCAAGAGGAACAACGGCGACTTATAGTACAGCTTGAAATCGCTGAACGGGTCTGTCAGGATTTTCGTCATCCAGACGAGGCCAGTCTCGACGTCGCGGATGAAGAACAGGTGGACGGTGCGGAACAGCAGCCCGCCGATGCCGATCGCGAGCCAGATCTTGGCGACCTGCCGCATGAAGTCGGCCGCCGAGGCCCAGAGGGTGAAGATTCCGAACAAGGTCGGATCGAAGTACAGCACCAGCGGCGACAGCGCCCAGATCGTCATCAACACGACCTTGCGCTGCAGATTATAGCCCACCTTGATCTCTTCCTTGTGCTCATGGGTGGCCCGGTTGAGGTGGTCGTACCCCTTGGGCTCGAAGAAGAAATGACCCGCCTGGCGTGAGGTCATGGACACCAGCCAGCCGATCAGGGCGGCAACCACGGGATCGAAGAAGATCATGACATAGGCGACCAGAAAACTCGTCGCGCTGACGAAGTGCAGGCTCTGGTTGATCCGGCTGTGATGATAGTAGCGATGGTCGTCCCAGCGCTGGGTTCGCAATTGCTCCAGGAAATCCTTGATCATTTCTTTCCCCCATAGAAGGTAGCCTGCATTTCTGTTTACAGCGATTCGATGTAGGGCGTGTGACATCATGATAATGACATATGCCGTTTCATGACAGCGCGGTTACAACGAGGAGACAACCAGCTCGATCAGGCGGCCGCGTCAACCTTCCGGAAGCGAACCAGCGAGAAGTGACCGAGTGGCGGAATCAGGCGGCGCTCCACCAATTCCACTTGCGTCGCGCCTGAAAGCCATCGCGTGTAACGCGACCAGGCGAACTCAGCGGTCCGGAAACCAAGCCGGCGCACCACCGGCTGCAATTGCTGCTCGATGAAGCGGCGCATGCCGGCATCCGCGCTGACGCGCGTGAGGATGATCAACTCACCGCCGGGCCGCAACACGCGGGCAAATTCATCCAATGCCACTTCCGGATTCGGCACCGCGGTAACGACATATTGCGCCATCACCACGTCGAATGAGCCGTCGGGGAATTCGAGCTTCTCGGCGTCCATCACCGCAAGCCCTTCGATATTCTTCAAGCGCAGATCGGCGACGCGCCGCTTCGCCTTCTTCAGCATCGCTTCCGAAATATCGGTCCCGAAGATGCGGACATGCGGCGCGTAGAGCGGCAACGATATGCCGGTGCCGACGCCGACCTCAAGCACGCGGCCACCGATCTTGTTGGTCGCCACAATGGCGGCGTCGCGGCCCTTGCTGAATACGCCTCCGAAGACGAGATCATAGATCGGGGCCCAGCGATCGTAGGCCTGCTCGACCATTTCGCGGTCGAAGTCCAACTGCGTCGCGCCGTCCAATTTGATGGTTTCCGCCATGGTGATTGTCGCCTCGTTGATTTGCGGCCCGATCCGGCGTTGCCGTGTCAGGCCCGTTGCTTGTTGTTCCGTCGGAGCGTGCTCGCCGATCAGCCGCGCACCGCGTGTCTTCCGGCCACAATGGGAGCAGGCCGCAGCGACCGGCTCGGCTGCAGCGCGCTCAGATTGCCGATGAACTGCCGCGCGCTGTTTTCCCAGGAGCGCTCAAGCGCAAAATTCCGGCATGCATCTCGGGACATCCCGAGCGCGCGCAAGCACGCGCTGCGGAGGTCCTCGTCGAGGGCTCCAACGGGATGATCCGCGATCACATCGAGCGGACCCGTAACCGGGAAGGCGGCAACGGGCGTGCCGCAGGCCAGCGCCTCAAGCTGCACGACGCCAAAGGTGTCGGTGCGGCTCGGGAACACAAAGACGTCCGCAGCCGCCAGATGCGCCGTCAAATCCGCGCCGGTCTTTTCGCCGAGGAATCTGACCGTCGGATATTTGTGCATGAGCGCGGCCCTTTGCGGTCCGTCGCCGACCACGACCTTGGATCCCGGCAAGTCGAGCGAAAGAAAGGCCTCGATATTCTTTTCGACGGCAACCCGGCCCATCGTCATGAAGATGGGGCGCGGCAAATCGAGTGCGGCCGGATGATGCGGATTGAAAAGCTCGGTATCGACGCCGCGTCCCCAGAAGCCAAGCTTGCGGAAACCGCGCGCGCTGAGCTCTTGATGGAGTGAAGCGGTCGCCACCATGGTGGTCGCGGCCGCCGCATGAAAGTGCCGCAGCACGGCATAACTCAGCGCGGCCGGAATGATGGAGCGCACCGCGATATATTCCGGAAAGCGCGTGGTATAGGAGGTCGTGAAAGCAAGCTTGTGGCGGCGGCAATAGGCCCGCGCCGCCCAGCCGATCGGCCCTTCGGTCGCGATGTGGATCGCGTCCGGCGAAGCCGCCTCGATCCTTCTCGCGATCTCGCGCCGGTTCGGCAAGGCCACGCGCAAGCCCGGATAGGTCGGAAGGCCGACGGAGGGAAATCCCTCCGGGGTCAGAAAATCGATCTCGGCCCCCAGCGCCGAGGCACTGCGCGCCAGCGAGGTCAAGGTGCGCACCACGCCATTTACCTGCGGGCGCCAAGCGTCGGTCGCAATCAAAATCCGCATCGCGGGAACTCCCAGAGGGAATTGCTGATTCTCTCTTCCCGACGTTCTGCTACGGATATTTCAAGCGTGTGACGTCATAGAGGTTAACGTCCTGCTTTTTTGCACCTCCGCCCTTCGTGTCCCGTGACACAAGAATGAAATAATTCATTAAAGGCTGTGAAATGATTTTGGCCCTTTGGCGCAAACGTACCGAAACCTTTCCCCACTATGATCCCGCTTAACGATGCGCCGAATGGCGCTGCGCGATCAAACAGGGGCGCCAAATGTTCAACCTCGAGGCATTCAAGTGCCCTTTCAGCCGTGCCGCCGCCTTCGGGGTGGCGATCGGCGCCGTTACTTTGTCGGGCACGGCCTCAGGCGCGCCCTTGCAGCTGTTTCCCTTCTTCATCACGCCGCCGGCCGCATCCGAACCGCCGGTGGTGCAACCCGCGCCCTCCGAAGACGAAGGCACCGCGGCCGAGCTGCCCGCGCGGCTGAAGCGCCAGGTCGTCAGCTACGCCACCCGCGAGGCGCCCGGGACCATCATCATCGATACGCCGAACACCTATCTTTATTACGTGCTCGGCGGCGGCCAGGCGATCCGCTACGGCATCGGCGTCGGCCGCGACGGCTTCACCTGGTCCGGCGTGCAGTCGATCACCCGGAAAGCCGAGTGGCCGGATTGGACTCCGCCGCCGGAAATGATCGCGCGCCAGCCTTACTTGCCGCGTCACATGGCCGGCGGTCCCGGCAACCCGCTTGGCGCCCGCGCCATGTATCTCGGCGGCACCGTGTATCGCATCCACGGCACCAACGCGCCGCAGACCATCGGCACTCACGTCTCGTCCGGCTGCATCCGCCTCACCAACCAGGATGTCGCTGATCTGTATTCGCGGGTCAGCGTTGGCACCAAGGTGATCGTACTGCCGATGGACCGCCGCGCCGAGAACGCGGTGAGCACGCGTGGCTGAGTGCTGACCATCGGGGTGGTGAGGCGCTTTAGCCGTCTCGAACCATGAGGCGCGCTCATCCTTCGAGACACGGCACAAACGCCGCTCCGCTGGATGAGGATTCATATGGCGCGCGCTGCTCCGCCATTTTGATTCCCGATAGACTCGCGATTTGTTCATTGAATTGACACGATATCGGTTAGCCTCATCCTGAGGAGCCTGAGGAGCGGCGTCTTCGCCGCGTCTCGAAGGATGCTCATTACGGTGACAGTGCACTCAATTGACGCCTGGCGCCATCGCAGGCATCATGCCGCATGGCCCGCCTCGCCCGTGTTGTCATCCCCGATTATCCGCACCATGTTACCCAGCGTGGCAATGGCCGCGCGCGGACATTCTTTGGCGATGGTGATTATGCGCTTTACCGCGACCTACTCGCCGAGAATTGCCGCGCTGCGGATGTCGAGGTGTGGGCCTGGTGCCTGATGCCGAACCACGTGCACCTGATCCTCGTGCCGTCCGATCCCGACGGACTGCGCCGCGCGCTGGCGCGGGTCCATCGCAGCTATGCCGGAATCATCCAGGCGCGGCGCAAGCGCAGCGGTCATTTCTGGCAGGGCCGGTTCGGCGCCGTCGCCATGGACGAGGAACATCTCACCGCGGCGCTGCGCTACGTGGCGCTGAACCCGGTGCGGGCGCGGCTGGTGCAGCGGGCGCAGGATTGGCGATGGTCGAGCACGCGCGCGCATTTGCGCGGCAAGGACGACGGCATCACCGCGCTGAAACCCATCAGGGACCGCTTCCCCCATTTCGCCGATCTGCTCGCGAGCGAGCCGGAGAGCGGCCTGCTCGAGCGCCTGCGCGCCGCCGAAAGCATCGGCCGGCCACTCGGCGACGATCGCTTTCTCGCCCGCCTCGAGCGTTTGACCCGGCGTCCACTCAAACCAGGCAAACGCGGGCCGAAGCCGTCCGAACCGGAAGAGGGTTGAGAATGGCAATTGCCAAATGGAGAATTAAGTGCACTGTCACCGTAATTCGTGCCGTATTCGTCGATCTTGGCCACGGTCAAAATCTAATTGCGCTTTTGGGATTCGGGCCTCGTGGGGATCAGGACAGGCTCTTCAAGTTAGCGAGTGCCGCGCTGGCGCCTGGCGAGAAGTTCGGCTGGAAAGAAGAGTTCAAGTTGAAGGGACGTGGTGTCTTGCCGTCGGAGGACATTCCGACCCTTGTTACATTTACGAATTTGAACGATCCGGCGTCGGCAGTTCTAATCGACCCATCCAACATGGCCAAGAATTTCGGACCGGGATACGTCTTTCGACAAGCCCTGTTGGAGACGACAAACGAGTCAGTCTCTGGGAATCTCGAGACGATATTACCGTGGTGGCGATCCTCGGGACGCCCGTCTGCGGTGGCTTATCGAGCGTGGAGAGAGAGTTCGATTAACGATGCGGCCGTTCCGCCAGAAGATCTTTTTCAAAAGGAGTAAGTTATGCAACTCGCAAATGATCCTCTATTTGCAGCAATCTTCCGTTGGAAGACGAGCATGCTGCGCGTATTGGGTCTTGGTGTTGCCGTCGGTTGTTGTTCGTGCACCCAAGCACTCGCCTGTCCCGGCCCGAGCTTTGAACGAACCATCATATTCAACCACGTCCCGACTGACGTCGATGCACCGGTGATCGCGGAAGTGACCATCGTCGACATGAAGCCAGAGGATCTACAAGATCCCTCTAACTCAACGGGAATGGCCGTAATGAACGCCCGGGTCGAGAACGTCATCAAGGGAAAAGTCGGTCCGGGAATGCTGAAGATTGTCACCCCTCTCACGGACTGCAGCAACGGGTTCGGCGTAGGGTCGCACGGCTTTGTCGCGGGCGAACTTCAACGCGACGCGAATGGGAATTTTGAATTGGTCGCCATCTCTGAGAACGTAAGAAAAGCTAGTGCGCGACCTCACTGAGGCGTGCTTTTGAAGGAGTGAAAAATGAGCTGGGAAACCGTCAGCGCAGCGATCAGGTTTTGGCCGGATGGCGACGGTTGGAACACCAACGGTACGAATTCGGGGAGTCCTTTTAACGCGGCACAGCGTAGTCAAATTCTGGGGTTGATTCAGCAGCTCTACTTTGGATCGTCATACGCACAAGCTCTTTTAGGAGTTACGGTGACAGTGCACTCAGTTGCAAATTACCGCGGAAGACCATTCATTATGAATTAAATGCACTGTCACCGTAACGGTCCGATAGACTCGCGATTTGTTCATTGAATTGACACGATATCGCTTAGCCTCATCCTGAGGAGCGGCGTCTTCGCCGCGTCTCGAAGGATGCGGCGGATTCTGCGATAACTGATGGAGCGTGGCTCTACATCCTCAGATGTTCTGACGGGAGCTACTACGTCGGGACTACCCGCGACTCGCTCGAGAGCAGAATAGCCCGGCACAACGCCGGCGCGTTCCAAGGCTATACGGCATCTCGCAGACCGGTGGAGCTGATTTTTTCGCAGTGGTTCGATCGAATTACTGATGCGATTGAAAACGAGCGCAAACTGAAGAAATGGAGTCGCGCCAAGAAGGAGGCGTTTGTCCGCGGTGACTTCGAATCGCTTCAGCAGCTGGCAAAGCGCAAGTCACCCCATCCTTCGAGACGCCCGCCTGCGGCGGGCTCCTCAGGATGAGGTAGGAGTGCTCTGGCGCCGCCAGACCCCGCGCTGTAGACTCCATGATTGAATCAGTCCGGGGGGACGATGCGACCTAAGGCCATTTTGCTGGCGATCGCGGTGGTCGCGGTTTCGTTCCTGGTCAGCCTCAAGGCCATGGACTGGCTGTCGCCGCGCGACACGGTCCCGCGTCCCGTGCTGGCACAATTGCCGCCGCTGCCGCCCGCCCCCCGCATCTCGGTCATCCTGGCGCAGGTCGTGATTCCGATTCCCGCCATTCGCGACGCCGCCGATCGCGGCGCGGCGCACACCTTCGCCGGCAAGGCCGACAATCCGGTGTCGCAGATCCTGCAAGATGCCGATATCGGCTGGACTGCCTCGCGCGGGCCGATCGCGGCGAGCGGGGCCCAGGATGCGTTGTCGCTGACCACGCAGCTGACGGGAAAGCTGAACGTGACCGGCTCGTTGTCGTCGAAGGCGACCGGCGCGGTCGGCGACGCGCTCGGCAACCTGCTCGGCGGCAATGTCGCCAAGCAAATCGGTGCCGTGAACATCAAGGCGATCAATGCCAACGCCGAGCTCAAGGGCAATATCACCATCACCTCGCGGCCGAAGCTCGCGGCCGCCTGGCGCATCGAGCCAAACTTGGGCGCTCAGGTGACGCTCGGCGACACCAGTCTTTCGGTGGCGGGCGCACGGATCAGCGTCCCCGCGCAGGTCAAGCCGGTGATCGACAAATCCGTCGCCGAGCAGATCGCCGTGGCGGGCGCGCGGATTCGTAACGATGGCGCCTTCGAGCGCAACGCGAGGGCGCAATGGATCAAGGCGTGCCGCTCAATTCCGCTGCAGGGTACCGGCGCCGCCTCGTCAACACCAGCGCTGTGGCTGGAGCTGCGGCCGACCCGCGCGATCGCGGTGCAGCCGCACGTCGACGCCTCCGCCGTGACGCTGACGCTCGGCATCGAGGCAGAGACCCGCATCACCGCGGTTCAGACCACACCCACCTGCCCGTTTCCCGAGAAGATCTCCATCGTCCCGCCGACCCCGGCAGGGGTCAGCATCGGCATTCCGATCGACCTGCCCTTTACCGACATCGACAAGATCGTGGAGACGCAGCTGGCCGGCCGCACCTTCCCCGAGGATGGTTCGGGTTCGGTCGATGTCACCGTAAAGCAGGCATCGGTCGCCGCGTCAGGCGACCGGCTGTTGATCTCGCTCTTGGTGAACGCGAAGGAGAAAAAGAGCTTCTTTGGTTTCGGCGGCGAAGCCATGGTGCATATCTGGGGCCGGCCGGTGCTCGATCAGACCCAGCAGACCCTGCGGCTGACCAACGTCGAAATGGCCGTTGAATCGGAGGCAGCCTTCGGGTTGCTCGGTGCGGCGGCGCGCGCGGTCATGCCGCATTTGCAAAAGGCGCTTGGCGAGAAGGCAACCGTCGACCTCAAGCCATTCCTCACCAATGCGCAGAAAAAGGTCGCCGCCGCGATATCGGATTTTCAGAAGAACGAGGACGGCGTCCGGGTGGTGGCGGAAATCACCAGCCTGAACCTTGCCGACATCGCCTTCGATTCCAAAACGCTGCGGGTGATCGCGGAGGCCGCGGGCACGATCAATGTCGCCATCACCGCCTTGCCGGGGTTGTAGAGCGCTCTCTTGCATACTTCCTCGCCCCGCAAGCGGGGCGAGGTGAAGAGAAACTACGCGGTGCCTCAATCAATCTCCGTCCTCAGTCCTCGTATTTGAACGAAACGTTGAGCTTGGCGCGATAGGCTTCGACCTTGCCTTTGGCATCGAGTTGCAAATCGAGCTTGACGACTTCGGCGACGCGAAGTTCCCGGAGGGTTTTTCCCGCCCTCTCGACTGCCGCCGCGGCCGCCTTTTCCCAGGACTCTTTGCTGGTGCCGATTAGCTCGATGACTTTATAGACGCTCTCAGGCATGTCGTCCTCCCGTTCATTTACTAGGCAGGACGCAGGGTGCTCCTGCCGTGCATGAGCCTAACATCGTGCCCCCCTCGCTGAAAGACGGGATTTCCGAAACGGCGGAGACCGCAGCGCTCAAAACCCGGCTTTGCCGGCCGGTCCGAAGCCGGGTAGAACCAGGGCCCAAACCAGCCCAAACAAGAGTAAAAGGGAGAAGAGACCATGAAATCGCTTGCAGCCACGTTGATCGCCGGAAGCTGATCGCCACCGTCCCCTGTGACGAAGCCTTCCGTCCGCTCGACAAGGGCGGCTGCCCGCTGGTCAAGACGAATTGAGATTGTCGACCCTCTGAGACCGACGACCCTCATGGTGAGGAGCGCGACTTCGCGCGTCTCGAACCATGAGGCCCGGGACGTGGTAGCGGCCATCCCTCGAGACGCGCGCAAGATGCGCGCTCCTCGGGATGAGGTCGTTCTGCGTTGAAACAAAAAGCGCGCCCGGCAATGCCGGGCGTGCTTGTCTCACTTCAGACGTTGGCTCAGGTCGAGTATTTGAACTCGGGCATCGCCTTCAGCTCATCCTTGGTGGCGTTGAACACGGCGTGATCGGGATACCACGGATTGGCCTTCGAGGTGGCCGTCGTGGAAGGAGCCGTGCTCGTGGTCGAGGAGCCCGTGGTCGTCGACGTCGCCGGCCGGTTGGGATTGGGCGAGGTACTCGCGGCGCCGGTGTAGGCTACTGGCTGATCGACGAACTTGATCTTGTCGAACGGAACCGAGACCAGATGCTCGCCGACGCCAAGGAAGCCGCCGACGCCGAGGACTACGGCCTTGATGTTTCCGCTCTTGTCCATGAGCAGATCGTTGATCGAGCCGAGACTCTCATTGTTGTCGTTGTAGACGCTCAGCCCGACGACCTTCGAGGCGCGCCAATTACCCTGGAGCGACGAATTCGACGTCGACGCAGCCGCCGGCGCCATGCGGTCGGAACTGGTCGTCGGGGTTTGAGCGGACGCAACGGCCGCAAGCAGGGCCGTCCCGGCCAAGGCAGCCGTGATGTATTTTACCAACATGGGTTTTCTCCTTATGCAAATTGTCAGGAGGAAACACGTCACCTCGCACGGCGTTCCCGCTTGCCTATGCATATTCATGGGTGCGATGCGAGACGGCGCTAGGCTTGGAACTCGACGGGTTCCGTCGGCGCAACCCGCGGCGACATTCTTGCTTGAAACTTGAAAAGAGAACGCCCTCGGCTTTGTTTGACGCGTTTTCTGGAATCGAACCCTACCCACCCACGGATCAAGTCCGAGGGCATGCTTCGCTCGAAAACGCTCTTTATTTTAACGCGTTTTTCTTCACGCGAACCGGTACCCACTTCGCTCGAAAACGCTATGGATCAAAACCCGCCCCAATAGGGTGGGATTCCATAATATTGGTGCAACTCGACTTCCTTCGAGCGATCGCCCCAGTCGAAATCCCGATCGGCACGAAATGACGGCGCGCGTCGCAGTTCCCCATTATCGATGTCGAGTTCGTAGGCTTCGAACCGGGTATTGTAGGTCAGCCGCGCCCACGGCAGCGGAAGCAAATTGGTTCCCATGCCCAGGAAGCCGCCGAAACTGAGAATCGCGTAGGACACTTTGCCGGTGAGCTTGTCGATCATCAGCCGCTCGATGTGACCGATCATGTCACCGTTGGGCCTTCGCACGGCGGTGCCTTCGACCCGATCGCTGGCAATCAACTGGTGGGGTTTTTCCTTTACCTCAGCCATATCACCCTCCCTTTGGGTTGGTGAGGTGAAACAACGCTTCAGCCGAGATCCGGTTCCAGCGTGGCCTTCATCGCCATGCGCCGAATTCGGTTGCCTGATCGTAAAGTGCAAAATGCGCCGGCGCCCATCCGGGGTGGCTCATGTGCATTGAGTTGCCGGTCCGTCAGCCAACCCGGCAGTCCGCCGCCTGAGCGCGAAGATATCTTCTTAATGGCGCCTTTTTCTTCACGCGAACCGGTGACCGGCCCCGATCAAGTCGGAAAGCATGCCTCGCTCGAAAACGCTATGGCTAAGCCGCGAGCGCTTCGTCCGGCTCCGCATGCGCGAAGAAGGCCATCGCCTCGAAGCGGTAGTCGCAGGTCTGGCATCGCCAGAGATAGGACACGCGGCCCGATTCAGCCTCGACCCATTCCGGAACGGCGATCGGTTTGCCGCATTGGGCGCAGGGATTTCCCCGAGGCAATGAGCCGAAATCTGTTCGGGCCATGGCGTATCTCCCTTTTCATTTTATTTTAAGTTTGAATTGGACAGCGTCGCTGTCGAATGCCGCAGCTTCACCGTGGAATTTGTGGAAGAGCAATACGTCAATTCGACGGCGGCGAACATATTCCTGACGCGGTGCAGCGTCTTGACGCACCGCAGAGCGGCGCACTGCGCAGCATCCGGGGCACGCAATGACAGCTGAGCTACTTCGCCTTCGGATCCACCACCGGCTCGATCGTACGCATCGCGCCCGCTTTGCGGAGGTGGATCGTGGCGACGTCGTCGGCATACACTTTTTGCCAACCGTCGAGGTGATCGAGCAATTTTGTCGCCGCACTCTGGGTGCGCAGCAGCGTCGCTTCGATCTTGTACTCTTCCAGCAGCCGGAACAGGTTTTCCGGCTCCATCAGGCCCGAGGCGGCATTGTGGTCGACAAAGAATTTCTCGCCGTAGAGTTCGGTCCGGCCGTCGATGAAGGGCGCCACGCCGCTGGCGATCAGATAGCCGCCGAAATCGTAATCGTTGAGGACCCGCGCCAGATTGAGTTTCTTCAGCTCGGTTACCGCCGCGACCGGCGAGGTGGCGGTATTCGGCGCGAAGCGATGCACCGATGCAAAGGCGAGCGTCCCGGTCACGAGCGCAATCGCGACACCGCCGAACAGGACGCCGCGGGCGAGCCCCGCCGCAGCCGGGCTCGCAACGTCCGCGCCGCCGATCTGCCGCGCCAACGGGGCGGCAATCATCAGCGGCCCCAGCAGGGCGAGGATCTCGGCCGCCCGGCCTTGCGCGAGCGCCATGTGAAGCAGTCCTAACACCAGCACGATGCGCAACGGCGGCAATTTGATGCCGCGAAACAACGCGAGCCCGATGCCCGCGAGCAGGCAGACCTCGAACGGTCGAATGCTGCCGAAATCGGCAGGCCGCCATTCGGTGATCAGGGGTAGCGCGCCGCCGAGCGCGAGGATCTTTTGCGAGGCCAGCAGCGAATTCCAGCCATAGGGCGTGGCGCAGCTTGCAACCAGTGCCGCAGCGGCGAACGCCGCCCAGCGCAATGCCAGCGATCGGCGCAACGGCGCCTGCGCGTTCATGACCGCATCGAGCGCGATCGGCGCGATCATCACAAGGCCGAAGACGAAGCCGCCGTGCAGATTGGCCCACAGCACCATCAGCGGCAGCAGCCAGAACGACGGCGCACCACGGCGGTCCGCGGCCGCGATCAGCCCGCCGACCCAGGCGACCATGACCGGTAACGCCAGCACATGCGGCCGCGCCAGAATATGCGGCGCGGTCAGCGCCACCGCCACGGTGACGAACACCAGCGCAGCGCTATCGCTCAAGCGCCGGCTCAGGAATCGGGTGAGAAGTGCGAAGGTTGCCGCGCTTGCACCCGCTGCCAGCACCACCGGTCCGCTCCATCCGAACCATCCGAAAATCTTCGCGTACACGACCTGCGCCAGCCATTGCGTCGAGATCCAGGGCTGGCCGCGCATGGTGAAGGAATAGACGTCGGTCTCGGGCACCGCATGATGGTCGAGAATCCACTGGCCGACGGTGATCTGCCATTGCGTGTCGGGATCGAGCAGCAGCCGGTCGCCGGCGACAAAAAGCAGCGCATACACAAACACCCCAACCCAAAGCGGCAACAGCCCGCGCAGCGGGCTTGCCTCCTCGGCGGTGTTGGCAACGGACAGGGTCATGGACGCGGGGCCGGATTTTTGCTGTTCGGACCGATCGAAGCACGCCGGGGCATAATTCCTGGTAAATCGGCAGCGGATTTGGGCCCAAGGCGCCCGAAAGGCCCGAGAAAGCCGCCTTTTCGCCATATCCACGCCCGAGCCAAGGCCACAATCGGGTTGCTTTCCGCGTTCCGACGCGGCGCCAGTCCGCGCGCGCATACGCGCGCCTCCCGAGGACCCTCCCCATGAAGCGTCTGTTAACCCTTGCCGCGCTTGCCGCCACTATGGCGCTGACTTCGACGGATGGCGCCCGCGCCCAGCGCGCCGACTATAATGCGTTGGTCGCGCGGCATGCCCAGGCCAATTCCGTCCCCGAAGCTCTGGTGCATCGGGTCATCGTGCGGGAGAGCCGGTATCAGCCTCATCTCATTGGGCGCGGCGGCACCATCGGGTTGATGCAGATCAAACTCGCGACGGCGCGCGGCCTTGGCTACACCGGATCAGCCGAGGGCTTACGCGATCCCGACACCAACCTCACCTACGCGGTGAAATATCTCGCCGGCGCCTACCGCGCCGCAAATGGCGATCACGCCCGAGCCGTCCATTATTACGCGAGCGGCTATTATTACGCCGCCAAACGTCAGCGGCTCGCACATGGCAGGCATACCGTTTCTGCCTTCACCCGATCGCCCGCCGACGCCCGCGCGCAGCAAGTTCCCGCTTGGTAAGCCGGTGCAAGGCGGCCTTGGCCGCGTTGACACTCCCGGCCAGCGGCTTACATTAGCTTCGTTCCGAGGGGAGCTCCGATGAGGAGCTGAGAGACCGCACGCTCAAGTCCTTTTCAAGGGGATGCGAGACCGCGGTGACCCTTTGAACCTGATCCGGGTCATGCCGGCGAAGGGACAGGGATGTACCAGAGTTCAGCTACACAGCGGGGGGAATCCCCCATTTCCGTCATCGGCGCAGGCATCGCCGGTGCCTGGCAGGCGCTGTTGTTCGCGCAGGCCGGCTGCACCGTCACGCTGCACGAGCGCAGCGATGCCGCGATGACACAGTCGACCAGCTATTGGGCCGGCGGCATGCTCGCGCCTTACTGCGAGGCGGAAGTCTCCGAGCCTCTGATCGTCAGGCTCGGCATCCGCTCGCTCGGGCTATGGCGCGAACATTTTCCGCAGACGCCGTTCAATGGCTCGCTGGTGGTGGCGCATGCCCGCGACCGCGCCGATTTCGAGCGCTTTGCCAGACTGACGACCGGCCACCGCCGGCTCGACGCGCAGGGCGTGAGCGAGATCGAACCTTCGCTCGAGGGTCGTTTTCGCGAGGGCCTGTTCTATGCCGACGAAGGCCATGTCGAACCGCGGCGGATCTTGCCCGAATTGCATGCGCGCATCACCGCTGCCGGCGGCACCATCAAATTCAACAGCGAACCGGACGCCGAAGATATCGACGGCATCGTGATCGATTGCCGCGGACTTGCCGCGCGCGACACCCAGCGCGAGCTTCGCGGCGTCAAGGGCGAGATCATCCTGATCGAGACCGACGAGGTCGAGCTGTCGCGCCCGGTGCGGCTGATCCATCCACGCTGGCCGCTTTATGTGATTCCGCGTGGGCGAAACCGCTTCATGCTGGGCGCCACCTCGATCGAAAGCGGGGACAACGGCGTCAGCGTTCGTTCCGCGCTTGAATTATTGGGCGCGGCCTATGCCGTGCATCCGGCGTTCGCCGAGGCGCGCATCGTCGAATTCGGCTCGGGGCTTCGCCCCGCCTACCCCGACAATCTGCCGCGCATCGCGGTCGACAACGACAAGATCGCGGTCAACGGACTTTATCGCCACGGCTTTCTGCTGGCGCCCGCGCTGGCCGAGCTGACGCTCTCCTATGTCGCGCGCGGCGTGATCGACAACGAGGTGATGCAATGCGCGTGATCATCAATGGCGAGGCACGCGAGATCGCCTCCACCCGCGTCGACGCGCTGCTCGGCGAACTCGACTATGAGGGCACGCATTTTGCGATCGCGGTGAATTACGACGTACTGCCGAAGAGCCGCTGGGCCGAGACATCGCTCAAGACCGGCGACGAGATCGAGATCATCACGCCACGGCAGGGAGGGTGAGATGTTTGTGATGTGCGCGAATTCCCTCCTCTCGTCGTCCCTGCGAAAGCAGGGACCCATAACCACCGGCGTTGGTCGTTACGAAAGTCGTCTGCCATCGTGCCCAACTGAGACGACACGGCGTATGGGTCCCGGCTCGCGTTCGCTCCGCTCACTTGGCCGGGACGACGGCTTTTGTGTTGAGGTAGCGAAGCCATGCTGAAACTCTACGACCGCGAATTCACCTCCCGCCTGCTGGTCGGCAGCGCGCTGTATCCCTCGCCGGCGATCATGCAAGGAGCGATCCGCGCCTCGGCTGCCGAGATCGTCACGGTGTCGCTGCGGCGGGAGGCTGCCGGCGGCAAGACCGGCGATGCGTTCTGGTCGCTGATCCGCGAACTCGGCGTCACGGTGCTGCCCAACACCGCCGGCTGCCGCAGCGTGCGCGAGGCGGTGACGACGGCAAAACTCGCGCGCGAATTGTTTGCGACGTCCTGGATCAAGCTCGAAGTGATCGCCGACAACGACACGCTGCAGCCCGATGTCGTGGGCCTGGTCGAAGCCGCCGCCATCCTGATCAAGGACGGCTTTGAGGTGTTTCCCTATTGCACGGAAGATCTTTCCGTCGCGATGCGGCTGGTGGATGCCGGCTGCAAGGTGATGATGCCGTGGGCGGCGCCGATCGGCTCGGCCCGCGGCATCATCAACCCCGACGCCTTGAGGCTGCTGCGCGACCGCCTGCCTGATATCACGCTGGTGGTCGATGCCGGGCTCGGCGCGCCGAGCCATGCAGGCCGCGCGCTCGAGCTCGGCTATGACGCGGTACTGCTCAACACGGCGATCGCCAAGGCGGCCGACCCCGTGGCCATGGCAAAAGCATTTCGCGGCGGCGTCGAAGCCGGTCGCACAGCCTATGAGGCCGGGCTGATGGAAGCCCGCGACTTCGCCTCCCCTTCAACCCCCGTCGTTGGGACACCGTTCTGGCATGCCGTATCCTGATCGCCACGCGTATCCTGATCGATTTTATCCCGTCGTAGACAGCGTCGCCTGGGTCGCGCGGCTGGCGCTGCTCGGCGTCGGCACCATTCAACTGCGCGTCAAGAATCTGAGCGAGTCCGATGCGCTGCAGACGGTCACCGACGCGCTCGAAATCATCAAGGGCACGCCGGCCAAGCTCGTGGTCAACGACTACTGGCGTGCGGCAATTATCGCCGGCGCCAAACATCTGCATCTCGGCCAGGAGGATCTGGCCGCCGCCAACCTCAAGGCGATCCGCCACGCTGGCCTTACGCTCGGCATCTCCACGCATGACGACGAAGAACTGGCAACGGCCTTGCGCGCAAACCCCGACTACATCGCGCTCGGGCCGATCTTCCCGACCACGCTGAAATCGATGCGCTTTGCGCCGCAGGGCATTGCGAAGATCACCGAATGGAAGCGGCGCATCGGCGATATTCCGCTGGTCGCGATCGGCGGCATCAAGCTCGAACAGGCGCGCGAGATTTTCTTAGCCGGCGCCGACTCGATCGCGGTGGTCAGCGACGTGACCCAAAACGCCGAGCCGGACGCGCGGGTGCGCGCCTGGCTCGGACTGAAGGCGGAGGCCGCGTGATGAACATTTCACCCACTGCCGTCATTGCGAGGAGCGCAAGGACGAAGCAATCCTACCCGTCATTCCGGGATGGTGCGCTAGCACCAGACCCGGAATCTCGAGGTTCCGGGTTCGATGCCTCGCATCGCCCCGGAACGACGGGACTGAGCAACAGAATTCACAGGAGGATACGCTATGAACATTCGCTCCAACCCGGACACCACGCTGCCCGCCGTGACCACCGGCCCGCTGCCCTCGTCGCGCAAGATCTTCGTTGCGCCCGATGAAGCACCCGATGTGCGCGTGCCCCTGCGCGAGATCATCCTCTCCGAAGGCGCCGGCGAGCCGAACCTGCCGGTGTATGACACTTCGGGTCCCTACACCGATCCTGATGTCGTGATCGACGTCAATGCCGGGCTGCCGCGCAACCGGATCGCCTGGGTCAGGGAACGCGGCGGCATCGAGGAATATGAGGGCCGCCCGGTCCAGCCGGTCGATAACGGCAACGTCTCCGCCGAGAAGGCCGCCAAAGCATTCAGCGCCTATCACAAGCCGCTGCGCGGGCTCGACGGTCACAAGATCACCCAGCTCGAATTCGCCCGCGCCGGGATCATCACCAAGGAGATGATCTATGTCGCGACCCGCGAAAACCTCGGCCGCAAACTTAAGCTTGAACGCGCGGAAGCCGCACTCGCCGACGGAGAGAGCTTTGGCGCGGCGATACCGCCGTTCATCACGCCGGAATTCGTGCGCTCGGAGATCGCGCGGGGACGGGCGATCATCCCCTGCAACATCAACCACGGCGAACTCGAGCCGATGATCATCGGCCGTAACTTCCTCACCAAGATCAACGCCAATATCGGCAACTCGGCGGTGACCTCATCGGTGGAGGAGGAAGTCGACAAGATGGTGTGGGCGATCCGCTGGGGCGCCGACACCGTGATGGACCTCTCGACGGGGCGCAACATCCACACCACCCGCGAATGGATTCTTCGCAACGCGCCGATCCCGATCGGCACGGTTCCCATTTACCAAGCGCTGGAGAAGTGCGACGGCGATCCCGTAAAACTGACGTGGGAGCTTTACAAGGACACGCTGCTCGAACAATGCGAACAGGGCGTCGATTACTTCACCATCCACGCCGGCGTGCGCCTACCCTACATCCACCTCACCGCCAACCGCGTCACCGGCATCGTCTCGCGCGGCGGCTCGATCATGGCGAAGTGGTGCCTGGCGCATCACAAGGAGAGTTTCCTCTATACGCACTTCGAGGAAATCTGCGACCTGATGCGCAAATACGACGTCTCGTTCTCGCTCGGCGACGGCCTGCGTCCCGGCTCGATCGCGGACGCCAACGACCGCGCGCAGTTCGCCGAACTGGAGACGCTTGGCGAGCTGACAAAGATCGCGTGGGAAAAAGGCTGCCAGGTGATGATCGAGGGCCCCGGCCATGTGCCGATGCACAAGATCAAGATCAACATGGACAAACAGCTCAAGGAGTGCGGCGAGGCGCCGTTCTATACGCTGGGGCCGCTGACCACCGACATCGCACCGGGCTACGACCACATCACCTCTGGGATTGGCGCGGCCATGATCGGCTGGTTCGGCTGCGCGATGCTCTGTTACGTGACGCCGAAGGAGCATCTCGGTCTGCCCGACCGCAACGACGTCAAGGTCGGCGTCATCACCTACAAGATCGCGGCCCACGCCTCTGATTTGGCCAAGGGCCACCCCGCCGCGCAACTGCGCGACGACGCGCTGTCACGCGCGCGCTTTGACTTCCGCTGGATGGACCAGTTCAACCTCGGGCTCGATCCGGACACGGCAAAACTCTACCACGACGAGACCCTGCCGAAAGAAGCCCACAAGGTCGCGCATTTCTGCTCGATGTGCGGCCCAAAATTCTGCTCGATGAAAATCACGCAGGATGTGCGGGATTACGCGGCGACGCTGAACGATCCGAGTTCGGTCGGATTGAACATCGCCGGCACCATCGAAGACGGGATGGCGCAGATGTCGGCAAAATTCAAGGAGATGGGAAGCAACGTGTATCTCGATGCGGACAAGGTGAAGGAGAGTAATCGGGTGTTGTGAACTTGACCCTCATGGTGAGGAGCGCGGCAAGGCCGCGCGTCTCGAACCATGGGCCACTCTCTCCTCTCGTCATGCCCGGGCTTGACCCGGGCATCCATCGGAAAACGAAAAGGCCGGGCGAAAGCCCGGCTTTTCACTGGCCCATTCACGCTACTTAAGATTGACTTGCCATTGGAATACTCTACCAACGTTGACGTAAGTAAGAGTAACGCGAAGCCCGTCACTATGAAGTCGAAAAAATTCTCGCGACTGGTCGCTGGCAGCCTTTCGCTCAACCTGCTTGCCGCCTGCTCATCAGTCCCCACTCCGACCGCCGCAGTCTCTCCTGCGCCAGCGAGATCAGGTTACGCGTCAGTGTACATTGGACGCCCCCCTGGTAGGAATGTAAGTATTTTTTCGCTCGCCATTCACATCGATGGCAAGCCGGCCACCTCGCTTGCGCCCGGCCAATTCACCACGGTAGAACTCCCGCCCGGCAAGCACACCATCGGCGTTCCAGATGAAACCTGGACCAGAGCCATCGCAGGGATACCGCACCCGGTCGAGCTTGTGGTGGAATCGGGTAAGATCTACTACCTGCTGCCAAGTCTTCGGTACGAAGACGCGGGATACAACTTCATTTCCGTGGGACGTGCGGTTGTTCCGGAAAAAACTGCCGTGACCCATAGCAGCTTCTCGGTCCAAACTACGGCAGCAAATGCAGCACCGCCGGAGGAGTTCAGTCAGCTCGCTTACGTTAAGGCTCTTTGAGCAAGCTTAGCCCGTAGGATGGGTTGAGCCCCTGCGAAACCCATCGCGTGTTGTGGCTATCATGATCTGAGTCACGGCTTTACCTGACCTACCAAACGCGCTCTGATTACTCAGCCCTACGCACCCGACCTCCGGGTGACAAATTTGACTCAGACTTTTGTGATGGCCGGCTGGGTTGAGGTTGTGTGGTCTTCATTTCGATCGCGCGCATCAGAGAGCGCTCAAGCACTCTGGGAAATTCCATCATAAGCATATGGTTTTCTTTATTTCCTAAGCCAAATTCTTCCATAAAAGGCCCACGCAAAGCAAACTCCGATAAGCGGCGGATTCTGCGCATCTCATTCTCGATATTTTCAACATTGCCGTCTTTGACAGTTCTATAAACTTCCATTGCCAATTCGTAGAGCCAAGGAATCTCGTCTCGAATCAAGCTTGCTGCCATTAGAATTCCGACCGGGTCGCCCGGCTCTCCAGACATATGCATTAGCTCGTCCATCATCATCGGATGACATCTACGCATTCGCCGCCTACGGTAGGGCTCTCCAACCTCAGCAAGCCTCTCAGCAACGCGCGACGGAAGCGACTTCATTTCTTCCGAAAGTTTAGCCACAGCGCTTTCCTCAGCCTCATCTTTTGGAAGTTTCTTAGGTCCTCCTAATTCAAGTTTCTTAAGCAAGGCTGCTTCGGCTGCCTTAAACGCATTCACCTGGCTTTTTACAACATCACCATCGAGTTCAAGATTTGGAATTCGTCGGGCAAGTTGATTGACCAGCTTGATAAGATCGCCTTCGCTGTCGTCCATATTCATGAATTGATAGAAGGGACCCGCACTAACGCGATTGAGTGGAACGCCCAATGCGACACCGATTACCGGCGTACCCAGCTTGCCTCTAGCAACCCCGGCCTCAAATAGTATCCATGGTCGATCAAGACTTCGCTCAGTGAAGAGGCAAACGACATCGGACGTCAATCGAAGTTGAGTCATGAGCCGCTTGTACCACTCCTCTCCAAAATCAATTCCTTCATTCCCCTTCTTATCGGACGACCGAAACGTCTTTATCATGCCAGCACTCACGCTTTTCAGCAGCTTGCTAAATGATTCAGCCAGCTCTGCGTCGCGTGTGTCGTGACTAATAAAAACGAGACGGCTTGTCCGCAATTGTCGGGAGCAGATCCTCATCGGACGATTTTGGCTTATCTGGCTGATTCATTCCCCCTCCTGCGTTTTGCGCAATGAACCGTCAGCATAGCTAGTTATGAACGGAGCGCAATCAGTGGTTGTCGAAGTCCGCGGACGCTTTGCTTAGTCGCCCAACGCGCACCTCCGCCAACAGCCCGTAGGATGAGTTAAGCTCTTGCGAAACCCATCGCATGTCGCGATTGTCACGATGGGTTTCGCTTCCGCCTTCGCTCGTTGAGCTTCGGCGGACGCGGTCGCTCAACCCATCCTACGACCCCCTACCTCAACGTAATCGCCAGCCCACTCAAATCCACGTTGGCGATCAGCCCGACCTGGTGGCCGGACAATTCCAGCACCGCGCCCTTCTGGTTGGTGAGCACGATCGCGCGCGCGCCGCCGCCGACGGCTATTCCCGCGCCCGCCGCGGCGTAGACGCCGGCGACATCCGACGGCCGCCAGATGTTGTGCACAAGGCCGCGCAGCACCGTCCTCGATCCGCCGAACACCAGGCCGTAGTCGAGCCCTCCGGTCGACAACGGATAGGCCCGGCCGTGAAAATTCAGCACACCGCCGCCGCCCGAGCCGCCGATGATCCATCCGGCTTTGTAGATCGTGAGCGTCACGAAGCCTTCGTCGGCGTGGGCGGAGGACAGCGAGGCGCCGGCAAAAACGGCACCAGCCAGGAAAGCGCCGGCAACCAGCGCGCGGCGAAGGACGGAAGCAAGCTTCATGGGGTAACCTCTCGCTAGGTGTCGGGGGGATGTTAGAACAGGTCGAATCGGCAACAATCTACCAAGCCCGCCCCCGTCTCCCGAAACGATATCGGGTGGAGCGCGCCCCGCATTTCGTTACGCTCATGCACTTCAAAGCTTTGCACTTCAAATTATGGGTGAATCATGACCAGCATTCAGCATTTTCCGCCCCCCGCCGGCATCAAGGCTCCGCCGCTCTCGTTTGCCGCCCGCGTCGGCGATCTCCTGTTCATCTCCGGCATCCCGGGTTTCGACGACAACGGCGGCCTCCCCGATAGCTTCGAGGCGCAGTTCGCCAACGTGGTCATCAACGTCAAGCGCGTGCTCGACGAGGCCGGTGCGACCTTCCGCGATCTCGTCAAGGTCAACGTGCTTCTGACGCGAGCGGGCGATGTCGCGATCATGAACAGGCTCTATGCCGAAGCGTTC
>DASQOU010000334.1:0-33221 GCA_035644295.1 Bradyrhizobium sp.
CGAACTGATCAGGATTTCCTCCAGCCGATCAAGGATACGAAGTAACACCCATGTCCCCCTTAGAACGCGCCATTTGAATTTAGCTCGTCATGGCCGGGCTTGTCCCGGCCATCCACGTCTTTCTTGTTGCCGCGCCGTTAAGACGTGGATGCCCGGGACAAGCCCGGGCATGACGGATGAGGAAATATGCCCCTAAAGGCTAGCAGTTCGAAGAGCGTCCCCCGGGCTCTCTTCTTAATGGCTGACCCCGCCGGTTTCCTTGATGAACTCGTCGATCAGCGGTTGGCCGACCCGGCTAGCGACATCCTTGTAGACCGGCTCCATCGCCTTGCGCATGGCGGCGTCCTGCTCCGGCGTCAGCGTGATGATTTCGGTCTTGCCGGCCTTCTTGATATCCCCAAGCGCCTCGTCGTTTTCCTTTGCCGACTGTCCGTTGCCATAGGCGGTCGCCTCCTTCATGGCCTTGTCGAGCTGGCCGCGGATGTCGGCCGGCAGGCCATCCCAGAACTTCTTGTTCACCACCACGACATAGCCGATGTAGCCATGGTTGGTGATGGTCATGTACTTCTGCACCTCGTGCATCTTCTGGGTAAAAATGTTGGACGTGGTGTTTTCCTGGCCGTCGACCACGCCGGTCTGCAGCGCCTGATACACCTCGCTGAACGCCATCACCTGCGGGATCGAGCCGAGCGCGCGGAACTGGGCCTCGAGCACCTTCGACGACTGGATACGGAATTTCAGGCCCTTGTAATCGGCGGGCGCGATCAGCTTCTTGTTGGCGGACATCTGCTTGAAGCCGTTGTCCCAGTATGCAAGGCCGGTCATGCCCTTTGGTTCGAGCAGCTTGAGCAGCTTCGTACCCAGCGGCCCGTCCGTGACCTTGCGCAGGGTGGCGAGGTCCGGGAGGATATAGGGAAGATCGAACACCTCGAATTCGCGCACGCCGATCGGGCCGAACTTGGAGTTCGACGGCGCCAGCATCTGGACCGCACCGAGCTGCAGCGCCTCGAGTTCTTCCTTGTCCTTGTAGAGCGTCGAATTCGCGTAGACTTCGACCTTGACCTTGCCGCTGGTGTACTTCTCGGCAAGCTCCCTGAATTTTTCAGCCGCCTTGCCCTTTGGCGTGTCGGAGGCCACGACGTGGCTGAACTTGAGGACGATCGGCGCCTGCGCCGAGGCCGGTCCGGCCAGCGCCAGTAAAGCGACCGAGGCCGCAGCCAATACCAGTTTACGCATGTATCCTCCCGCGAGATTTATTGGGAATGCGCGCCTGCGGCACGGCTTTCCCAATCCTTCATATGCTGGCCCGCACCAATACAGAGAAGCGGGCCGGAAGGCCATTGCCCGTTAGCAGGGGTCGCCGGCAAGCGATGCTGCGGTGCAAAAGATTTCAAGGCTGGGTCGCTATCGTTCCCTTGCGCAAACGCGTCGCGTTTGTCGCAGCCAATGACCGTAGAGCAGCCACGGCTTCGCGGTCTCGCCGCGCATTTCGCGCGAGTGTTGCCATCACATCGCGCCTTCTGAAGAACAGAGGGCGCAGGGAATGCCGGGCGCGCGATGCGCCCGCAGCCTCGCGTGCAAAATAAAAAAGCACACGAGCATAGTCACCACGGTCACACCGGCGTCACCCGGCATTCCCCGCGCAATGGTTTTAACGGCTTATAGCGCGCTCTCCCCGGTGACCGGGCTTTCTTGCCACCGTCATCCCCAAGAAGCTTTGCTTCTCGAGAACTTGACACCAGCGTCGGGGCGTCAGGACCACACGCCTTCGCCGTCCGCAGACCGATGCCGATCGTCGCCGACATCGCTCGCGTCCACTGCCTCCCACACCCAACGTCGTGACGATGCGCAACGCCCCTCCTGCGGGGTACGGGAAGGGACTAGATATACACCTGATTTGCATTTCGGAAAAACAGAAATATTTTTCTGCAGGGGTGGACAAATAGCCGGAGGCGGGTTTCGCGAAAACCGCCCGACGGGCAAATCACCGGCGTCAATGGCTAGCGCATGATGAGATTAGATCGATCGGTGTTGGCAGCGGACCAAGCTCGTAGGCCGTAGGGTGGGTTAGCCAACGGGTCCGCGCTTCGCGCGGCCCGATGACAGGCTCCGCGTAACCCACCATTTCACCTACAACGAAGCGGTGGGTAACGCCTTGCGGCTAACCCACCCTACGCATTGCATCAGAGCCGCTCGAGATGTTGCGCGCCCAAAAAGAGGCGGCCGTTCAGGCCGCCTCTTCATTCTTTGCTGCGAGCAACCTTGGAAGCTTACCGGCTCCAATCTTTCGAAGCGTAGGGACGACAGCCTGCGGCACCAGGACGACAATCATAGTCGCCCCAACTACTGGAGGCGTAGTAACCGCCAGGACTTGCATAAGGACCGTTGGGATAAGGTCCGCCGAATGGCGCGGTTGCGATGGCACCGGCCGTATTGACCGCGCCAGCAGCAATTGCACCAGCGGTATTGACCGCACCGGCCGCCAGACCGGCGCCGGCAGCAACGGGATTGGGACTATAGCCCTGCGCCGCCCGCCAGTGGCGTCGATGGGAAACATTGGCAACTCTCTTTGGCTTCGCCGCGCGGCTTTCTTTCGCCTGCGCGCGCTCGATCGACAGCGAGATGCCGTGCTGCCCGGACCAGCCGGCCGAGAGTAGCGTGGTACATGCGAAGGTCGCGGCGACAACCGCAATTTTTCCTGGACTCATCTGCGTTTCTCCTCTGCTAACTGCCTCCTCCACCAAAGGCGCGCGCCCTGGTCACGCGGAAAACGCTCGAGCAGACGCTCAGTTCCGGTTCCGCCTCGGATAGAGCCTATTTGGTTCCGGTTGAATCAGGGGCAGGATGGCGCCCAGGCGCAATGACGCTCATCATTGATAGCGAACGCGTGTCCCGGACGCGTTGCGGCATGCAATGCCGCTACGCAGAGCCGGGACCCACGGAATGACGATGGTCTTAAACGATGGACCCCGGATCAGCAGCGCACCGCGAAAGCGCTGCGCTGCGTCCGGGGAACGCAACCATCAGCTCGCGGCTGCCGCGGGCACGTCGCGCTGGCGCTTCATCACGATCTTGTTGAGCGCACCCAGATACGCCTTGGCGGAAGCCACCAGCGTGTCGGGATCGGCCGCCCTCGCCGTCATCGAGCGGCCCTCATGGGCAAGCCGCACCGACACCTCGGCCTGTGCGTCGGTACCTTCGGTGACGGCGTGGACCTGGTAGAGTTCGAGTTTTGCTTCGTGCGGCACCAGCAACTTGATGCAGTTGAAGACCGCATCGACCGGACCGTTGCCTTCGGCTTCCTCGATCCTGATCTGGCCGTCGACGTCGAGCTTCATGGTGGCGCGCTGCGGACCATGGGTGCCGGCGATGACCGTGAGCGAGGTGAGCTTGATGCGATCATGCGCGTTGGCGATTTCCTGGTCGACCAGCGCCTCGATGTCCTCGTCGTAGATGTCCTTCTTGCGGTCGGCGAGCGCCTTCATCCGCACGAACGCGTCTTCGAGCTGGTTGGCGCCGAGCTTGTAGCCCATCTCCTCCAGCTTGTGCACGAACGCATGGCGTCCGGAATGCTTGCCCAGCACCAGCGAGGATTGCTTCAGGCCGACCATTTCGGGGCGCATGATCTCGTAGGTCGAGGCATCCTTCAGCACGCCGTCCTGATGGATGCCGCTTTCATGGGCGAATGCGTTGCGGCCGACGATCGCCTTGTTGTACTGCACCGGAAACGACGTCGCCGCCGAGACCAGTTTGGAAGCCCGCGTCAGCATGGTGGTGTCGATCTTGTTCCAGTACGGAAACTTGTCGTTGCGCACGTTGATGGCCATCACGACTTCTTCGAGCGCGGCGTTGCCCGCCCGCTCGCCGATGCCATTGACGGTGCATTCGATCTGCCGCGCGCCACCGGCGATGCCGGCCAGCGAATTCGCCACCGCCATGCCGAGATCGTTGTGGCAATGGACCGAGAAAACCGCCTTGTCGGAATTCGGCACCCGCTCGATCAAGGTGCGCATGAAGTGGGTGTATTCTTCCGGCACGGTGTAGCCGACGGTATCCGGAATATTCACCGTGGTGGCGCCGGCCTTGATCACGGCCTCGACGATGCGGCAGAGGAAATCCATTTCGCTGCGGGTGCCGTCCTCGGCCGACCATTCGACGTCGTCGATCTGGTTGCGGGCGCGGGTGACGTTGGCAATCGAGAGCTCCAGCACCTGCTCCGGCGTCATGTTGAGCTTGACGCGCATATGCAGTGGCGAAGTCGCGATCACGGTGTGAACCCGGCCGCGTTTGGCGAATTTCACCGCTTCGGCGCAGCGGTCGATGTCCTTCGGATGCGCGCGCGACAGCCCGGCGATGACGGCGTTCTTGGAGCGGCGGGCGATCTCGCTCACCGCCTGGAAGTCGCCTTCGGAGGTGATGGGAAAGCCGGCTTCGATGATGTCGACGCCCATGTCGTCGAGCATCTCGGCGACCTCGAGCTTTTCCTCGAAGGTCATGGTGGCGCCGGGGCATTGTTCGCCGTCGCGCAAGGTGGTGTCGAATATAACGACGCGGTCCTTGTCGGACTTGTTCACGGTGGTCATTTGGAGAATTCCTCTAGCTCGTGCGCTGCTTTTTTTGAGCGCTGAAGGGGCCTGTTGATCTCGCGCAACCCCTGAGTGCCCAGGCGCAAACCGCCCAGACGGCCCTCAGGGGCCGATAAGAAGCAGAAGCCCGCCAAGAAGCAGGGTGGGCAAGGACGCAGCCGGAATCGCCGGGATACGGGCGGCATCGGCCGCTGCACCCTCAACTCCAACCATTTCGCCGCGAATCAGCATTGCCAGACCCTTTTGAAGCCTATCCTGGGGCAAAACCATTGACGGTTGGTTGCCGGGGACGCGCTTCAACGCCGTTCTAAACGAGAAATGCGCCAAACCGCAATGCCAAAAGATAGTCAGGCGGGTTGACCTTTTTTGTCGCAGAAACAAGTCATTCCGGGATGGTGCGTTAGCACCAGACCTCAGATGCGCAATTGCGCATCGGGGAATCTCGAGATTCCGGGTTCGATGCTTCGCATCGCCCCGGAATGACGGTCACTTGATTGCTTCGCTTTACCCAACCCTACGCTCCCCTCCTCGCAACGACGCTCCAGACACGCCTCCGCGATCTCGCGACACCATGCGCCCGAGGTTTGCCAACCATGCCCTCGAAAAAATTGGAGGGCGCAGGGAAAGCCGGGTGCCGAATGCACCCGCAGCCTCGCGTGCGAAATTGAAAAAGCACACGAGCATAGTCACCACAGGTTCACCGGTTTCATCCGGCCTTCCCTGCGCAATGGTTTTAACGGTTTCCTCCGCGCTCTCCTCGGTGACCGGGCTTTGTTGTCACCGTCATCCCCAAGAAGCTTTGCTTCTCGAGAACTTGACGCCAGCGTCGGGGCGTCAGGACCACACGACTTCGCCGTCCGCGGATCAACGTCATTCGTCGCTGACACTGCCCGCATCCACCGCATCCCGCACCGACGTCCGTGACGATTCGCGCAAACGCCCCTCTAGCGGTGCGGGATAGTGCGCAATGTGCCGCTGATTTGGGGGTGATATCAATGCCGCCGATTGCGGCAGATTGGCACGACGGGCAAATCAGTTCCGGTCGCGCCTCCGATCGCGCGACGTGAAGAAACCTGTTCGATGCCTAGTAAGTTATATTAAGTCTGACCTGTGTCTTAATATTATAGACCGGGTAATCCTTGATGATGGGCACGCCGAGCTCGAATGAGAGCGCGGCATTGTCAGACAATTTGCGCCCGATCCTGGCGTCGAATGGAAGAAACAGCCGGCCGGTCTGTCCGGTGACCGGATCGCCCAGATTGATCCGGATGTCTGTGCTCGGATAGAAGGTGATGAACCATCGGTCCGGGAGGCCCAGGTTGAAGGTCGGCGCGAATTGCAGATTGCTGATGGTCCTCCTGGTCGGATCGCCGGCGAAACTGGCGTCGTACCGAATGACCGGCTCGAAGTAGCTGGATGAATTGATCTCCCACAATCCGTAACGCGCGCCGACGACGGGCATGATCTGCCATTTTCCCGAGCCGAAAGTGTCTCCGCCGGTGGGAGCGACAAGGCGGGCGCCAAAGCCGACCGCCCAGCGCTGGCTCAGATTGTGGATCACGATGGCCTGGACATCGGCATCGCCGACGCCATGCAGGTAATCGCCGTCGGGATTGCTGGACGAGAAGGGGTTCTTGGCCAGAAGAGGTAGATCGGAGCGCAGCGCCAGGATCCACATCGGCGCCAGATCCACTGCGTGGTCGTAACGCAGATTGAGCGTCTCGGTCGTGACGTTGACAATAGATCCTTTCGTGGGGCCGCTGCCAGGAGCCGTCCTGTAAGCGGTCATCATCTGAAACAAGTTCGCGGGAGGCCGGAAAAAATCTTCGCCGGCATTTGCGCTTTGATCAGGCGGCGACGCAACCTGGGAGGTTGCTACCGTCGGACACAGGATCACGCCAACGAGGAGGCAAGCGCAGAAGAGCGCGCGGGCAGCCCATAGGCTGCTCAGACGCCACCCCGCTGAAACCCGATCAGAGTTCGCCGCTGACACATGGCCATTCGACCTCACAACAAACCCTCCCTCCCTTCGATTGGTGCCTACCCTACGAATTCAACGGTAAAAGCGCGCTCCTTAGCGTCGAACTCGAAATTCCCATCAGCCCCGTGAAGGGATTATCCAGCTCCAGGACCAGAAAAATCGCGCCGGCGAACGACAGCGCGCACAGCAGTAACGAGGTCATGACCACCAGATTGGTTCGCGCAAACAACGTGAAGCTGACGAAAATCGCGCTCAGCCAAAACACCAGAATGATCAGGAATGGCGCGGGGATCGAGCCGCCGGCCTGGGCAAACAACTGCAGCCTCGTCTGCGCGCCTTCCGTGAACGCCGCAATGGCGCGAGATTGCAGGGAGCGTTGCGCGTCATTGGCCGGCGAGAGATGTTCCAGTTCAGATTCGAACGCCAGCGCCTGGGCGCTCGACTCGAAATGAACGGGTTTCCCCGCAGAACTCCCTTCCTCGCGCCAGATGCGGTTGGCCAACGGCTCGATGCTCTGCCGCAGGAGCTGCCTCAGGCGAGTTGCCTCCGGACCATATTGCGCGAGCAGATCGTCCAGGAGAATGATAGTGGCGGTCATTTGTCTGACCTGGTTGGTTTTCAGGTCGAACGAAGTTTTCGCGGACGCGATCAACAGGCCCAACACAAGTGCTGCCAATGTGCCGATCAGGCCCGTTGCCATTTTAACAGCATCGCGGGAATCTGGATGCAGATGATGGTCCGACAGCAAAGGCCGGAGAAACACCCCAAGCAAGGCCCCGCCAAATATGATCACGAATATAACGAGCGAGGTCAACCAAGGGCTCATCGCCAAGATATCTCCGTTTGGTGTCTCGAATCCGGAGGTCGGGCTTACATCACTATATCCGGATCAATCATTGGCGACGCGGCCTATTTCGACGCCGAGTGATCAGTACACTCTGCGTCGAACAACCCGCCGCGGCGCGACAACAACGGCTCGTCTGGCCACAGGGGCTCCCACGACCACGGCGCCGCCTGCGCCAACGCATCCAGCGCGAACGACGCCCCGCGCGCAGACCACCGCGCTTGCATCCATCGTGCTCAAGGCGATGAAGCCTCCGGCCAGCAATAGAGAGATCATCAGATGTTTCATGACTGTTCTCCTTTGGTTGCACGTCATTCGGTGGTCGTACTCAATTTCGGCGCGCGGTCGCTCAGGCCGCCGAGACAATGGCCGGCTTCTTCGCAAGCACGCTTCGTCGGTCGTGAATCAAGCCCTCCAGCCGGTGCGCGGCCACATTCAGCGTCGCGTCATCCACCGCGTTCTCGTCTCCGCGAGCCGATTTGGTGCGCTGTGCGTTGAGGATGTCGTCGATCTCTTCTTCGATGTCTGAAAGCTCGGCCTCGGTCGTGGCCTTACGGATCCGGCGTCCGAGGGCATAGAGAGAATCCAGCGGGCCCTGACCGGTGGCGGGCTGGCCCAGCCCAAGGAATTTCCAGGCCGCCGCAAATACGGTGGCCATGCCCCCGAGCGCCATCGGCGTCAGGTAGATCCAGTTGCCATATTCATCCATAAAACTTTGCTGGGTGCTGTTATAGACGGCTGCCGCGCCGGGATGCAGGGGAAGCCAGGCATCTTGATCGGTGCTCGGCGCGGTGATCTGCGCAAAAATCGGCTGCTCGGCGAGAAGCTCCCTGCGCACTTTCATGATCGTTAGCGTTAGGCTGGTGATCAAGTCAGTGCTCAGCTTCTTGTGGGCAACCAGATACAGTGAAGCCCGCAAGGTCGTCAGGTCATCCTCCGGCACCGGCGGCGACCCGCGCAGCGTGCCTTTGGGCACGTCGAAGCTTTCGTAAGCGCGTTCCGCTTGTGCGATTGCGCCCGCGGAATCGATCGGGAGCAGGATCGGCAATGCTTTGGAGCCCTGCTGAAAGAAATCCCGCACCAGCGAGAGATATTTTCCGGCCAGCGGGATCACGACCAGGAGCGCACTCACCTCCTTGGATTGAATGGCGCGCCGGGCATCCGGCAAAGCGATATCCTTGAAAACTTTGGCGCGATCGAGTCCGTATTCCCTGCTCAGTATGTCGACAATCTTGGTATTGGCCTCCCCGCTAATCACACCGACCCGGCGGCCCTTCAACTTGTCGATACTGTCGATGGCCGAACCCGGCGGCACGATCATGAGCACGACCACATGGCTCACAACGACGACGGCCTGGGCCTGCGACAGGTCACCGACGTCACCGCGAACCACCGCGAGATCCGCCTTGCCTTCCGAAAACGCCTTGGCCGCTTCGAGCGCGGTGCCGCTGTCGATGACCTTGAGCCGTACCGGCGCGTTATCCGAGGCGAGCCGGCTCGCAATGGCTGACATGGCTTTGGCGGCTTCGCCGTCGATCGAGCCGACCGCTACGCTCAGCGTTACCGGACGCGTGTAGTACCGATAGGCCAAGAGGCTCGCGCCCGACGCAAGGCCAACCGCACCGACAAGCAGAACCAGGCGAAGCCAGAGCGGCAGACGAGGCGAAACCATACGCGTCACTCCCACTACGCATTACTTCGGCAGTTGTCTGGCATCTTTCGCAAGCTGAAGGCACGTCAGCAGGTCGACGTAACTCGGTGTATCGCCTATGTTCGCCTCTCCCAAGCACTGCGTTTTGTCGGTCTCGCGGAATTGAGACCATTGGGTTTGCAGCCGCGCCATCGCTCTCTGCTCATCCGCGACACATCCTTTTGACCGTTTCATTCAGCCCGGCACTTAGGTCAACGCCTAAGTGCTATCGAGGCGGCACCCGCGCACGATATCATATTTTGGTACGACGTCCCGCAACTGTCAGGACGATTTGAGTACAATCATCGAAACTGGAATCAACATCCTGGCCCCCGAAGTTAGCGAGGATTTTACGTAACCCAATTTGCGTTCTGCTATCCGACGGGCGCTCCGCGTTGAGGCACCCGCCAAAAATCAGCGTGCCTACTTAGCGATTGCGGCCCTGGCCGCCGCGATCTTCGCCTTTACGGCATCGAGATTGAAACTCGCGCCCCTTTGCATCGGCGGAAATTCGATCGCTGTCATCGCCAGCTTTTCTACTTGCTGCTGGACGAACACAAACCGCCAGAATTCGTATTTGAACCAGTCGAAATATTGTTGCGCGCCGTTTTTGGTCCCGCTATCGGGCCAGCCTGTGCGCTCAAAAGGATCGAGTCGAAGATTGATTAGATAAGGCACGTCAGGTTTGGTTTTTTCACCCAGCCACCCTCCAGGCTGGTCGATGAAACGATACTTGAAGTCGTCGATGCGCACGGCGCCCAGTTCGCTTTCCCCGAAATACCAGATCTCGTGCCGGTTCGAGGGCCCCTTGCCGGTTATCATGTCCATCTGATTATAGCCGTCCAGATGACATTTATACGTCGTGTCACCGATCTGCTTGCCCTTCTTCAGCTCTTCGACAATGTTCGGGTTGCCCGCCGCCGCAAGGAAGGTCGGAAACCAATCTAGCCCGGAAATGATACCGTTCTCGACCTTGCCGGAGGGCACCTTGCCCGGCCAGCGGATTATCGCTGGCACGCGGAAGCCACCTTCGAAGACGGTACCCTTGCTCTGCGCGAAAGGCGTCTGTCCGCCATCTGGCCAGGTAAATACCTCGGTGCCGTTGTCGGTGGTGAAGACCACGATCGTGTTGTCGTCCACGCCCATGTCTTTCAACTTCTTCATCACGATACCGACATCATCGTCGAGCTGCGCCATACCGGCTTCATGAATGGTCCAGCCGTTCTGCGAGTTGCGTAGCGCCTCGTATTTGGGCGAAAGGTGAGTGACAATGTGCATGCGCGTCGGATTCAGCCAGAGGAAGAACGGCTTGTTGTCGGCCTTAGCCTTGTCAATGAACTTCAGCGCAAAGTCGCGGATTTCGTCGTCCACGGTTTCCATTCGCTTGGGATAGAGCGTTCCAGCATCCTCGATTCTCTGTTTGCCGACCTTGCCCCAGCGTGGATCCACGGTGGCGTCGTCGACATTGGTCGCGTACGAATGGATCATGTTGCGCGGCCCGACCGTATTCAGCAACTCTTGCGGATAGCCGGGATGCGCCGGATCTTCCATCGCGTCGAGGTGATAGAGGTAGCCGAAGAATTCATCGAAGCCGTGCGCCGTCGGCAAGAATTCATTCTGGTCTCCAAGATGGTTCTTGCCGAACTGGCCAGTGGCGTAGCCCATCGCTTTTAGTGCGGTAGCAATCGTCACCGCCTGCGAAGGTATACCCGTCGGTGCGCCGGCCTGGCCGACCGTCGTCATGCCGGTGCGAATCGGCAGTTCGCCGGTGATGAAGTTGGCGCGGCCTGCCGTGCAGCTCGCTTCCGCGTAGTAATCGGTAAAAAGCATGCCTTCGGCGGCGAGCTTGTCGAGGTTTGGGGTCCGCCCGGCCATCAAACCGCGATGGTAGGCGCCGATATTCCACATGCCGATGTCGTCACCCATGATGACGACGATATTCGGCCTTTGCCCGGCGGGAGCGGTCGCCGGTTGCTGAGCTTCCGCGGGACTGCTCAGGCCGACTGCCGAGAGCGCTGATGCTGCAACAATAGAACTGCCGCTCAACAAAAGATCGCGGCGCTTCAAACCCGTAACAGTCTGGTTCGCGCAGGTATCGGGTTTGCCAGAATTTTTTTCCTTACTCATCACGCAATTCTCCCTCTGATGATGCACCTGAAGCCAACATGACTCATTGACGTGTCAACCGGCTGCGGATGGCGAGCGGCCGGCCGGTAGCGACGGCAGTAATTCGGCGCGCACAAATGCGAACCGCCCTTGACGACCTTGCGAGGAATTTTGATCTGCGGCTGGCAGGGATCGTAGCTGTCGGCCTCGATCGCGCCACTCGGATTCTCGGGAATGCAGCACGCCTTTGGCGCGTCGCCGGCATGCCCGGTCGAATACCAATCCGAGGTCCACTCCCAGACATTGCCGATCATGTCGGAAAGGCCAAAGCCGTTCGGCGGGAACACGTCGACCGGCGAGGTGCGCGCGTATCCATCGCTGGCGAGATTCTCGCGCGGAAATGCGCCCTGCCAGGTATTGGCCATATGCCGGCCGCCCGGCGTGAACTGATCGCCCCAAGCGAACTCGGCCTGATCAAGACCGCCTCGCGCCGCATATTCCCACTCGGCTTCGGTCGGCAATTGCTTGCCGGCCCAGGCCGCGTAGGCTTCGGCATCACGGTACGAAATGTGCACGACGGGATGATCGTTGAGACCGCGGATCGAACTGCCCCTGCCGTATGGGCGACGCCAGTTGGCGCCGAATTTGAAGGTCCACCAATTCGCGAAATTGCGCAGATCGACCGGTCGATCCGGCGGATCGAAGACGAGCGAACCTGCCTTCAACATGTGCGGCAACGCGCCGGGATAATCCGCCGGGTCAGGCGCTATTTCGGCGAAGGTGACATAGCCGGTCGCCCCGACGAAGTCGCGAAACCGCCGGTTCGTCACCGGCGTGCGATCCATCCAGAATCCATCGACCGTGACGCGATGGACTGGCGCTTCCTCGGGGTAATGGCGGTCCGATCCCATACGGAACGTACCGCCGGGAACGAGCCGCATGTCGGCTTGTTGCTGGTGTCGGGCCGTTAAAGAGTCTGCATCGGCAAGACTCATGGGGACCTGACTTTATCTGATCGTCTGATCGAGATGACACTTCCCACCACGCCAACAGCGCCGGCGGACGTTTAAGATCGATCAATTGCAGCGTCGAAATTTTCGATAAATGCCACACGCCAGCGGCGTGAACCGGCGAGGCCGGTGCAAGCCCAGCACGTGCGCGAGGTCGTTTCGCTTGACCAAGGAGATTACCATCTTCTCAGCCACCAGGGTCGTAAAAAGCGACAGTATGCAACTGCACATTCGGATTGGAGTGGTCAAAATTGCTCACAAAAAAATATCTGTGAGAACCGACACGTGCTCGAATGGGCGGTGCTGGTCTACCGTGCTCTGATGATGCATCTGAAGCCGACATGACTCATTGACCTATATCAATCGGCTGGGGACGGCGCGCGGCGTGGAACTGGCTAATAAATCCCTGTCAGCGGCAGTATCCGCTGCAAAATGGCGCCGAGGCAAATGAGGATGACGAGCAATTTTAGCAAATTTGCCAAACGACGGTCGTTGGCGAACTTGTCGATGGCCCAAAAACAGATGGCGCCGACAACAACGATGGTGAGAACCGATATCAAGGCGAGAATCATGGCGGCACCTGCAGTCAGTTTCCAAAAATCAGACGTTCCACGTCAGTCGCCAACCTCAATCAACTTGGATGCATTTTGCAAGCCCGGCAGTTTCTTGCCCGGTCCCTTCTTCGATGTCTTCTTGGCATCGGCGACCAGACGATCCGGGCTGCGCTCCACCTCCGACATCAATTTTTTCACGATGGCGCCGCGGGCCTTCTTGCTCAGCGAATATCCATGAATTGTTATTTTGAATTTGTCCTTGCCGGCATTGTATTCGTGATCAATCTTCGGCATTTTGGACATCTGTTTTCTCCATCCCTCGCCGGCTAAATCGCAATTTTGGTTTTCGGAAGATCGACGGGTTTCTACCCCCTTGAACTCCGACGGGCCGTTTGTTGGCCATCGATGATCCCGCAAGGCGAGCCATGGCTAATGACAGGAAGCCTCCGGTGATCGTGACCAGCAATATCGGCGAAAGAAATTGAGCGTGGCAGGCAAACTCAACGGCGATTTTAGCCGACCGGCAGAAGCATAGCACGCCTCGTGAGGCGGAGAAGCCGAAATCGGGTCACGCCGATAACCAAGGCGGCCGTGACCAGAGCAAGATCGGTTCTGATTGAATCAGAACCGACGCTCTAATTTCTTGTTTGACGCGTTTTCTTCACGCGAACCGGTATCCACTTCGCTCGAAAACGTTCTAGGCAAGCACCGTTGTACGCAACTGTCCTTGCCCAGCGTGGTCGGCGATGGATATGCGCGTATTACTGTTGCTGGATTTTGGTGATGGTTTTGACCCCACCCTTTTCCGTGGCGGAAAAGGTCACCCTATCGCCGGCATGCAACTTGTCCAGCGACAGGCCGTCTTGTGTCTTGAACTCTTCGGCCGCGGTGTTGGCTCCGACGGTGCCGCTTTGCGTCTGGCGAATGGCAACAGAGTTATTGATCCGGTCAACTTTCGTAATCGTACCGTTGAGCATTTGTTCGGCCACGGCCGCCGAAGCGACGATGGTGAGGACACCAGCAGCAGCCAAAATGATCTTTGCGATTTTCATGGCGGTCTCCCGGTTTTGGAACGTTGATGATAAGCCGCGACAGCCGGATTAGTTCCCATCGGGCCGCTGACGGCTTCGTCGCTGCTTCTCCGGTTCGTTAACCTTGGCGGTCCAATTCAGAAAAGAAGCGAAAGGCGGCGGCTTTGAGGCCGCCACCTTTCACGATCGGCTTGTCAGTCGATCTCTTCGATGACGCAGCGCTCGCCGGGATCCACTAGATAGGTGCGGTTCTCGCGGTGGATGTAGCCGCGGGTTCCCGCGGAACCATTGGTGCGGTCCCGCGCTTGAGTTTCATACAACCCTGGAGGAGTTTTGCATGAACAAGATCATGATCTCACTGGCGCTCGGTGCGAGTGCCTTATTTGCGACTGCCGCATCCGCAGCCCCGCTCTCAAATGGCGTGGTGGCGATGCCCGATAACGGCATCGAACAGGTTCGCATGGTCTGCAATGAATACGGACGCTGCTGGCAGCAACGCGGGCGTCGCGTGATCGTTGAGGATTCGTACGGCTACGCGCCGCGTGAACGCTACATCGAACGCCGCGGCTACTATGACGGCGGCTATTACAATGACGGGCCGAGCGTCGGCATCGGCATCGGGCCGGGCGGAATTGGCGTCGGCGTAGGCCCGCGCTGGTAACTCTCGACGTTTCGTCTGAATATCGGAACAAGGCCGTAACCATACGGCCCTGTCTTCGAGCGACCGTCGGGCGCACCCGTTGGCGCGCTACCGGGTAACATCGGAACCGGCGACCGTTACTTCTTGGCCGGCGTTTTCGGACCGACCTTCTTGACAGTCTTCTTTCCCCCGCCCGTCCCCTCGTGCTCCAGCGCCTCGCGCACTTTCTTGAACTCCTGCAGCGAATTTCGGTCGGCGCGGGGAAAGCGCAGGTTGAGGCCGTCCAGCGCGTTGACGATCGCGGACCCGATCACCAGCCGCGCGAACCATTTGTGGTCGGCCGGCACCACATGCCATGGCGAGCCCGCCGAAGTGTGCCGTATCATGTCCTGATACGCGGCCATGTATCGGCGCCACATCGCGCGTTCGGCGACGTCCGCCATCGAAAATTTCCACACCTTTGCGGGATCATCCAGCCGATCAAGAAATCGCTTGCGTTGCTCTTCCTTCGAGAGGTTGAGGAAGAATTTCAGGATCACGGTGCCGTTGCGCGTCAGATAGCGCTCGAAGGCGCAGATGTCCTCAAAGCGCTCGCGCCAGATGTCCTGGGTCACCGATTTCGAAGGTAGCCGCTCCTTGGCGAGCAGCTCCCGATGCACCCGCGTCACCAGGCATTCCTCATAATAGGATCGATTGAAGATGCCGATGCGGCCGCGCGCCGGCAACGCCACCATGGTTCGCCACATGAAATCATGGGCGAGTTCGTGGCTGGTCGGCTGCTTGAACGAAGTGACCTCGCAGCCCTGCGGATTGACGCCCGCGAAAATGTTCTTGATGGCGCTGTCCTTGCCGGATGCGTCCATGCCCTGCAAGATGATCAATACCGACCAGCGGTCCTGGGCGTACAGCCGTTCCTGAAAATCGCTCAGGCGTTTCCGGCTGGCCTCGAGAAACTTCTCGGCCTTGTCCTTGTCGAGGCCGCCCCTGTCATTGGTCTTGTGCGACCTCAGATGAAACTCACCCGATCCGTCGAAGCGAAACGGCGCGACGAACGGGTCGCCGAGGGATTTTGAAGGCTTTTTGCTCATGACCTCAAGGCCGGCTTGCGTTGGGTTTTCAGTCTGTCGATGACGCTACCAAGAATGCCCTTGGGAAGGAATATGATGAACAGCACCAGCAACACGCCATAGACGAGGTTGTCCCAACCCACCGCCGCTGTTCCGAACCCGATGCGCAGTCCCTCCGCCAGCAGGATGGTGATGACGGCACCGACGGTGGGGCCGAGCGAAACGTAGAGACCGCCGACGATGGCGGCAAACACCATCTGCAATGACACCGAAATGCCGCTGACCGTGTCCGGAGAGATGAACATCTGATACTGGGCGTAGAGCGCGCCGGCGAACGCGGTCATCAGCGCGCTGATCATCGTGATCTTGAGTTTCTCGGCGGTCACGTTGACGCCGGCCGCGGCGGCGGCGTCCTCGTCCTCCGAGATCGCCTCCATGGCGTATCGGCTCATGCTTTGGTCGATCCAGCGCCAGATCAGAAGGCCGGACAGCCAGATGAACAGCGCGATCAGGTACCACGTCGTCTTGCTGTCGAACTGCAGCGCCAGCAAGTGGCTGCCGGTGGTGCGGTCCGGCGTATAGCCGAGCGAGCCGCCGGTGTAGTCGCGCGTGGCGGTGATGACCTGAAGCACGATGCCGGACAGCGCCAGCGTCACCAGCACGAAATAATGACCGGTAATGCGGAAGCGAAAGCAGGGATAGCCCACCACGGCAGCCAGCACTCCAGCCGCCGCCATGCTCAAGGGAATGCCGATCCACGGCGATATCCCGAGATGATTCCACAACAGCGCCGTCACATAGGCGCCGACGCCCATGAAGCCGCCATGCCCCAGCGACACCAGGCCGAAGCGGCCCATGATCGACCAGGAGGTATAGGCGAACGACCAGATCAGGATCAGCACCAGGATGTGCAAATGATAGGGCTCGCGATGGACGAAGGGCAGCGCAATCGCCGCCGCAACGCCAGCGATCCAGATGGCGTGGCGCGGTTTCATCGGCGCCTCGCCAGCAAGCCGGCCGGCCGGATGAACATCATGACGATGAAGAAGGCGAAGGCGAGCACGTAGCCCCATTCAAGGTCCGAGAACAGACCGCCGAGCGAGATGATCTCGGCGAAGACGAAAGCCGCGATGAAGCCGCCGATGAAGTTGCCAAGCCCGCCGAGCACGCAGATCAGGAACGTGATCGGCCCGAACGACAGGCCGACGAAGGGATGCACGTCATATTGTAAAACCAGCAGGCATGCGGCGAGCCCCGCGAGCGCGCCGCCCAGCGCCGAGGTGATGAGATAGATGCGTTTGGTATCTACGCCCATCAGCGACATGATCTGGCGGTCCTGCGAAATCGCACGGATCGCCGTTCCGGTGTAGGTGCGCGTCATGAACAAATAGACGCTCACCATGCCGATCAGTGCGGCGGCGAAGGACAATAGCCGCGCATAACTGAAGTGCATTTCACCCAGCGCCACGACAGGCAGGCGAATGCCGAGATTGCGGAATTCGACGCCGAAAGCGACGGTGGCAAAGCTCTGCAGAATAAACAGCACGCCGCCGGTCGCGAGCAGCTGATTGATCGGCGGCGCCGTCAACAGCGGCGCGATCACGATATAATGCAGCGCCGCCCCGAGCAGCGCGACCAGCAGAATGACAAGCGGCGCCGCGGCCCAGTACGGCAGATGATAGTACTGCACGAGATAATACATGCCGTACATGCCGATCATGACGAGCTCGGCGTAGCAAATCCAGGTCACGTCGATGACGCCGAAGATCAAATTGAGCCCGAGCGCCAACAACGCCAGCACCCCGCCGAGCAAGATGCCGTTGACCACGGCTTCGAGCAGATAGATGTCGAAGCTATCAAGAAAGGATTGCATGGCTCGCTACCGCTTCTTATTGAGCATGACCTTATCGGAAAACCGGCATCCACTTTTCCGGGTCATGCTCATACCCCCAGATACGCTTGCTTGATGGTGTCGGTGCTCAGCATCTCCGCCGACGTCCCCGACGCGCGAATGGAGCCTGCTTCGAGCAAATAGGCGCGATCGACGACGCGCAGCACCTGCTGCACATTCTGCTCGACGATCAGCACCGTGAGCCCGCTGGCGCGAATGCGCTTGACCAGTTCAAACACCTGCTGCACCACGACGGGCGCGAGGCCCGCGGACGGCTCGTCGAGCAGCAACAGCTTCGGGTTCGACATCAAGGCGCGGCCGATCGCACACATCTGCTGTTCGCCGCCCGACATGGTTCCCGCCATCTGGCCGCGCCGTTCCTTCATGCGCGGAAACAGATCGAACACGAATTGCAGCCGCTCGCCGTATTTGGCGCGCGCGCCTGGCATGAACGCGCCCATCTTTAGATTGTCGTCGACGGTGAGCCGTGGAAACAGCCGGCGATTTTCCGGGACATGGGCGATGCCGAGGCTGACGATCCGGTGCGCTGGCGTAGCCAGCACATCGGTGCCTTCCATGGCGATCGATCCCCGGTGCGGCCGGATCAGCCCCGAAATCACCCGCATCAGCGTGGTCTTGCCGGCGCCGTTCGGGCCGATCACGCCGACCGCTTCGCCGGCTTTCACATCGAGGCTGACGCCGAACAGCGCCTGAAAGCTGCCGTAGCCCGCATCGACCGATCTGAGCTCGAGCATGCTGTTCACATCTCCGCGCGGCGGCGCGCTTGCGCCGCCGCGACCTGGCTGGAATCCGCGTCGGTGCCGAGATAGACCTCGATCACCCGCGGATCGCTCGCCACCGCGCTCGGCAGCCCTTCCGAAATCTTCTCGCCGTGATCGAGCACCATGACGCGGTCGACCACGCGCATCAGCACGCCCATGATGTGCTCGACCCATATGATCGTGATGCCGAGTTCGTCGCGGATCTTGCGCAGCATGTCGGCGGCCTGATCCATCTCGGTATCGTCCAATCCGCCGAGACTTTCATCGGCGAGCAAAAGCTTTGGTCCGGTCGCCAGCGCCTTGGCGAGTTCAAGCTTCTTGAGGCCGGCGGCGCCAAGGCCATCGACGCTCATCTGGCGATCGGTCGGCAGCCCGACCATGCGCAGCGCCCGTTCAGCGGCCTCATTGGCCTTGGCGCGGCTCTTGCTGCCCTGGCCGTAGAAGCCCGCCAGCGCCACGTTCTCAAAGATGCTGAGCCGGTGAAACGGCCGTGGAATTTGAAAGGTGCGGCCGACGCCTCGGTTGATGATGCGATGCGGCGCCAGTCCCGCGATCTCCACCCCGTCAAATGTGATCGATCCCGCCGAGGGGACGAGCGTGCCGGAGAGCATGTTGAAGATCGTGCTCTTGCCGGAGCCATTGGGGCCGATCAGGCCGAGAATCTCGCCCTGCTCGACCCGAAACGACACGCCGTTGACCGCGGTGAAGCCGCCGAACCGCTTCACCAACCCGCTCACCGTCAGCACTGCAGATACTCCGCCGGTGAATTGTAACCAAGACGAAGGTGTGCTCCCTCTCCCTTTGGGAGAGGGGTGGGGTGAGGGGTTACGGCCTCTCGTGGGAGCAAAGCCCCCTCACCCGGATTGCTTCGCAATCCGACCTCTCCCCGGAGGGGAGAGGTGAACCGAGTTCGCGGACAAAGCGATCCAACCAAAAATCGTCCTCGAAAAACAGATGCCGGGCTTACTGATTACTGAAAGTGGTCCCCTTCGGCAGCGGCAGCACGGTGTCGCGCTGCATCTGGCTCTTCGGCCACACCACATACGACTTGTCATCGATGTATTGCAGCACCACCGGGAACGAGCGCTCGTTCTGACCGGCGAACCGTTCGCCTTCGCCATAGAATTTGACGCCGTAGCCGAGCATGGTGCCGCCTTCGGGGATGTCGGTATCGAGGGTGGCCTTGCGCAGCGCCTCAGGATCGACGCCGCCGTATTTCTTGATCGCCCGGGGCAGCACGTCGCCGAGGAAGACATAGGCGTTGGAGGCCCCGATGCCGACATGGGCGGAGCGAATGGCCACCCCCGGCTTGAGCTTGTCGAATTCCTCGCCGACCATCTTGATGATCGGCGGCAGCTTGGGATCCATGGTTTTCTGGTTGGCGAGCCAGATCGAGATCGGATCGGTGTTGAAGAGATAATTGGCATCCGTGCCGAGGCCCTCCTTCAGCTTCTCGTACACGCCATAGCCTGCGCCATGGCCGACGATGGCGCCGAACTTCAGTCCCTGCTCGCGCGCCTGCCGAAATAGCAATGTAATGTCTGGATTGTAGCCGGTGTGGAAGATCACGTCGGGCCGGGCGCGCTTCAATTTTGTCACGAGCGCCGAGAGATCGGGAGCCGTGGCGGAGTAGCCCTCCTTGAGCACGAGGTTGAGGCCGGCCTTTTTGACCCCGGCCTCGTTGCCCTTCGCCACGTCGACGCCATAGGCGCCATCTTCGTGGATAATGGCGACGCGCAGATCCTTCGGCTCCTTGCCAAATTTGGAGACGGAATTCTGGGCGATGAAGTCGGTCGTCATCATGCCGTACTGATCGCCGGCCGCCTGCGGACGGAAGACATATTTGTAGTTCTTGCCGTCGAACACGCCGGAGGAAATGCAGGTGGTGATCCACATGAATTTCTTCATTTGCTCGACACGCGCGGCCACCGGCACGCATTGCGCCGATGAGAAGAAGCCCATGAGCATGTCGACCTTTTCCTGCTCCAGCAGGCGTACCGCCTCGTTGATGGCGATATCGGGTTTGCTCTGCGCGTCGGCATAGACCGCCTCGACCTTGTATCCCTCAACGCCGGTCTTGACGTACTGGTCGACCATGATCTTGACGCCGGTGTATTGCAGCTCCGAACCGCCGCCCGCGAGCGGGCCGGTCAGGTCAAAAATCACGCCGATCTTGATTTTCTTCTCCTGGGCCTCGGCGGCAACCGCCGTGCCCAGCGCCGCGATCACAGCCAACAGCCCACCGAACAGGTGTGCAGCTCTGCGCACCGACATGACACCCTCCCTCGAAGATTGTGCGACCAGCGTTTTTGTTTGTTGTTGGCGCCTATCACATTGATAGCGCCGGCCAATGTCAAGCGCATTGGCACGCATCTGCGGAGAGCACGGACTTGTTTGAGGTCGAGCGGCGGCTGGACCGCCCGGATTATGCCGATAACTGCGCTTCGAGAAACGCCGTGACAAAACGCGGCATTGCCGGCGTGAGATCGCGCAGCTCGCGCACCAGATGGATCGCGCAAAGCTCGGGTTGTTGTTGCCGAACGAGATTGGCTTCGATCCGCGCGCGCAGCGCCTCGCCCGGCATGTCGACGCGCAACAACCGGATCATCGCGATCGCAGCACCTGAAGCGACGCAGTCCCAGTGCGCACCCGCGGCATAGTCCGCCTCCGTCAAGCCGGTTTCCTCCAGAACCTCACGGGCAACGCTGCCGGCGATATCGACCGCACCGTCCCTGATATCATCGAGGTCGGGCGTTCCCGACGGAAAGTAAATCCGACCCGCATTGGCGGTATGCGCTGCCATTTCGCCGAGCACGAAGGCACCGTCGGAACAGTGCAGCGCGCCCATGCCGAAGCCGTTGAAGACGCCCGTATCGGGAAAACCCCAGTCGCGCCACGCCAGGAAGCTTGCAAAATCCGTCTCGAAGTAATCGGCCGTGAGGCGGTTTTCGGTGAAGACCGGGTTGCGCCCCAATAGCACGCGGCCGTTCCAGATCGTCGGCTTCTTGCGCTGCTCGCTCGCAAAATGCGCATCGATCTCGGCGCGCCGCGCCTGCGCGAACGGCCAAAGCGTGGAGCGAACCTTCAGATCGAGGGTGGTGGCCCGGTGAATAAACGGAAGCGTCATGCGGCCATCGCGCGGGATACCTTACTTCGCATTGATCCCCGTCGTCTTTTTGGCCTGATCGACATATTTGTTGGTGTAGGTCTTGCTGACATCGACATTGGCCTTGGCGACTTCGGGCGAGCCGACGCTGAACACCGCGAGCACGGCGTCGGCACCCTTCGGGTCCATCTGGCCGGTCTTTGAATACATCGGGATCGTGTTTTTCAGTGCCGCGAGATAAAGCTCCTTGTTCTTGCCGACGATCTCCGGCGGCATTTTCTCCATGATCTCTTCCGCCGTATGGGCGTGGATCCAGCCCAGCGTGTTCAGGATTGCATTGGTCAGGGCCTGAACCTCCTTTTCGTGCGAGGCGACCCAGGCCGTCGTCGAGTAGAGCGCGCCGCCGGGATATTCGCCGCCGAACACCTCGAGCGTATCTTTCTGGGTGCGCGTGTCGGAGAGGATGCGCAGATCCGGATGGCTGCCTTGCAGCACGGTGACCGAAGGATCGAGCATCACCGCGGCATCGATCTGGCCTTGCTCCATTGCCGCCACGGCGGTAGCGCCGAGGCCGACGCCGATCACGGCAACGCCTGAGGGATCGATGCCGTTTTTCTTCAGGAGAAATTTGAGAAAGAAATCGGTCGAGGAGCCGGGCGCGCTGACGCCGACTTTCTTGCCCGCGAGATCCTTGATCGATTTGATTTCGCTGGTGTGCGCGGGCGACACCACCAGCACCTCGCCGGGGTAGCGGTCGTACACGACAAAGGATTGCAGTTCCTGCTTCTTGGCGGCGAGATTGACGCAGTGGTCGAAATAACCCGACACCACGTCCGCACTGCCGCCGAGCACCGCCCTGAGCGCGTCCGAGCCGCCCTTCAGATCGACCAGCTCGATGGCAAGGCCAGCCTTGTCATACTCGCCGAGTTGCTTTGCCAGCACGGTCGGCAGATAGCACAGGCAGGCGCCGCCCCCGACCGCGATCGTCACCTTGGTTTGCGCGGCGGCAGGAGCGGAAGTCAGGGCGAGCGCCAGTAATGTGGCGGCAAGCCTTGCCAGGATCGTCTTCATGATTTCCTCCGTGCGAGCGCATTTCCATTGCAGTGGCTTCATCCTTCGAGACGCTTGCTTCGCAAGCTCCTCAGGATGAGGTCTCTACCCCTCATGGTGAGGAGCGCGGCAACGCCGCGCGTCTCGAACCACGAGGCCACTGGATCGGGTTCGCTGCGCGCACGATAGAGCAGCATACGGCGGATGAGAAGGTGGAAGCCGTCATTCCGGGGCGCGCAAAGCGCGAGCCCGGAATCTCGAGATTCCGGGTTCGATGCTTCGCATCGCCCCGGAATGACGGATAACAACTACGCCCTCGCCTCGCCCACATCCGGCCGCCACACCAGAAGCCTTCGCTCGACCAGCGTGACCGCAAGGTCGATCAGGATGACGAAAGCCGACAGCACGAACATGCCGGCGAAGACGCCGGCAACGTCGAACACGCCTTCGGCCTGCTGGATCAGGTAGCCGAGCCCCGCCGCAGAGCCGAGATATTCGCCAACCACGGCACCGACCACCGCGAAGCCGACCGAGGTATGCAGCGAGGAGAACATCCACGACAGCGCCGACGGCCAGTAGACATGGCGCATCAACTGCCGCTCGCTCATGCCGAGCATGCGGCCGTTGTCGCGCACGGCGGTCGAGACCTCCTTGACGCCCTGATAGACGTTGAAGAAGACGATGAAGAATACCAGCGTGACGCCGAGCGCGACCTTCGACCAGATGCCCAAGCCCAGCCACAGCGTGAAGATCGGCGCCAGAACGACGCGCGGCAGCGCGTTGGCCATTTTCACATAGGGATCGAACACCGCGGCGACCAGCGGCTTTCTGGCAAACCAGAATCCGACTACGACGCCACTGAGCGAGCCGATCACGAAGGCGAGAACCGACTCCCACAGCGTGATCAAAAGATGCTTCCAGATCACGCCGCTTGCGAACCAGTCGACGATCTGGCCGCCGACATCGATCGGATTGGAAAAGAAGAACGGCGGCAATAACGTACGGCCGAAGATCGGCACGGTCGCCAGCAGTTGCCATAGCGCGAGGCCTATAACCGCGACCAGCACCTGCAAGGCGAGAAGCGTCACGCGCGACATGGCTAAAATCGCTCTTTCGTCATGGCCGGGCATAGCCGTCCGAAGGACGGCGTCGCTTCCGCTCGCCTATGTCCCGGCCATCCACGTCTTTCTTGCCCGAATGAGATTAAGACGTGGATGCCCGGGACAAGCCCGGGCATGACGAGATTCGCTGAAGGTTCCCATTCTCGCATCAGCTTCTTACGGCTTGGAGAACGTGCCGATCAAACCGGTCGCCTGCTTGACGTGGCCCTCGAGCGCCTTGATCGCCTCGTCGCGCGACAGGCCGGGCGCAAGCGCAGTCGGCTCGAGATCGGTCGCCATCAGCGTGAAGGTGTAGTGGTGCTGCGGGCCGGGCGGTGTGCAGGGCCCGAAATAGTTCGACAGCTTCATCAGGCTGGTGCCGCCGACATATTTATCGCTCGCCTTCGACACTTCGCCTTCGGCAAAACCGGTGACCGAAGCCGGAATGCCATAGGCCACCCAATGGCTGACGCCGCCGGGCGGACGGCCCTCCGGATCGAACATCAGGATAGCGAAACTCTTGGTGCCCTCCGGCGGGTTCGACCAGGAGAGCGCCGGCGATACGTTCTCGCCAACGCAGTTCGGATTGGACTTGTTGTTGCCGGCGTTTTTCACCGCCAGCCGTTCGCCGTCCTTGAAGCTTGGCGACGTCAGCGTGAAAACGCCTTGGGCGCTTGCACCGTGAGAGCCGCACAGGGCTGCGAACGCGACGGAAACGGCCAGAATTGAACCACGTAAGAACATGACACCTTCCTTTGTTTACTTGCCTTTAACTGTTTGCCTTTGATGGCCTGGAGTTGGCGCGGCGCAGTGTAGCCGTCGACGCATCGAGATCAAGGCGGCATCAGCCGGCTCCGGCCGTAACTTGCGATGATTGGGCGTAGCCCTTCAACACTTCGGCCTTCAATACATTCCATATCTCCCGGTGAAGGGCGTGAAATTCCTTGTCCAGCCGCACCTCGGTGATATCGCGCGGGCGCGGAAGCGCCACCGCCCAGTCGCCGATGATGCGCGCGCTCGGCCCCGCCGACATGATCACCACGCGATCGGCGAGCGCGATCGCCTCTTCGAGGTCATGGGTGACGAACAGAACCGCCTTGCGGTCGGCGGTCCACAGCTCCAAGAGAAGGTTTCCCATGATCTGCCGGGTCTGGGCGTCGAGCGGCCCGAACGGCTCGTCCATCAGGAGAATTTTGGGATCGCGGATCAAGACCTGCGCCAGTCCCACACGCTTGCGCTGGCCGCCTGAGAGCATATGCGGATAGCGATTGCCGAATGCCGCAAGCCCCACCGAGATGAGCCAGCTTTGCGCGCGTTCCAGCGCGTCGCGGCGCGGCGTGCCTTCGATTTCCAGCCCAATGGCGACATTGTCGATCGCCGTCTTCCAGGGAAACAGCGCATCGGCCTGAAACAGATAGCCGGCGTCCCGGTTCAGCCCGGTGAGCTGGCGATCGAAAATCCGCACGCTTCCCGATACCGGCCGCAGCAGCCCCGCCGCGACATTGAGCAGCGTCGATTTCCCGCACCCGGTGGGGCCGACAATGGCGACGAACTCGCCATGCGCGACGGCCAGCCGGGCCCGCTCGACCGCGGTGTAGACTCGGTCGTCGGCGAGGCGAAACGCCACCGTCGCGTCGTCAAGTGCGACCGCCGTCGGCGTTGCCTTCTCCACCCGCACTCCCTCCCAAGTTTGGACGATGGCTTAGCGCCTTGGCGGGACAAGTTCAACGAAGTGGTGCAACATGCCACTACCCTCCCCTGGAGGGTAAGAGCCGCAAGCACGAGACCGGACAGGAATGCAGAACCCACCCCCCATAGTCTTCTCCCACGTTGGCAAAAGTTTTGACGGCGGCCGGGTCAAGGCCGTGGACGACGTTTCGCTCGAGGTCGCGGGAGGCGAGCTTCTTGCCATTGTCGGCGGCTCCGGCTCGGGCAAGACCACGCTGTTGCGGCTGGCGAACCGGCTGATCGACGCCGACCAGGGCAGCATCCAAATCGAAGGCGAGGACGTGCGCGCGGCCGATCCGGTCGCGTTGCGCCGCCGCATCGGCTACGTGTTCCAGAGCGGCGGGTTGTTTCCACACATGAGCGTCGCCGCCAATATCGGGATCACGCCGAAGCTAAAGGGCCTGCCCGCCGCCGAAATCACCGGCCGGGTCGACGAGTTGCTTGATCTGGTGCGGCTCGACCGCGCGCAGTACCACGATCGCTTTCCGCATGAATTATCCGGCGGCCAGCGCCAGCGCGTCGGCGTCGCCCGCGCGTTGGCAGCAAAGCCGCGGATCGTGCTGATGGACGAGCCGTTCGGCGCGCTCGATCCCCTAACCCGCGACGCACTCGGCGACGACTACCGCACGCTACATCGTAAATTCGGCCTGACCACGGTCATGATCACCCACGACATGACGGAAGCCATTCTGCTCGCCGACCGGATCGCGGTGATGCGCGCCGGGCGGCTGTTGGCACAGGGCACGCCATCAGAGCTTTCGGCGAGCCACGATACGTACGTCGGCGAACTCCTGCGCACGCCACGGCGCCAGGCCGAGCGGCTTTCTGTGCTGTTGCCGCACGGGGGCGCGGCATGAGTTTGTTTTCCGACCCCCGCTGGAACGAAGCTCTCGCGCATCTGCCGGACTATCTCGGCAATCATGTGCGGGTCAGCGTGACGGCGCTGGCGCTCGGACTTCTGATCAGCCTGCCGCTCGCGATCGCCGCGCGCAACCGGCCGGTGATGCGCGGCACTCTGCTTGGGCTTGCCAGCATCGTGCAGACGGTGCCGGGGCTGGCGCTGCTCGCGCTGTTCTATCCGCTGCTGCTCGCGCTTGCCTCGCTGTCGCTGGCCTGGCTCGGCGTTGGCTTTTCCGCGTTCGGATTCCTCCCCGCAGTGCTCGCGCTCGCGCTGTATTCGATGCTGCCGGTGCTGCGCAACACCATCACCGGCTTGAAGGGCGTCGAGCCCGCGATCCTCGAGGCCGCCCAGGGCGTCGGCATGACGGAGTTTCAGTCGCTGGTGTCGGTGGAGTTGCCGCTGGCGTTGCCGGTGATGATGGCGGGCATCCGCACCGCCGCGGTCTGGGTGATCGGCACCGCGACACTGTCCACGCCGATCGGCCAGACCAGCCTCGGCAACTACATCTTTGCTGGCTTGCAAACCCAGAACTGGGTGTTCGTGCTGTTCGGCTGCCTTGCCGCCGCTGCGCTCGCGCTCGCGGTCGACCAACTGCTGGCCGCAATCGAAATCGGCATTGCCGCGCGCAGCCGCGTGCGCGCGGCATTGGGCGGCATCGGCATCGCGGCGCTAGTGGCGGCCACGCTGGTGCCGTCGCTGGCGCGCTCGCCGTCGAGCTACATTGTCGGCGCCAAGACTTTTGCCGAACAATACGTGCTGTCCGCCCTGATCGCGCAGCGGCTGCGCGCGGCGGAATTATCGGCCACTACGCGCGAGGGCCTCGGCTCCAACGTGATCTTTGAGGCGCTGGTGAGCGGCGATATCGACGTCTATGTCGATTATTCCGGTACGCTGTGGGCCAATCAATTTCACCATAGCGAGATCAAACCGCGCGAGGTGCTGCTCGCTGAGCTGAAGACCGCCCTGGCGCAGCAGAAGGTCACGCTGTTGGGCGAGCTCGGCTTCGAGAACGCCTACGCGCTGGTGATGCCGAAAAAACGCGCCGAGGCACTTGGCATTCGCTCGATCGCCGATCTCACATCACACGCGCAGGCGATGTCGATGGCGGCCGACTACGAATTCTTCTCGCGCCCGGAATGGGCCGGCTTGCGAGAGGCCTATGGGCTGGCGTTTCGCGCGCAGCGGCAGATGCAGCCGGACTTCATGTACGCGGCCGCAGCCTCCGGCGAAGTCGACGTGATCGCGGGATACACCAGCGACGGGCTGATTGCGAAATACGACCTGGTGGTGCTGGAAGATATCAAGCACGCGATCCCGCCTTACGACGCGATCATGCTGATCGCGCCGAAGCGCGCCGGCGATCAGGCGCTGCAGGAGGCGCTAAAGCCGCTGCTTGGCCGCGTCGATATCGCCGACATGCGCGAGGCCAACTTGCGCGCCGCCGGCGGCAACGGCGCATCGTCACCGGACGCGGTGGCGCGCTGGCTGTGGGAGAAGATCGGCAAGCGATAGATTTTAAGAGTCGTATGTTCGTTTGTCGGCATCGGCCCATCCTCAACCGACAATATTGAAAAATAAGGCCGCGCCCGGTTGATCGGCCGCGCTCCCAAGCGGCGGCGACTCCAGACTTCCGACCCGGACCTGGCTACGCCCTGGAAGCTCACGCTCAGCTGATAGCGGCGTTGGGCGGCCCGGCTGCGTTCCCCCATCGGCACGCGCCGGGCCTCACCAGTCGGACTGGCTGCGTCTGATACGACCGGCTGAAGTATTTATGATGCAACGATCTCGGTTTGAAAACCGGTTGTCCCCGCTATTCCGGGTTCCTTGGACTGCACCGACACGGACGCGCAACTTGGCGATCGCGCAAGCGCCGGGATGTCACTCGCCGAACAGCTTTGCCGACGCAAAATCGGCATCGGCGCGCGCGGTGTCGCCCTTGGCCTGATAAACCAGCCCGCGGCTCTTTAGCGCTCTGCCGTTGTCGGGATTGAGGCGGATGGCGTTGTCGAGGTCCATGAGCGCACGGTCGTAATCGCTTTTCTTGAGATACGCGAAGCCGCGCTCCGAGTAATAGTCGGATATTGCATGATCATTCGCTAGACGCCGCTCGCTGGCTGGAACCGTCGTGTTAGGGCTGGGCCCGAGTTTGACGGCCTGACTGCAATCCGCAAGCGCGCGATCGTATTCCTCCTTGAGATTGTAGACGACGCAGCGGTTATAAAATGCATCGGAATATTTCTTATCGATCCGGACGGCCTCACCATAGTCCGCGAGCGCGAGGTCGTAGTCCTTCTTCAAGCCCTGCTCGACGCCGCGATACATAAATTGGCGCGCCAAGTCGCGTCCCTTGTAACGGCCCGACTTGATGGCCCGCGAGCACGCATCGATCGCGATTTCACCGGATTCCTTGGCGCAGATTTTGGAGTCATCAGCCGCGGCCCGGCTTTCAAACGTCGTCGCCAGAAGCAGCGCCGCGACGGCGATCATGCAAGCATAGTACCCTCGAAAAACCCCCACCATGGCCCCGCTCCCCGGTTTTCTACTCCAAGAGTTAGCCAAGAATAGCATGCCGAACCGCCACGGAAAACGGGGATTGCAGCGGTTGGACGTCCGATCGCGTGGAAGGCCGCTACGTCGATCGAGATGCGCGAAAAATGCAAAACTGAAAACGCTGTTCCGAATTCCAGGGTGTCGAATGATCGTGCCGCCGGGAGTCCACCAGGACGAACCCTTCTCCCAGTTCCCGGGCAAGGCCAGCCGCGTCATATCGGCTGACCGGCAGCCCGCTGCATTTTTCCGGGCCATCGATTGCAAACGTCCCGATAATGACATGACCGCCGGGCCGGACCGCCTGCTTCAGACGCGCGAGGTAGGCGGCGCGGTCCACTGGGTCGACCAGGAAATGGAACGCCGCCCGATCATGCCAGATGTCGAAGGTCTGCGTCGGTTGCCATTGGGTGATGTCGGCCACGACCCATTGCACCTGGCCGGCGCGCGCGCCGAGCCGTGCCTTGGCGACGTCGAGTGCGGCCTGCGAAATGTCCAGCACGGTCACATGGCGAAAGCCGCGCGCGACCAGGCTATCAACAAGATGTGAAGCACCACCGCCGATATCGACGATCGCCGATTGCGGCGTCGGCTGTGCAAGGCCGATCAGATCGAGGGACGGCCCGGGGTTTTCCTGAAACCAGCTGACTTCATTTTCACCCTTTGTTGTATAGACCGTTTCCCAATGGGCTTTTCGGTTCGAATCGTTCATGCGCAAATCCAAAGCTGGCAGCTAACGAGGGCAAGGGTCGATATGGTTACGCCTCCCATACTAGACAACAAACGCATCTCTTCACCATCGGTGTTTGCGCCGTCTGCGTTGTTGCGCGAGGCGCGACGGCAGAAGAACCTTGCGGCTGTCAAGGTGCCCTCGGTTTGCATTCTGGACCCGGACGGTGACCTGGTCAGAACGCTTCGCAGCGCAGGAAAAACGCAACGCTTCGAAGCGTGGCCCTGCTATCATTCTGATTTGGATTGCTTCGCCCTGGGTGGGCAGACGGTCGGAATCATTGGCCGGGTGGTGGGTTCGTCTTTCGCCGTGCTGGTGGCGGAGGAATTATTCGCAAGCGGCTGCCGCCTTCTGGTGAGTCTCACCTCGGCGGGACAAATTGTGCCATCCGGTGCCCCGCCCTATTTCGTGATCATCGACCGGGCGCTGCGAGACGAAGGCACCAGCTATCACTATGCCGCGCCCGCCAAATTCGCGGAGGCAGACCCGCAACTGGTTGCGTCGGCATATGGAGCGGTTTCGGCGCATAGACCGCGCTGCGTTATCGGATCAAGCTGGACCACCGACGCCCCGTTTCGGGAGACCATGGAGGCCATCGAGGCCGCAGAGCGCGAAGGTATCCTTGCGGTCGAAATGGAAGCGGCAGCGCTTTATACGTTCGCGCGTGCCACCGGCGTGCGGTTGCTCTGTCTTGCCCATGTAACCAACACGATGGGACAATCAGGCGACGATTTTGAAAAGGGCGAAGCGGACGGGACCAGCGACGCGCTGGCTCTGCTGGACAAAATCGTCCGCGCGTTGGCTGAAAATTGAGAGGCGCAGCGCTGTAGCGCTGCGCGTCAGGCCGAGCGCCTTAACCTCAAGGCGCTAATGCGTGATGAGATTAGATCGATCTGCAATGACAACGGAAGTGCGCTCCCTCTCCCGTTGGGAGAGGGTTGGGGTGAGGGGTTACGGTCTCTCGTAGTGCATCTCCCCCTCACCCGATTTGCTGTGCAAATCGACCTCTCCCCGCCGGGGAGAGGTGAAGCGAACCCGCTGACAGACCGATTCAATCAAAAGGCATCCCGCTTCAGCTGCGCAACCCCGGTGCTTCGTGGCCGGTGCGCGCGACATATTCGGTGTAGCCGCCGCCATATTGGTGAATGCCTTCGGGCGTCAGCTCCAGCACCCGGTTGGACAGGGCGGCAAGGAAGTGGCGATCGTGCGAGACGAACAGCATGGTGCCTTCGAACTCTGAGAGCGCATTGATCAGCATTTCCTTGGTCGCCATGTCCAGATGGTTGGTGGGCTCATCCAGCACCAGGAAATTCGGCGGGTCGAACAGCATCTTCGCCATCACCAGCCGTGCCTTCTCGCCGCCCGACAGCACCCGGCATTTTTTCTCGACGTCGTCGCCGGAAAATCCGAAGCAGCCGGCGAGCGCCCGCAGCGAGCCTTGGCCGGCCTGCGGGAACGCGTCCTCCAGCGACTGGAACACCGTGCGTTCGCCGTCGAGCAGATCCATGGCGTGCTGCGCGAAGTATCCCATCTTGACGCTGCCGCCGAGCGCCACCATGCCGTCGTCCGGCGGCGTCGAGCCCGCCACCAGTTTCAACAGCGTGGATTTGCCGGCGCCGTTGACGCCCATCACGCACCAGCGCTCCCGGCGGCGGACCATGAAGTCCAGCCCGTCATAGATGATCCGGTCGCCATAGCCTTTCTGCACCCGCTTCAGGCTGACCACGTCTTCGCCCGAACGCGGCGCGGGAAGAAAATCGAACGCGACCGTCTGGCGGCGCTTGGGCGGCTCGACCCGCTCGATCTTCTCCAGCTTCTTGACCCGGCTTTGTACCTGGGCGGCATGCGAGGCGCGCGCCTTGAAGCGCTCGATGAATTTTATCTCTTTTGCCAGCATCGCCTGCTGGCGCTCGAACTGGGCCTGCTGCTGCTTTTCGTTCAGCGCGCGCTGCGCCTCGTAGAATTCGTAGTTGCCGGAATAGGTCGAGAGCGACCCGCCGTCGATCTCCACCACCTTGTCGATGATACGGTTCATGAACTCGCGGTCGTGCGAGGTCATCAGCAGCGCGCCCTCATAACCCCTGAGAAATTGTTCCAGCCAGATCAGGCTTTCGAGGTCGAGGTGGTTGCTCGGCTCGTCCAGCAGCATGGCGTCGGGCCGCATCAGGAGAATGCGCGCCAGCGCCACGCGCATCTTCCAGCCGCCTGAAAGGGCGCCGACGTCGCCGTCCATCATCTCCTGGCTGAAGCTCAAGCCGGCAAGCACCTCGCGCGCCCGCCCCTCCAGCGCATAGCCGTCGAGCTCCTCGAAGCGGTGCTGCACCTCGCCGTAGCGCGCGATGATGTCGTCCATGTCATCGGCGCGCGCCGGGTCCGCCATCGCGGCTTCGAGCTCCTTCATCTCGAAGGCGACCGCGCTGACGGGACCGGCGCCGTCCATCACCTCGGACACCGCGCTGCGCCCGGACATCTCGCCGACGTCCTGGCTGAAGTAGCCGATGGTGACGCCGCGATCGACCGCGACCTGGCCCTCGTCGGGCAGTTCCTGACCGGTGATCATCCGGAACAGCGTGGTCTTGCCGGCGCCGTTGGGGCCGACGAGGCCGATTTTCTCGCCCTTCTGAAGCGCCGCCGACGCTTCGATGAAGAGAATCTGATGGCCGATCTGCTTACTGATGTTGTCGAGGCGAATCATGCGTGGCTTAAAGGCCTGAGAAACGAGTTTCGGGCCGCTCTTAAGCCATGCGAGGCGCCAGCGGAAGGGTGTTTGCGAAGCGGGTAGCTATGCAGACGCCGCTCTCGCTTGCCGCCCGCCAGGAAAGCGAATTTTGGGGTCGCGGCATCTTGGCGTTTACCCGCTGGCGATCAGCATCGAAACTTTCGCGCGGCCGGCGGAAGACGGCGGGACGGGCCGGACGATGAGCCGGTCGAGATCGTTTTGGTTTTGCCTCTCGACGAACTTGACCGCAAACCCAGTAGAAAAATGTCTGACGACGCGGCCGACGCAGACGCCAATGGCGAGCGGCGTGCCGATCGGTGGCTGCAGTTGAGCCACCACCGCGGCACCGCCCACCGACATATCGATGATGAAGCACGGATGGTTGGCGCCGTCGGCCAAGGTCAGCGTCGATTGCGAGTTTGCCGGAACGATGCGCGGACCCGCCTTCCTTAATTCGGGAATGGTGGGATCTTTCAATCTCGCTTCCAGCCAGGCGAGTTTGTTGAAGAGCTTCTCGCGCCTGGCATCGTCCATATCGAATTCGAGCAGAAAAGAGCCCCGGCTGGTGTCGCTGATGCGGCCCTCAAGTTTGCCAAAATCCGGGAAATAGGACGTCAGGTAGTCGCCCACCTTGCCCACGACGGGCACATCCACCGTCATGCGGTACGGTGAAATGCGATTGGTGCGGCAGGCGAAGATACGAAGCTTGCCTTTCGGATCATACCAGTTGGGAAGCGTGTATTGCCCGGCCACGGCGATGTTGACGCCTGGTTGCTTGAGAAACCCTTCGGTCGACACGGCAGACTTCCCCAGAGACGTCGGTAAAAATCCATTCGCTAATGGAATGAACTTAACGAAGGAGCGGCACAGGGTACCTATCGCCGGTTAAGGTTACTGATGACCACCAATATGCAACGCCGAGGGGAAATCGCGTGCACCCCTAAACCGGTGAGGGTACTGCTCGCGCACTGACTACCCGCAAAGCAGGCGCGGTGACACCGCGGCGGGGAATCCTACAGCCCCTGGATCAGGCCGGCGTCGATCAGCAATCGATTGAAGCGGCGGGCTTCCGCGCCATCCTTGCAGGCATAGAACATGCCCTTGCATCGTAACATGATCTGCTTCTGCTCTTCGAACGAGGGATCGAGCGGGATGCCG
>DASQOU010000335.1:0-2433 GCA_035644295.1 Bradyrhizobium sp.
GAGATAGACGTTGACGCCATTTTCCGCGACATCGACGACGCCGGTCTGCAGCGATGTATAGACGCTGCCGAACGGCATATGCACGATCTGCGCGCCATAGGCTGGAAACATGGTGTCCTCGGTGGGCGTCGCCTGCACCCGAACCTTGAGACCCTTCATGTCGCCGATGTTCTTGATCTCGCGCTTGGAGTACATGTTACGAAGGCCGAGCGTGGCAAGCGCGATGACGCGCGCGCCCTGCACGGTGTCCGCGATCATGGCCTTGACGGCCTTCGACACCTCGGGGTCCGCCATCGCCTTGACGAGGTGCGCTTCGGAGCGGAACAGGAAGTGCATCGACATCACGCCGGCCTGCGGCGACAGGGTCGCGGCGTTCGCCGATGAGGAAATGCAGAACTCCACGTCGCCTGATTTCACCAGTTGCAGGACCTGAGGCTCCTGCCCGAGCTGCGCGCCGGGATACTGGTCGATCAGCATGGTGCCTTTACTCACCTCCTTCAGCTTGTCGCTGAAGATATCGCCGAGGATTCCGTAGCCGGTCGGCTTCGGCTGATCGTAGGCGAAGCGATAATGCTTCACCTCCTGCGCGGCCGCAGTCGCGGCCATCACGATCGCGGATACGGCCACGACCGCGCCGACAATTCTCCTCAGCCTGTCCATCGTCTCCCCCTTTGGATGTTTTCTTTCATCATCCCATCGGGGTTGTTTGAATGTCAATTGGACATCGGCCGCCAAAGGCCGCAACGCATCTGCGAGATGGAAGGCGATGGCCGTTCAAATCACCTGTCGCGCCGCTTACCCCGGCATCATCATCCGCGAAAGCGGATAATCCAGTACGCCGCAAGCCCCCCGGCTCTATCTCACCGCTCTGGAATACGGGATGCGCGCTGGAGCCTGTCATCGGGCTGCCATTCGGCCGACCCGTTGGCGGGCATGACGGCTGCTTGCGGGCGATGCCGCCTACTCCTTCCCCTTGGCCCGCATGAAATTGAAATCGCAGCCTTCGTCGGCTTGCAGGATGGTCTCGTTAAACAGATGCGCGTAGCCGCGCTTCGCCCATTTCGGCGTCGTCGCGGGCGCCAGCGCGACGCGGCGCTGTTCGAGTTCGGCGGCGTCGACCAGGAGATCGATACTGCGCCTGGCGACATCGAGCCGGATCATGTCGCCATTCTTCACCAGCGCCAGCGGACCGCCGACGGCGGATTCCGGCGTGATGTGCAGCACGATGGTACCAAACGCGGTGCCGCTCATCCGTGCATCCGAAATCCGCACCATGTCCTTGACGCCGGCACGCGCGAGCTTCATCGGGATCGGCAAGTAGCCCGCTTCCGGCATCCCCGGCGCGCCCTTGGGGCCGGCGTTGCGCAGCACCAGCACATCATCGGCGGTGACGTCGAGATCGGGGCTATCGACCCGCAGCGTCATGTCTTCCACCGAATCGAACACCACGGCACGGCCGGTGTGCTGCAGCAATTTCGGACTGGCCGCCGAATGTTTGATCACGGCGCCGCGCGGCGCGAGATTGCCATGCAGCACCGCCATCGCGCCTTCCGGCTTGATCGGACTTTTTCGCGCGCGGATGACATCCTGTCCCGGCACCTCCTCGGCGGCGGCGACGACGTCACGGAGCGTCGCGCCGGTGATGGTCTTGGCCTCGAGGTCGATCAGATCGCCGAGCTGCGCCATCAATTTCGGCAGCCCCCCGGCATGATGGAAATGCTCCATGTAGTGTGCGCCCGACGGCTTCAAATCGATCAGCACCGGCACTTCGCGGCCGAGCTTGTCAAAAGCTGAGAGATCAATGCGATGTTCGGTGCGGTTGGCAATCGCGGTCAGGTGAATAAGGCCGTTGGTCGATCCCCCGATCGCCTGCAGCACCACCTGCGCGTTGCGGAATGCCGCCGGCGTCAACAGCTCGCTTGGGCGCGGTCCCTTCGCCATCGCCATCGCGGCGGCAACCTTGCCGCTGGCTTCCGCGGAACGAAAGCGCTCCGCATGCGGCGCCGGAATCGTCGCACTCATCGGCAGCGACAGGCCGAGCGCCTCGGTAATGCAGGCCATGGTAGAGGCAGTGCCCATCACCATGCAGGTTCCTACCGACGGCGCGAGCCGGCCGTTGACGGCATCGATCTCCGCCTCATCGATTTCGCCGGCGCGGAATTTTGCCCACAAGCGGCGGCAATCGGTGCAGGCCCCCAACACCTCGCCCTTGTGATGCCCGACCACCATCGGCCCCACCGGAATAACCACAGTCGGCAGATCGGCGCTGACCGCGGCCATGATCTGCGCCGGCAAGGTCTTGTCGCAGCCGCCGATCACGACCACGGAGTCCATGGGCTGGGCGCGGATCATCTCCTCGGTATCCATCGCCATCAGATTGCGCAGATACATCGAGGTCGGGAACGCAAAGCTTTCGGCGATCGAGATGGTCGG
>DASQOU010000336.1:0-2178 GCA_035644295.1 Bradyrhizobium sp.
AAGAAGAGCGCCGCACAGCGCGCGCTGCTGGCCGATTATCCGAAACCGACCATCGCCTGCATCAGGGGTTTCTGTCTCGGCGGCGGCATGCAGGTGGCGATGCTGGCGGATATTCGCATCGCGTCCGAGAACAGCCAGTTCGGCATTCCCGCAGCCAAGCTCGGCATCGCCTATGGCTATGACGGCCTCAAGCATCTGGTCTCGCTGGTCGGGCCGTCATGGGCGCGGCTCATCATGTACACGGGCATGCGGATCGATTCCGCCGAGGCGTTAAGGATCGGCCTCGTCGATCGCGTGGTGCCCGACACCGAGTTGTGGAACGCGACGTCGGAGATCGCCCGCACCATTTCCGGCAACGCGCCGCTGGCGATCAAGGCCGCCAAGATCACCATTGCGCAGATCCTGAAGGATCCCGACAAGCGCGACATGGACGCGATCAAACAGATCGGCACCGCCTGCATGGACTCCGAGGATTTCCGCGAGGGCCGCCGCGCCTTCATGGAAAAGCGCAAGCCGCAGTTTCACGGACGGTAATGGTCATCATGCACAAGCCCGTCGATGCATCCGGCAACGCTCCCCTGCCAACGCAAGCCGCGCCGTTGCCGCTGTCGCGCTTCAAGGTGATCGATCTGACCTTGGCGCGCGCCGGCCCTTCCTGCGTGCGCACGCTGGCCGACTGGGGCGCCGACGTGATCCGGGTCGAGCCGCCGCCAGGCGCCGGCGAAACCGACGAACTCTTGGGCAAACGCGACGGTTCGGACTTCCAGAACCTGCATCGCAACAAGCGCGCCATCACGCTGAACCTGAAGACCGACGAGGGCCGCGAGATCCTGATGCGGCTGGCGGAACAAGCCGACGTCGTGGTCGAGAACATGCGGCCTGGCGTCACCAGGCGTCTCGGCGTCGATTTCGAATCCGTGAAGAAGCGCAATCCGCGGATCGTCTATGGCAGCATCTCCGGCTTCGGCCAGTATGGCCCCTACGCCGAGCGGCCGTCGATCGATCAGGTCGCGCAAGGCATGTCCGGCATCATGTCGGTGACGGGAATTCCCGGCCAGGGACCGCTGCGCGTCGGCGTCGCCGTCACCGACATCATGGCAGGCGCGTTCCTCGCCCAGGGCATCCTGATCGCGCTGCTCGACCGCGAGGTTTCCGGCGAAGGCCGCTGGGTGCAGACCTCCCTGATCGAGGCCGGCCTCACCCTGCTCGACTTCCAGGCCACCCGCTGGACCATGGACAAGAAGGTGCCGCCGCAGGAAGGCAACTTCCATCCCACCAATACGCCGATGGGGCTCTACCCCACCGCCGACGGCTTTCTCAATCTCGCCGCCACCAGCAACAAGAACTTTCAGAAATTCTGCAAGCTGATCGACCGCGACAAGATGGCGACCGATCCGCGCTTTGCCTCGACCGCGTTGCGGGGAAGAAACAGGGAGGCGCTGAACGAGCTGATCGCCGCGGCGCTGCGCGCGAGATCCACCCGCGAATGGTTTGAACTGCTGGTGGAAGCGGGCCTTCCCTGCGGGCCGGTCTACAACATCAGGGATGCCTTTGCCGATCCACAGGTGCAGCAATTGCGCATCAAGCGCTCCGTCGCGCATCCGCGGCTCGGCGAAATCGATCTGGTGGCGCAGCCCTGCGAGATCACCGGTTTTGATCGAGAGATTCGAACCGCCACGCCCGACCTCGGCGAGCATAATGATGAGGTTCTGGCATCGCTGGGATATGGGCCGGAGGAGATCGAAAAACTGAAAGCGGCGCGGGTTATTTGAACACCGAGCGCTGCAGCCTGAAAAGTCCCGACATTGTCGGGGACTTTTTCGTTACAGGAAAAATTTGAGCCGCATGTCGGCTTGGGGTCAACGGAGAAGAACTCAGCACGAGCAGATGTTTTCCACTTTGCCCTCGAACTCGGAAATTGCTCGACGCGGTCGGCATGTCTCAAACGTGCACACAAGCTGAAGTACCTGGCAGCCCGTGTCGCCGTTGACTGTTACTGCCTCCAATACCGGTTCAGAAACCGATCGAGTATGGCAGCCACCCCCCTTCGGATCGTCTCGCGCCACCAGGTGACCTGTCTGCAGATGTTCAATCTCGCCGTGCGGAACGTAGACGCGAAATTGCTCTACCTCGGCGGTACGCACTACGCCATTATCGCCCGCGACCAGTAGGGTTGGG
>DASQOU010000337.1:0-2200 GCA_035644295.1 Bradyrhizobium sp.
CGAGAGCGCTCGCATTTCGATGGTCAGGACGTTCTCGAGAGCGGGATCGCCCGGCCCGGCGCGGTCGATACCGGCTGGCTCAATCGTGCCCTGGTCGCGCTGGCATCGGACGGTCAGGTGGATCTGCGCGGCAGCCGCGCCCTTGGCGTTGGCTCGGTAACCCCTCTGGTGGTGCGCGGCAAGGCCCCCGTCATGTCGTGGGTCCCGCAGCAATTGCTCCCCGCCAGCGACGACACGCAGGCCCGCTTGCTGGATTTGTATCAGCACACCGATCCGAGACTTGCAGTCGCGCTTGAGGCGCGAATACGCCTTGCCGCCCTTGGGCCCGCCCGAGGCCCCAACGATTCAATGTCCGACGGCGCTTCGCTTCCACCGCCTGGCATTGCGCGCGTGCGTGCCTATTTTGCCGATGCCGCTGGCACAGCGGCGCGCTTTCTCGCCAAGGCGGACGGCCCGCGTGTCGGGGCGGTGGGCTTTGTCGGGTGGGATACGCACATCAGCGAGGGCGCGGCCTCCGGTCAGCTCGCCAATCTGCTCGGAGCTCTCGACGGCGCGTTGGCGGCCATCGAGACCAACATGGGCGACGCCTGGCGCGAGACGGTGGTCGCGATCATCACGGAGTTCGGACGCACCGCGCGCATCAACGGCACCGACGGAACAGACCACGGTACGGGCACCGTTGCCTTTCTCGCCGGCGGCGCACTGCGGGGCGGACGCATGGTCGCCGACTGGCCGGGACTGAAGCCCGCCCAACTTTATGAGGGACGCGACCTCAAACCAACCACCGATCTGCGCGCCGTACTTAAGGGTCTGCTCAGGGATCACTTGAGAGTTGAAGAGAGCGTGCTCGCAAGCACCGTGTTTCCCGACAGCGCCGAGGTCGTGCCGACCGCGGGTCTTGTTGGCTAAGTCTTGTTGGCTAAGAGGGAGGTCCGCCATGAAGCCACTGACCGTTATCTTGTCGCTCGCACTATTCGGCATCGCTCTATCGTCCGGGTTCACAACCGCGTCGGCCAGCAGAATGGACGGCAGTTGGTCCCGGCCCTAAACAGGCGTTCTCATGTCGATTTTCACCGGCCGCGAACTCGAATTTCTCGCCAGCTTGAGGACAAGCTGGCGGAGGCTCTATTGGAACGAGCTCGCGCGTCTGCTGAAAGAGGATGACAACGCATGCGACCGACACGAAGCCCATTCCATCGCGCCGCAGTCCGAAGGCTCGAAAGGCTTCGTTCCGAACCAGGCGACCTGAGGATTACTCCGCGGCCGCTTCACGCACGTAGCGCGCGGTCGGCGTGCGCATGGTGACGAGTTCTTCGGCCGCGGTCGGATGCAGCGCGAAGGTGGCGTCGAAATCGGCCTTGGTCGCCTTCATCTTGACGGCGATGCCGACGGCCTGCACGATTTCGGCGGCGGTATCGCCGACGATATGGCAGCCAACCACGCGATCGCTGCTGCCATCCACGACCAGTTTCATCAGAATCCGGGTATCGCGGCCTGACATCGTCGACTTGATCGGCCTGAAATCGGCCTTGTAGATATCGACGTGGCTGAACTGCGCGCGCGCCTGCGCTTCCGTCAAACCCACGGTGCCTACTTCAGGCTGCGAGAATACCGCGGTCGGAATGTTGGAGTGGTCGACCTGAACCGGATGCTTGCCGAACACCGTATCGGCGAACGCGTGGCCTTCGCGGATCGCGACCGGCGTCAGATTGACGCGATGGGTGACATCCCCAATCGCGTAAATGTTCGGCACCGAGGTCTGCGAGAAACCATCGACCGCTATACCGCCATTGCCTGGATTGATGGCAACGCCGGCATTCTCCAGGCCGAGATTGGCGACGTTCGGATGCCGTCCGATCGCAAACATCACCTGATCCGAGGCGATGCTGGAACCGTTCGACAGATGCGAGATGAATTCCTTGCCGGGCTTGTCGACCTTGTTGACGGTGCAGCCGGTGAGAATGGTGATGCCTTCCTTCTCCATCTCGGCGCGCACATGGGCGCGGACGTCCTCGTCGAAGCCGCGCAGGATATTGTCGCCGCGATAAACCAGCGTCACATCGGAGCCGAAACCGGCAAAGATGCAAGCAAATTCCAGCGCGATATAACCGCCGCCCTGAATCACGATGCGCTTGGGCAACTCCCGCAGATGAAACACTTCGTTCGATGAGATCACGTGTTCGATGCCTGGAATCGCCGG
>DASQOU010000338.1:0-29438 GCA_035644295.1 Bradyrhizobium sp.
TTGGCAGGATCTCCCGGGGGATTTGTGGGCAGGCGTTGCGACGCGCATCGAATCGCGCGCAGGGGATTGTAGCCGATGGGCAGGACGGACAAAGCGCATTCGTGTCCGGCCCCGTCGCGCCGCAAGGTGGACCGGCGAAGCGCAATCCACCATTTTCCCCGCCACGTTCTGCCAAGGGCGGGTTAAGCTTCGCGAACCTGCCTCGCGTTCTCCGCAAACTCCACAGGAGCCATCCATGCCCCCGATCCAGCACTTCGCTCCGCCCTCAGGCGTGAAATCCCCGCCGCTGTCCTTTGCCGCGCGCACCGGCGACCTCCTGTTCGTCTCGGGCATTCCCGGCTTCGACGACAAGGGCGCGCTGCCCGATGGCTTCGAGGCGCAGTTCGGCTTTGTCGTGAAGAACATCAAGCGCGTGCTCGATGAAGCAGGCGGCTCGTTTCCCGATCTCGTCAAGGTCAACGTGCTTTTGACACGCGCCGCCGACGTCGCCGCCATGAATGCGCTGTATGCGGGGGCTTTCGGTCCACCGCCCTACCCCGCGCGCACCACCTGCGTGGTCCAGGCGCTGCCCGATCCGAAAATGCTGATCGAGATCGAGGCCGTCGCGTCATTGGGGCGGTGAAACAACGTCATTCCGGGGCGATGCGAAGCATCGAGCTATGATGTGCAGTTGCACATCTGAGAATCTCGAGATTCCGGGTCTGGTCCTTCGGACCATCCCGGAATGACGTTGTTTCACGGGCGACCGAAAGCGCCAATTTCGGATTTTCAGAAATTTCGCTTGACGGCGGGTAGAAGCAGAAATATATCGATTCGCATCCCGCTCCTCTCGAGGGGCGTTTCGCGATCGTCACGGACGTTGGATGCGGGATGCGGTGGACGCGAGTGCGCTCTTGACGAATAGCGCGGACGCGGACGGCGAAGTCGTGTGGTCCTGACGCCTCGACGCCGGCGTCAAGTCGGCGGAAGCAATTCTGCCGGCGACGGTGACAAAAACGCCCGATCACCGGGGAGAGCGCGCTATAAGCCGTAAAACCATTGCGCGGGGAATGCCGGGCGTTTCCGGTGTGACCGTGGTAACTACGCTCGTATGCGCATTTTATTTTGCATGCGAGGCTGCGGGTGCATCGAGCGCCCGGCATTCCCTGCGCCCTCTGATTTCTCAGGGGCGAACGACTACTGCAAAAACTCGCGCGCACGCGCGGCGAGAGCGCGAGGTTGTGGCTGCTGACTGAAATTGTAGGTTTGCATTTACAAACAAATCCGTCATGCCCGGGCTTGACCCGGGCATCCATCGATCTTCGTAAGAATTTTTCGAAGAAGATGGATCACCGGGTCATCTAACGCGAAGACGCGCGTCGCGCTTTTGCCCGGTGATGACGATCTTGAAAACTGTTCGCATCGTGGCTGTTTGAAATTTGAATCTGGCCGTCCTCATCCGCCTTGTGCGCAATTGCGCACAGGAGCGGACGATGGCGGTCTTTTCAACTTGCAGCCGCCACGCTTTTGCCGCACCACTTGCATATCGGCGTCATCACAAGGATCGCCAACGCCGCGGCACACAATACGCCGCGGGGCTGTGACAATATTTTCCTACAGGAGGTTCCTCATGCGTCGCGCTACCGCTCTCTGTGCCGCCGCCAGCATCGCTGTCTCGGGCCTTGCCCTCACCAGCCCCGCGCAGGCCGGCTATTATGTGATCCGCTGGGATAACACCGGCATCTGCCAGATCTGGAATGAGGAGATGACGTCCAAGCCGTTGCAATGGCCGTCGGATTACAAGGTCGTCAGTAAGCCGGTTCCGACCTTCGCTGCCGCGGCGGCCGTGCAGGAAAAGATGCGGCAGCAGCGCCACTGCACGCTCTAAGAGCCGCGCAAGCGGGCTACGATTGCCTACGCTTTCTCCCCGGCCTCCAGCCTCGCATATTCCGCCTTCACCAGCGCGTGGAACGCGACCTTGTCGAGCACGCCGGATTTGCGGAATGGCGCCGTCGCCAGCGCGTTGATCACGGCATCATGGAGTTCAACACCATTTTCGTCGTGCCGGATCATGCCCCACTTGAGCAACTTCCGGTCGCCAAGAATGTCAAAGAACCTCAGCAGCCGGATGCTGAGGTTTTGAAATTCACCTTCTTCCGGAAATTCTTGTCTCACCGCGAGCATGGCACGTTTGCCAGCCGCATGCGCCAATTGAATTCCGATCGCGGGGGCCCCCGTTTCACGAGGACTTGGGTTGGCGCGATCGGCGGCAAGCGCCGCCTGATAGACGCCCAACGCCAGGTGAAAGCGCTTGGGGTCGACCGGCTTTATTCTGTCTTCGGTCGTTGAACTCATGACACCCCCTTCGACGGCTCCCCTACGCTCTCCGAGCTGCGGCGGACAAGTCCGCCCATGGAGTTGCGGCCGACAGGTCGCCTTTGCCCGCCCTATGCTCTTTCGCGGGCGAGTTTGCAACCTCTTCGATGGACCGAGGCGCCTATCGCGGAGTTGATCATCGGGCGCGCAGTCGCGACCCGGTGGCTCACTATGCGGGCTACGCCGCGCTCTTGTTCGTGCCGGATCAGTTCCGCGGCCGCGGCCGCGGCACTTTCATCAGCGCATCGCGCGCCGCCGACAGTTCCAGAAAGGCCTTCACGTTGCCGCCCGCGTCCGGATGCGCGTGCTTGGCAACAAGCTTGTACGCCCGGTGGATTTCGGCGTTGGAAAGACGACGGTCGAGCGGCAACCCCAGGAGTTGCCGGTAGCACTCCTCAGGCGTCGGCAGCTTCACCGGGGCCTGGCGCTTGCCGAATTGCGGGGTGATGAGCGCATGCAGGACTTCGCGGATCACACCGAGGCGGCGGCGTGCGGCATCTTTGGTGATGTGGTCGGCGTCTTCATGCGAGGCGCCGCGCAGGATCGGCAGCGCCTGCGAGGCCGCTTGGCGGAGCACCACCTCCTCGCTCGCATTGGCCATCTGCGAGGCAAGACGCACGGCTTCGCCATAATCAGGCGCGGCCGCCGCCCAAATCCGCTCGATCTCGACCTTCCATTCCGCGAGTTGTCTGTCCATGGCGCCATACCAGGGAGGAATCATTACTATGCCGGGGTAACGGTTTTCGTTTCTGTCTCCGCCAATTTGAATTAGTTTGGACAAAAAGCCGAAACCAAGAGGAAACCGCCATGCCCCTGCTCGAAAACCATATCGCTGTCGTCACCGGCGCTGGATCCGGAATCGGACGCGCGATCGCGGCGGGCTACGCCCGCGAGGGCGCGCAGGTTGCGCTCATCGACATCAACGCCGCGGCGGCCGAAGCAGCGGCGCAGGAAATTAGCGAGGCCGGTGGCCAGGCTGCTAGCTTCGCGCTCGATGTGACCAGGCGCGCGGACTGCGTCACCGTGGCCAAGCGCGTTGCCGCACAGGTCGGGCCGGTCTCAATCCTGGTCAACAATGCCGGCATCAATCGCCGCAACGCGTTCACCGGCGAGGCCGAGGCGGTGATCAAGGATTGGGACGATATTATTTCGATCAACCTCAACGGCACGTTCAACGTGACGCATGCCTTCCTCGAAGCCTTGCGCGCGACCAAGGGGCGCATCGTCAATATCGGCTCGATCCAGTCGTTCGTGCATGTACGCACCCCGAACTCGCCGGCCTACACCACTTCCAAGCATGGCGTGCTCGGCTTCACCCGCGCGCTCGCCGCCGAACTCGGCAAGCACGGCGTACGCGTCAATGCGATCGGTCCCGGCCTGATCGAAACGCCGCTGAACGCGCAGGTGCGCGCCAACAGTCCTGATCTCGTGAAGATTTTCATGGACCACACCCCGCTCGGCCGCGCCGGCCAGCCGGAAGACATCGTCGGCCCCGCGATCTTCCTCGCCTCCGATCTGTCATCTTACGTGACGGGATCGATCGTGATGGCGGACGGTGGGTATCGCGCGATTTGAGGTGCGGGCGCTCGCACAAGAGCCCGATCAATCGCGAGGCCGCGGCGTACTGGATCATCCGCTTTCGCGGATGATGACAGTCGTGAGATACGATTGATGTCGATCAACGCTCGAAGACAGCTCATGAGACTGGCCCGCGGCAAAGCTCTACCCGAACCTCAGCCTCGAGCGCTCCCTGGCCTTCTCGGCCTCGATTTCGCGGTCGCGCGCCGGCGCCTGCGTGTGCAGCGAAGTCAGAAGCCGCCGGGCGGCGGCGGCGACCTCCGTTACCGCCAGGTCGAAGGCTTCGGCATTGGCCTGCGACGGCTTGTTGAAGCCGGAGAGCTTGCGGACGAATTGCAGCGCCGAGGCGTTGATTTCCTCCTCGGTTGCGGGCGGCTCGAAATTGAACAGCGTCTTGATGTTGCGGCACATTTTTTTCTCCTTCAGTCGCGGGCAGCGCCGGTTCGCCGCCGGCGACCGGGGGAACGCAAAATCCTGTATCGCGGCCGATTTTGTCATAGAATGAGCTGTGTGTTCACCCCCTGTCGCGGTCGCCGGCCGGCAAAACGCCCACAAAAAGCGAGTTCCCCGATGAGCCACGTCACCTACAAGATTGTCCAGCATGACGGCGGCTGGGCCTATACCGTCGATGGCGTGTTCTCCGAGAGCTTCCCGACCCACGCCAAGGCCCTTGCCGCCGCCAGGCGCGCCGCCGCCGAACAACGTGTGCCCGGGCGCACCGAGGCGATCGAATATGAGACCGCCGACGGCAAATGGCACACCGAGACCGCAGCCGGCAGCGATCGCCCGGAAACCGATGTCGAGGACTAGCCGTAAGGCCTCCATGCGGCTTTTTGCGGAAATTGACGTTCGGCCCTTGGCGTCCGGCTATCGGAACCTCCCGCGCGCCGTGATAGATTCGCGCAAACGAAGCGGCCACAATGCGGCCGCCCACTATTTGGGAATTTGCTCCATGAAAATTTCGCGTGCTGCGCTGTCGGTTCTCTTGGCAGTTATCCTGGCGATGAATTGTTTTGCAGCATTGGCGGCGGACTATCCCGCGCCCAAGCAAGGCGACTTCATCGCTCGGGATTTCAAATTCCACACCGGCGAGACCATGACGGAGCTCAGGCTTCACTACACCACCGTCGGCGAGCCGACCGGCCAGCCGGTGCTGGTGTTGCACGGATCGGGCGGCTCGGCCGCGAGCATGCTGACGCCGGCGTTTGCCGGTGAGCTGTTCGGCCCCGGCCAGCCGCTCGATGCGTCGAAATATTACATCATCATTCCCGACGGCATCGGCCACGGCAAATCGTCAAAGCCGTCGGACGGCATGAAGACGGCGTTTCCGAAATACAACTACGAGGACATGGTCGATGCGCAGTATCGCCTCCTCAGGGAAGGCCTCGGCCTCACACATCTGCGGCTCGTGATCGGCAATTCGATGGGCGGCATGCACACCTGGATCTGGGGCGGAAAATATCCCGCTCTGATGGATGCGCTGGTGCCGATGGCGGCGCAACCGAGCGAGATGGCGGCGCGCAACTGGATGCTGCGGCGGATGATGATCGAGACCATCCGAAACGATCCGGATTACAATGACGGCAACTACACCGCACAGCCCCGGATGATGAAATTCGCCGTTGCCGCCTACGGCTTCGCCACCTCCGGCGGCACGCTCGCCTACCAGACTCTGGCGCCGACGGCCGAGAAAGCCGACAAGATGGTCGACGACCGGTTGGCGACGCCCATCACCACGGATGCCAACGACTTCATCTACCAATGGCAGGCCTCGCACGACTACAATCCCTCAAACGGACTGGAGCGGATCGAGGCAACGTTGCTGGCGATCAATGCCGAGGACGACGAACGCAACCCGCCGGAAACCGGCCTGACCCTCGCCAGGATGAAGCGGGTCAAGAACGGCAAGCTCTATCTGATCCCCGCCTCGACCGAGACGCGCGGGCACCAGACGACCGGCAATGCGGCGTTCTACAAGGAGCAGCTCCGGGAATTGCTGCGGTCGGCGCCGCAGCGCACGATGTGAGGCGTTTTTCAATTTCGCCTCGCAATCTCCCGACATCCGCGCGGCCTACTTGATCTGCACCATCCCGACCTGATTGGTCAGACTGTTGGCCATCACGGGGTTGCCGTCGGGTGTGACGTCCATATTGCGCACGATGTCGCCGCCGCCGGGAATCGCCCAGCTCTGGAATTTTTCGGTGCCCGGGTCGAAGCGAACGATCGTGTTCGGCTTGGCCCCGGATTCGTTGTACCAGATCGCACCCTTGGTGAAGACCATGCCGTAAGGTTCGGACTTCGGTCCGCTCGGCGAAGGCCACTCCTTGGTCGCGCCGGTTGCCAGATCGAGCTTGCCGATAGTCCCCCGCGCAAAGTCGGCATACCAGATCATGCCGTCGGGACCGATCGCGAGACGCCGCGGTCTCGCGTCCGCATTGGGCAGCGGGTACTCCTTGATCGCGAGCGTCTTCGGATCGATGGTGGCGATCTTGTTTGAGCCGAATTCGACAAATACCGGAATGCCCTGGGCATTGATCATCAGGCCGTAGGGCCGCGACTTCGGCGTCGGCGACGTGGCGAGCTTGATCGCGCCGGTTGCCGGATCAAGCCGGCCGATGAGGTTCGACTGCTGCACCGTGAACCAGAGCATCCCGCTCTGATCGAAATTGAGCGTGTGCGGGTCCTTCGCATTCGGATCCGGCAGCGGATATTCGGTCACAAGGCCGGTGTTGGGATCGAGCTTGCCGATCAGCGCAGCGTTGTTGCCGGTGAACCAGATATTGCCGCTCTTGTCCTCGGCCAGCCCATGCGGGCCGGTGAATGCCGACTTGAGTGTGAATTCCTTGATGGCGCCGGTTTTGGGATCGACCCGGCCAAGCTTGTTGACGAGTTGACCGGTCCACCAGATCGAGCCGTCGCGGGCGGCGAGCGGATCGTGTGGACGTGAACCCTGGGTGGGCACGTCCCACATCTTGATCTCCGCCTTCGCCGGACCATCGATGATGACGGCCTCCGGGCGCTTGCGCTCTGGGAAGTTCTTGATGAGGTAGTCGGTCATCGCGCCCCACTCTTCGGCAGGCACGGGCGCGTTCATGTTTTGCATCATGCGCACGACCGTCAGCCAGCCGTCCGGGGTATAGCCGACGCGAACCCGATTGATGTCGTGGCAGCCGCCGCAAGTGTCGGCGAACCTTTGCTTGCTCGGACCGTCCGGCCAGTCCTTGGCGGTGTATTGCGCGTGCGCGGCAGATGTGCGGAGGAGAGCCGTCCCAAGGACGACCATCGCCAATAGAAACATCAGTGATCTGCCGCGCATCATTCGTTCTCCCCAAGTGCTTTGTCGGACCAAGCCGTCCTGATATTTGTTGGCGCCAGCTAAACTGCGGTGACGGCATCCGTCAAGCTTCCGGCACGCAACAAAGCCATGCAATGAAGGTGAACTTCATCCGTCGTTCCAGCCACTTTTTGGTGAAAGGTCTATGGCCGAGCGTCGCAAGTTTGATAGCATGAAAATTCTTTAATGGTCCGAACTTCCGCACCGACGGGAGATATCGCTTCGTAGGGTCTGCATGCTGATCACCGCGATCGAAAGCTTGGTTGTCTCGCTTCCCTTCGACATGGGCGGCCCGCATCCGTTGTTCGCGGGCCAGCCCTGGGACCATCTCGACATTCTCGTGGTGAAGGTCGAGACCGACGACGGTCTGGTCGGTTGGGGCGAAGCCTTCGGGCACACCGCGATCCCCGCGACGAAAGCGGCGCTGGATACCATCGTTGCACCGCTGCTTATCGGACGCGACGCGGGCGACATCAACGCGCTGACCCGCGCTATTCTGCACGGCACGCATCTACTCGGGCGCAACGGGCCGTTCGTCTACGCCTTCTCTGGTGTCGAGATCGCGTTGTGGGATCTGCTTGGCAAGCGCGCCGGGCAACCACTATGGCGTCTGCTTGGCGGCGGCCGGACCGGTGACCTCCCTGCCTATGCCAGCCTCCTCAACTATGGCGATGAGGCCCTTGTCGCCAAGAATACGGCCGCGGCTTGCGCGCAAGGCTATCGGCATATCAAGTTGCATGAGGTCACCCGCGGCGCGGTGCGCGCGGCCCTGGATGCGCCCGGTGCCGGCAGCGCGCGTATTATGCTCGATGTGAATTGCGCGTGGTCGCCACCGATTGCCCGCGAGATGGCCACCTCGCTCGCTGGGGATGGACTGCTCTGGCTCGAGGAGCCGGTCTGGCCCCCTGAGGACGTTCACGGGCTCGCCAGCGTGCGCGAATGCGGCATCCCGATCGCCGCGGGGGAAAACGTCGCCGGAGTGTTCGGATTCAAATCACTGATCGAGGCTGGCGCCATCGACATCGCGCAGCCAAGCGTCACCAAAATCGGCGGCGTCGGCGAAATGGTCAGGGTGATCCATTTGTGTCGGGCGCACGGCATCGAGGTCGCGCCGCACAGCCCCTATTTCGGACCCGGCTTCGTTGCCACGATTCATGTCGCGGCGGCATTGGTCGAGAAGCCGATGATCGAAGTTCTCTGGCTCGACATGGAAGCAAACCCATTCGATCCCTGGGTCCGCGCCATCGATGGCAGAGTGCGGATCCCAGAAGGCCCGGGTCTGGGGTGCGATCCCAATCCCGATATTCTCAAACGTTATGCCAAGGGCGCGACCACGCGCACCGAACGGAGGCCGAAGCCATGAAAGTTACCGCGGTTGAAACCCTGCCGGTACTGGTGCCACTCGCGAGCCCGATCGGAAGCGCCCTGGGCCAGATCCACAGTTTCGGCTGTATTCTCGTTTCGGTCAGAACCGATGCCGGCATCACCGGCGAGAACCTCATCTTCACGCTCAATGGCCGCCGCACCAAGGTCCTGCGCCAGATGGTCGATGAACTCGCCGATCTGATTGTCGGGCGCGACGCCGGCCATATCGCGGATTTCTGGGCGCGCGCATGGAAGGACATCAATTTCCTCGGCCACAAGGGAGTGCCGGTGGCCGGCATATCCGCGCTCGACGGCGCACTCTGGGATGCGCTCGGCAAGGCGAGCGGCCTTCCGCTGTACCGCTTGCTGGGCGGAGCAAAGCCGGTCGTGCCGGCCCATCAGAGCGGCGGGCTGTGGCTGTCGTCGTCTACCGGCGAACTCGTGGCTGAGGCCGAACGCTTCATCGCGCAGGGCTTCAAGGCCATGAAGATGCGGCTCGGTTCGCCCGACCCGAGGGCCGACATCGCGCGCGTGAAGGCGGTACGCGATGCCATCGGCCCCGATATCAAATTGATGGCTGATGCCAATCAGGGCCTCAACGAAGCGCAGGCGATCCGGTTTGGCCGCATGCTCGAGCCATTCGACCTGACGTGGTTCGAGGAGCCGCTGCCGGCGTGGGATATCGAAGGTCTTGCGCGGGTATCCGCCGCGCTTGACACGCCCATCGCCAGCGGCGAGACCGAATACACCCGTTACGGATTCCGCCGCATGCTGGAGTTGCGCTCCGCCGATATTTTGATGCCGGACCTGCAGCGCGTCGGCGGCGTCAGCGAATTCATGCGCGTCGGCCACATGGCGGAAAGCCACGACGTGCCGGTATCGAGCCATCTGTTTCCGGAGACCAGCATCCAGGTGCTCGGCGCGCTCGCGAACGCCATCTATCTTGAATACATGCCGTGGTTCTCGAAACTCTATCAGGAAGAACTCGCGTTCAAGGACGGCAACGCCATCGTCCCGGAACGACCCGGCTGGGGCTTCACCTTCAATCACGACTACGTCCGGCATCTGAACCGATAAATTTGCTGGATATTTTTTTACCCGCACTATGGACATTGCGTCCCGGTCAAGTTCACATTTAGCCGCTCAGGTTATGAGCCGGTCACAAGCCAGAACGATAAAACGAGCGCCCGCAGCAGACGGGCGCCGTCAGGGGAAACAAACGGAGGCCTTCATGCGGATTTCTCGTCGTGGCGTTTTGCTAGGCAGTGCGGGCGCGCTTGGCGCGTCAACGCTCCCATTTCCAAAACCCGCCATCGCCCAATCGGAGCCGATCAAGATCGGCTGCCTTGCCGCGATGACCGGGCCGAGCTCGGCGCCCACCATCGGCTTCAATCGCGGCGTGAACTTCGCTGCGGATGCCATCAACGCCGCCGGTGGCGTCAAGGGCCGCAAGCTCGAGATCGTTATCCGCGACACCCAGGGCGATCCGACCAAGGCGGTGAACGCCACCCAGGAATTGATCAGTCAGGTCAAAGTCCACGCGATCTGGGGGCCGCTCAATTCGGGCGAGGCGCTGGCCACCACGCCGATCATGGCGCGCGCCAAGATGCCGGATATCCATCCTTGCGTCGTCGAGAGCCTGATCGACACAACCAAATTCCCCAATGCGTTCCGCATGGCACCCTCGAACAGTCAATGGGACGACGCCGTCCGCAATTATTGCCTCAATATCCTCAAGGCGAAAAAGGTTGCCGTGATCGGCGACACCACGGGTTATGGCGTCACCGCCGTCGGTGCGTCGGTGGCGGCCTTCAAGAAAGATGGTGCCGATGTGGTCTATCAGGCCAACATCGATTCGACCCAGCCCGACATGACACCGGATATGCTGCGCGCCAAGAACGCCGGCACTGAGGTGATCGTGGTCTGGAGCGTCTCAACCGGCATGGAAGCGCGCATGTTCAATACCCGCGCGGCGATGAACTGGGACGTTTCGTTCGTCGGCCATCCGTCAATGTCCTCCGGCGAAATCGCAGGCCTCGTCGAGAAGCCCGCCAACTGGAAAAAAGTCTACGCCATCGGCTACAAGAGCTGCAGTTACGATGCCGCCGGCAAGTTGCCGGCAAAGAGCGAGGACCTCGTTGCGCGTCTCCTCAAGGCCAATGTCGTGATCAACGATACGCTGCTGTGGTGGGTCGCCGGCGGAATCGATGCGATCGAGCTGATTGCCAAGGCGGTCGCCGAAAGCGGATCAACCGACGGCGAAGGCATCATCAAGTACTGGAATACGCTGTCGAAATATCCGGGCTACTTCGGCAACTACACCTTCACGCCGACCCAGCACAATGGCTATCCGACCGACGAGATCGTGATGTCGGAGGCCTCTACCGCCAAGAACGGCACCTTCGCGGTAGCGCCGGGGTATTCATAAGGGCGGCGGCGGAGAGCGTATCAGATGCTCGCCTCGATTCTCGCATCCGGTCTTGCGGCGGGCGCGATCTACGCGCTCGTCGGCGTCACCTACAACACGATGTTTTCGACCTCGAGGGTGATGAGCTTCACCGCGGGCCAGCTCGCCATGCTTGGCGGCGTATTCGGCTCGATGTTCATGCTGAAGATGGGCTTGCCGATCTTCGTCGGATTCCTGCTGACGCTGCTGGGATGCGCGATCATCGGGGTGATCACCGAATTCGTCGCGGTGCGGCCCGTGCTCAAGAGCCTCGACCAGCATCTCTATGTGCTGTCGACGCTGGCGCTGGCGCTGATGATCCAGCAGGTGGCGGCGATCAAATGGGGCACCGAACCCCAGCCCTTTCCCCGCCTGATCGGATGGGGAAGCGGGGTCTGGGATGAAAAATTCTGGCTGCCGGTCGTCGCCTGCGCGATCACCATCATCGGCCTCGAATATCTGTATCGGCGAACGCTGGTGGGCCGCGCATTCCTGGCCATCGCCGAGGACAATTTCGCCGCGCGCGCGCTGGGCTTGCCTGAGCGCAATCTGCGCGTCGCCAGCTACGCGCTCGCCGGAATCATCGGCGGCGTTGCCGGATTTTCAGGCGGCGAATTGCTGCTGGCATTCTTCGCCAATGGCGCGCTGTTGAATTTCTACGGCTTCGTGCCGGTGGCACTCGGCGGCCTCGGCAATAACCGCGGCGCCATCATCGGCGGTCTCGCGCTCGGCCTGTTCCAGCAGGCCGCGAATTTCCTGGTCGGTGGCATCTTCTCCTCGGTGGCCGTGTTCGCACTGTTCATCGTCGTTCTGCTGGCGGCGCCACAAGGTCTGTTCGGCTCGCCCGCGGTACGGAGGGTGTGATGACCGCGGTCGCGACGGTCTCTGCACGCAGCCAACCGCACGCCTTTGGCGCGGTGCTGCCGCAGCTAGCGCCGTTTGCCGGCATCCTCGCGGTTGCGATGATCCTGCCGTTCGTCAGCAACGACTACTGGGCGCTGATCGGAACGCGGGCGGCCATCTACTTGGTCTTGGTCTCTGGCCTCAACCTTATCGTCGGCTTTGCCGGTCATCTGGCGATCGGCTATGTCGCGCTGCTGACGCTCGGCGCCTATACCACAAGCGTGCTGGTTGCCGGCAATGTCACCACTCCCCTGCCCGTCTTCGCCGCATTGCCGGTCGCCGCTTTCGTCGGCGCCCTGTTCGGGGTCATCGTCGGCTTGCCGGCCTTGCGATTGCGCACGTTCTATTTCGCAATGTCGACGCTTGGCTTCGCCACCATCGTAACGCAGATTGCACTGGCCTGGCAGAGCGTCACCGGCGGCGGCATCGGTATCGTCGGTCCGGAATTTCCAGCGCCCTTCAATACCGCATGGGGCTTTTACTATCTCTGCGTCGCGTTCGCCGCGTTCTGCACCTGGATGAGCGCCAACGCTGCTCACAGCCGGTTCGGCCGCGCCCTGATCGCGGTCCGTGACGCTGAAGTTGCGGCGGAAGCCACCGGCATTTCCAAACCGCGCATGCTGATCGCGATCTTTCTGTTCGCAGGTGCGCTAGCGGCCATCGCCGGCGGACTGTTCGCGAGCTTGCAGACCTACATCACGCCGGATGCTTTTACCTTCGATCTGTCGATTCTGTTTTTCATCGCCATCCTGATCGGCGGCCGCGGCTCGATCCTGGGCCCGATGCTCGGCACCATCATACTGACCATTCTGCCCGAGATCGCCGCACCCCTGGCGGCATGGTCGACGTTCCTCTACGCCGCGCTGCTGTTGGTGATCGTGCTGGCGATGCCCGGCGGCATCGCCGCGCTGCTGGATTTCCGCAACCGCCGGCCGCTCGCCAGTAACCGCACCATCGTTCCGCGCCCGGCCGCGCTCGGCGACATCGCGCGCAAGACCGCGGGCAACAAGACGCTCAGCCTGCGCAACATCGTCCTGAGCTTCGGCAACGTCCGGGCGATCGACGGTCTCGACCTGGATGTGAAGCCGGGTCAGGTGCACGGCCTGATCGGCCCCAACGGCAGCGGCAAGACCACCACGCTCAACGTGATCTCCGGTTATTACGCCGCGTCCGCGGGAACGTTGGCGCTCGGCACGGATGCGCTGCCACCCGGAATGCCGGAAGTCCGCGCGCTGCGCGGCATCGCCCGTACGTTTCAAACTCCCCGCGTGATCGGCGCCGCCTCCGTTCTGGAGAACGTGATGATCGGTGGCACCATCGAGGGCAAAGCGACGTTCATCGAGGCGCTGCTGGCGCTGCCGCGTCACCGCCGCGACGAGCAAAAACTCGTGGCCTCCGCGCGCGCCATGCTTGGCGTCGTCGGACTGGAGTCGCTGGCTGACGTCCGCGCCGACCGCCTCCAGCACAGCGAGCTGCGTTTCATCGAGATCGCCCGCGCGCTGATGCTCGATCCGGACTTCTTGCTGCTTGATGAGCCGGCCGCCGGCTTGTCCAGCGACGAGATCGAACGCTTGGGGTTACTGATCAAGGCGATCAGCCGGCGCGGCACCGCCGTATTGCTGGTCGAACATCATGCCGATCTGATCTTCGACATCTGCGACCACGTCACCGTGCTCAATCTCGGGCGCATGCTCGCAGAAGGCACGCCGGCCGAGATTCGCGTCCACAGGGAGGTGGTCAGTGCTTACCTCGGCGCCTGAACCCCTGCTCGCCGTCAGCTCGCTGGAAGCCGGCTATGGCAAGATCCGCGTGCTGCATGGCGTCGACCTCACGGTAGCGCAAGGCGAAGTCGTCGCCCTGCTCGGGCCCAACGGCGCCGGCAAGACCACTCTGCTTCGCGCACTGTCGGGATTATTGCCGGTGACCGCAGGACAAGTGCGCTTCGACGGCCGAAACACGACGAGCATCACACCGCGCGAGGCCGCACGCGCCGGGCTAGCGCACGTCATCGAGGGGCACCGGGTGTTCACGCAGATTTCCGTCACCGACAATCTCCTGCTGGCCGGTTACGACCTGCCGCGTGGCGAGCGCGCGGCACGGGTCGAGGAGGCACTGTCGTTCTTTCCGGAGATCGCGGAAAAGCAGCACGAGCGCGGCGGCGCGCTCAGCGGCGGCCAGCAACAGATGCTGGCGGTGGCGCAGGGTTTGGTGCGCCGGCCGCGTCTTTTGATGCTGGATGAACCGTCGGCCGGATTATCGCCGGTGCTGGTCGATCGCGTCCTCAACGTCATCAGCCAGTTGCGCGCGCAGGGCACATCCGTGCTGCTGGTCGAGCAATTGCTGGAAAAAGCGCTCGCAGCCGCCGATCGCGTTTACGCGCTGGTGCAGGGACATATCGTGCTGCAGGCCGGAACCAGTGAGGCAAATCTGCCGCAACGTCTCGAGCACGCCTATTTCAGACATGACGTACAGGTATCTGCCGATCCTCAAACCGCGCAACAATGATTGGAAGTCCGTAACCCCTCGATCTCGCGACGACCTTGCTGCCCTTGCACGAGACTTCCGTTTGGTCATACATTTGCGAAAGAGCGCGCTGGAGCGTTTTCGAGCGAAGTGGATACCGGTTCGCGTGAAGAAAACGCGTCAAAACAAAAGATTAGAGCCTCGGTTCTGATTCAAGCAGAACCGATCTGGCTCTAGGCAACCGCAACGACCGATAGCGGTGCCAGACAAAGACGCCTTGGGAGGAAGCAGCATGAAGACCGTCCCCGTCAGCCGCCGTTTGCTTCTCAAATCATCGAAGGCGTTGGTCGCGGGGCTGGTTTTTTCACCTGCCATCATCGGGCGCGCGCAGGCCGCCACCACCAAACTCAAATTGTCGTCGTCGCTACCCAACGATGCCAAATATGCCAACGGCCGGGTTTATTACGACAACCTGGTGAAGAACCTGAAGGCGAACGGGCTCGGAGAGACGGTGGAAGTCACGTTCTTTCCCGACAACCAGCTCGGCCAGGAAATCGACGTCATCAATTCCGTCAAGCTCGGCGTGATCGACCTGATGGTGTCGGGCTCATCGATCTCGGCCAATCTGGTTCCGCTGGTCGGGACGTTTGACCTTGGCTATCTGTTCGCGAGCTTTCCGCAACAGACCAAGGCGTTCGACGCCGGCGCTGCCAAGCCGATCGAGGAAGCCCTGCTCAAGGGCGCCAATATCCGGATCATCTCGTGGGCGTATAATTTCGGCGCCCGCAGCGTGCTGGCGAAGAAACCGGTGAAGACGCCGGAAGATCTGGCCGGTCTGAAGATCAGAACCCTGCCCAATCCGGTCATCACCGAGTGCCTGCGCCTGATGGGCGCCGCCGCGACGCCGCTGGCGTTCGGGGAAATCTACACGGCGTTGCAGGCCGGCGTGCTCGACGGGCTCGAGCATGATCCGCCGACCATCCTCGCCAGCAAATTCTACGAAACCTCGAAACACTATGCGCTGACGCAGCATAATTTCTCGCCGCTGGCGACCTATTTCAGCGATGCAACCTTCAATCGGATGGACGCGAAACTGCGCGAGGGGTTTCTCGATGCCGCCAAGAAGGCCGGCGCCGATACGCGCGCCCATGGCCTTGCGATCGAGAAGGAGGCGCTCGCGCTGCTCGCGGACAAGGGCGTGACCGTGGTGGAATGCGACCGGGAGGCGTTTCGCAAACGCGTCCTTCCGCAAACCGACAATTTCGTGAAGGCGCGCCCCGAGGCAAAGCCCGTGGTGGATATGATCCGCGCGACGCAGGCTTGAGGGGATGGCCATGTCAGGCGCCGCGCTTTCGCTAAGCGCCGGCCACCGCTTCATAAGCTCGCTGATGCTATTGAGCGACGCAACGGCGGCCATCCTGCTCGCCGCCGATCTTCTGGTCGTCTGCGGCTCGGTGCTGCTGCGCTTCCTGTTCAATGCCCCGGTGGAATGGGCCGACGATGTCGCGCGCGGCCTCATGGTCGGGTCGAGTTTCTTTGGCGCCGCCAGCGCGCTGGGGCGAGCTGAAAATCTCGGCGTGGCGTTTTTCATCGACAGGCTGCCGGACCATGTGCGGCGCGTGGTCGACGCCATCGGCGCACTGCTGGTGACTGTTATTGCCGCTTACGTGGCATTCAACGCCATCAAGCTCGGCTATCTGACCACCGGGCAGACCTCCGGCTCCGGGCTGCCGCTGGAACTGACATTCTATCCGATGGGCGCAGGCGCCGTGTTCATGACGATTTTCGCCGCCGATCTGTTTCGGCAGCATCGCCTCCGCGACACGATCGCCGCAACCGCGGTGACGGGCCTGATTGTTGGCCTCTATCTGGCGCTGGATTGGCTGCTGCCGGCGTGGGTGCCGTCGTCGGGAACGCTGATGCTGATCGGCTTTTTCGTCACCCTGTTCGGCGGCCTGCCGATCGGCTTTGCGCTGGCGCTTGCGGCCCTGACATTTATCTGGGTCGAGGGCACGCTGCCCGGCGTCATCTTCGCGCAGCAGATGGCGCGCGGCATCGACAATTTCGTGCTGCTCGCGATCCCCTTCTTTATTCTGGTCGGCTATTTGATGGAGGCGAACGGCATGTCGGTCCGCCTCATCGAACTGCTGCAGCGCGCGGTGGGACGCATGCGCGGCGGGCTCAACGTCGTCATGGTGACGTCGATGGTGCTGTTTTCAGGCATTTCCGGCTCCAAGATGGCCGACGTGGCGGCGGTGGGGTCGGTGCTGATCCCCGCGGCGCGGCGCTCGCGGCAGAATCCAGGCGGCGCGGTGGCATTGCTCGCGGCTTCCGCCGTGATGGCGGAAACCATTCCGCCCTGCATCAATTTGATCATCCTGGGTTTCGTGGCCAATCTGTCGATCGGCGGATTGTTCGTCGCCGGCCTGTTGCCGGCCGGGCTGATGGCATTGGCCCTGATCGCGGTGTCGATCATCTTCGCAAAAAGCCGCTCGTCCTTTGCCGAGGCCGAACAGCGGCCGCCGATGGCGGGGCTCTGGCAGGGCGCGATCGCCTCGTTCGGGCTGATCTTCATGATCTTCGCCGGGTTCAAAAGCGGGTTCGCGACCGCTACTGAAATTTCGGCCTTCGCCGTGGTCTATGCCGTCGTCGTCGGCAGCCTGGTGTTCCGCGAACTCGGCTTCAAGTCCGCGGCGCATAGTTTCGTGCAGGCGGCGACGCGCTCCGGACTGGTGTTGTTCATCGTCGCGGCGGCGCAATCGCTGGCCTTCATCCTCACGTTGCAGCAAGTGCCGCATGCAGTGGGTGAAATGATGCTGTCGCTGTCGGGCGCCCACGGCACCTGGCTGTTCATGCTGCTGTCGATCGCGGTGCTGATCGTGATGGGATCGGTGCTCGAAGGCGCCGCCGCGCTGATTATCTTCGGCCCACTGCTGCTGCCGGTTGCGGTCAGGCTTGGCATCGATCCCTTGCATTTCGGCGTGGTGCTGGTGATAGCGATGGGGATCGGGCTGTTTGCACCGCCGCTTGGGCTCGGCCTCTACGGCGCTTGCCTGATCGGCAACGTGCCGATCGAGCAGACGGTCAAGCCGATCCTGGGTTATCTCGGATTGCTGCTGCTGTGCCTGTTGGTGATCGCCTTCGTGCCCGGCATCAGCACCGCGCTGCCGCGCGCCTTCGGCTATTGATGGAGCATAATCCGGAAAAGTGGGAACCGGTTTTCCGAAAGGATTATGCTCAAGCAAAAAGAAGCGGAGAACTTGTTTGAAAGTTTTGCTGACCCATACGCCCCAGTCGAGGCGCCAATATTACGGCGGGCGCAGCCTGAACGGCCTGCAGGCGCTGGCCGAGGTGACCTTGCATGAGGCCGACGACGCGCTCGACACGGCCGGCCTGATCGAGGCCGCGCGCGACGTCGATATCATCGTGGCCGATCGCCTGACCGAAGGGCCACGCGAGATTTTTCCACGGCTTCCCAAACTGCGGGCCTTCGTCCGCTGCGCGGTCGATATCCGCAATATCGATGTGGAAGCTGCATCCCGGGCAGGCGTGCTGGTGACGCGGGCCGGACCAGGATTCGTGGCATCGGTGGCGGAGCTCGCGATCGGCTTCCTGGTCGATCTTTCGCGCGGAGTGTCGCGAGCGGTGGCGGATTATCATTCCGAACGGATGCCCGAGGTGATGATGGGACGGCAGCTCGCCGGCAGCACTCTCGGCATCATCGGTTACGGCAGCATCGGCCGATACCTCGCTGAAATCGCAAAGGCCATGGGCATGGAGGTTTTGGTCGCCGATCCCCATGCGACCGTCAGCGTGCAAGGCATCCAGCACCTGCCGCTGGAAGAGCTTTTGGAGCGATCCGACTACGTCGTGTGCCTCGCGGTCGCCAACGCGGCTACCGAGAACCTTATCGGCGAAGCGGCGCTGGCGCGGATGCGGCCGCACGCATTCTTTCTCAACCTGTCGCGCGGCAATCTCGTCGACGAGGCGGCGCTGGCCGCGGCGTTGCGCGAAAACCGTATCGCTGGCGCGGCGATAGATGTCGGCCGCGCCCGTGACCAGATGCCAACACCCGATCTGGCGCGGCTTTCGAATGTCATTGCGACCCCGCATATCGGCGGCCTGACCCCGCCCGCGATCGAAAGCCAGTCGCTCGAGACGGTTCAGCAGGTCGAGGCGATAATCAAAGGCAAGGCGCCGACGGGTGCCGTCAACGCCGAGCATTGGACGCGGCGCTAGTTTAGCTCGTCGATTCCCGCTTCAGCCCGCTCGGAAACGCATTCATGAAGCTGGCTAAGGCGTTTCTTGCGCGCAGCATGCCCCTGCCTGGGCGTGATTGCACTTCTCGGTGCTTGGTGGGGTCTCGCCGTCGCGCAGCTGTTTGATCCGGTTCTCATCGGTCAAAAAGGCAAACCGTGCGCCATCAGAATAAACGTCACCAGCACCACCGCAAAGGCAAATGCCCAGCCTGCGAGGTAGGCGTTGTACTCGGACATTGGCTGATGAGACGATCTTCGTCTGCGCGACATCGTCACCCCTGCGTCGCGCCCCCAAAAGATATTCGCGGCAAAGGCTGGCAGATTCGTGACCGGACTGCGTCTTAATTGGAATCAAGGGCCCCAACCGGGCGCGGCGCTGGGACTTTCGCGTTGCATCCCCCCACCAGCAATAAACGCTGGCCGTTATTTCGCACCAACGCTACTCCCGATCGAGCGGCCCCGTTGCCCAAAGTGTCAGGGCCGCATGATGTAAGGCCCGGATCGAACCTATGGCCGCCCATGCTGATCTGCGCACCTTTGAATGCCCGAAGTGCAATCACGTCCACAAAACGCTGGTCGAAGACCCGATGAATTCGGCCAAGGCGGCTGGCCCTTTCCATCCTGTTTTAAGGGTCACCTGTCGGTAACAAAAAGACGTTCGGGCGTTTCCCCTTTGCCCGCGCCGTTGCTCCTACTCCAAAGCAAGAAACAACTCTCTCAGTTTCGCAAGTTCTTCTACGTGTTCGGCGCGTATAACGTTGCCGACGATGGGGGGCTGCGGAGCGGTATGTATCTCATAGAGATGTTGCTGGGATGCTGGCTTGGTGATGAACATGTTGATGCACTCGCCAAGTGTACTGTCAATCAGCAAATATGGATCAGGGTAACGCGTGTCTGCAAAACGCCTGCCGTTATGAGAGGGCCATTTTCGCAATGAAGCAGGGGCATTAAAATTAATGCCGGCGCGCCTGTCAGCGGTGTGGAATAACGAGGGCATTCAAAAGCCATACAGCTTCCGCCTCGCAGCGCAATCTGGCCCGTGCCTTAACCTTGCTTATGAAGGTTACCTACTTCGTCAATTAACTAATATGTCTCACGATGAACATGAGCGCTACTGCCAATATCGATACGCCAACAACCCAAATTGCGAGTGAGTCAAACTGCGTTGTTTGTGGATATGATTTTCGCCAATGCGCCATTATTAACTCCCCTGCTTTCAAAAATATCGTGGTGCAAGCTGGCTGATTTGTGACGGCAACTTGTTCATCCGGCTATCTAACTAGATGCAGTTGAGGTTCCAAAGACGGAACCGTTTTTCTGCACAACATATGCACAGAAACTCATTCCAATTTTCGAGACGACCAAGCGTAACGCGGACGACCGGCCCATGTCTGTCATCCATCAAAAATGAACGCCATGCGCGATCAGCATAAGCGTCACCAGCACCACCGAGAAAGCAAATGCCCAGCCCGCGAGGTAGGCGTTGTATTCGGGCGTTGGATGATGAAACGGTTTTCGTCTGCGCGACATTGTCACGCCTCCGTCAAAATATTCGCGGCAAAGGCTGACGGATTGGTGACGTGACTGCGTCTGAATTGAATCAACAACTACCCAACCCGCACGCACACGGCGGGCGCTTTCGTGTGTTTGACACTGGATAGAGAGATTGCGAAGGGCAAAAGCCGAAGTTAATCGGATTGTGAGTTGTATAGCGAAAGGGTTGATCACCAATGTGCAGACGAATAATCATAATAAAAATCTTGGCGGGAGTGGCTATTGCCGAGTCGAGTCCCACAATATCTTTTGAACGTCCGTCTCTAGTTCCTTCACTATCTTTTCACCTTCAGAATTCAGCTGATTAATCGACTTAAACCCGCGCGTCTGATGCTGAAAATTCATTTGATGTTCGTTTAGCGCGTCCAGCATAAGCTGGTCCAATTTCTCGAATTTCTCCTTGATCGGCTCGCGAACGAAAATCCCGTTGCGTCGAAAATAGAACTAGACCTTCTTGCTCGCCTTCCTTGCCCTAGCAATTTTGAACGGTTCGAATTGATTCCGGTAAGCGCTAGTTTTGTCGGGTGCTTGCCGAATAATCTCTCGCTGGCATTCGGCTAGCTTGCTGTTAACAAGAAAGTCTTCCAGTTGATCCGGTCGCATTGCATTCAGATCAGGCAATGATTGCAATCGCGAAACTACACTCATGATTATGCCGTGGGCGTGCATCAACCGTGCCCACGCTTCAGGTAGCGCTTCAAATTCCTTTTGATGCAACTTCGTCGCGCGGTCCATTTGCGCGTTGATTGAAAACTTTAGATGCTCAAGTTCCTTTTGCTGTTCGTGCTTATAAGCAGCGAGCCGCTCTTCAAACTTTGCATTGAGCCATTTTTCGCTGAATGTCCGAAACAACCACAATACGATAGCGCCGACGGCTCCCGCTCCGACGACGATGTAACCTTATGAATGCAAATAGACTCGACACGATATCCATTCTTACCCCCGAACGTCTGGCTGCGGGGGCGCGAGTGACCTTGACAATGAAACTTATAAGCGAACGGAACTACCCGCTACCAAGAGCAGAGCTATTTCGATTTTTTAGTGAAGTCAGATACTTGTAGGAATGCTTGGTAGCGGGGGAGGGACTCGAACCCCCGACCCCAGGATTATGATTCCCGTGCTCTAACCAGCTGAGCTACCCCGCCACGGCGTCGACAGACACGGCCTGTTATGCCGCAGTCGCGAACGCGCGGCATATAAGAAGCAGGTATTGGACCTGTCAAGCAAACCCGCTTCATCCGCCAAGTGCCGGCAAAACGCAGTTATTTCGGCCTGATGGTGGGATCGCCGCCGGGGCTGCCGGGCGGCGGGATCACCGGCGTGTTACCGGCATCGGGCGTCGGTGCGCGGATTTCCGGATCAATGCCGGGGGGTGGACACAGCACACCGTCGGATTTTGCCAAGGTGTCGCCGAGCGACTCGGTTCGTTGCCCAGTGGTCGTGCCCTCCGGCACGACGATGCCGCGCGGCGGAACCGGCCTCATCGGCGTGCAATGTTCGGCGGGGGGTGCAGGCGCCGTTTGGGCCATCGGCGTCACCGGCGTGGGCGGGGCTTGCGCGCTCGCCACTTCCGCCGGCGCCAACAGGATGCATGAGAGCAAGATCGCGTGTTTCATCATCCGGGGAAAACGGACAGCCCGCGCCCGGGTTCCGCGCGAACCGACGATAGTTTTCAGGCCTTGCGGTAACGGATCAGCGAGAAGTGCCCCATCGGCGGCATCGGCCGGCGTTCCGCCAGGCTGACGCCGCCATGTTTGGCGGCCCAGTTCACCAGCCGCGCCCACGGAAATTCCGGTCGCCAGCCGAGCCGGCGAGCCAGCGGCGCGAACGCCAGTTCGAAGGCACGGCGCGGACCCGCCTCGGCGCCGATGTGATTGACCAGGATGAGTTCGCCGCCGGGCTTCAACACCCGAATGAAATCATCGAGCGTGGCCTCGGGATCCGGCACTGCGGTGATGACATATTGCGCCACCACGGCGTCAAACGACGAATCCGCAAACGCCAGGTTCTTGGCGTCCATGACCGCAAGCGTTTCGACATTGCCAAGGCGAAGCGCGCGCACGCGGCTTTGCGCCTTGCGCAACATCGGTTCGGAGATATCGACGCCGCACAATTTCGTGGTGGGGGAATAGTCCGACAGCGACAAGCCGGTGCCGACACCAACGTCGAGAATCCGCCCGCCTATCCTGTCGGCTTCCGCGATGGTCGATTGGCGGCCGTGATCGAAAACCTTGCCGAACACCAGATCGTAGATCGGCGCCCAGCGCCCATAGGCCTTTGCGACCCCCTCGCGGTCGATATCTGACGTCATGCCCCCGCCCTGAAACTTATTATCCGCGCATCGCCTCGACGAGCGGCCGCGCGCCAGCCCCCTTGGCCGCAGCCTCCTTCGAAGTGTTCTTCGCCGTGGCGCTCTGGATGAAACCGCCGCCGAGCACGCGGGCCTGGCCCGCAGGCGCATCGTAGAACACACACGCCTGGCCCGGCGACACGCCCTCTTCGCCCGCGACCAGCTCGACCTCGTAGTTGCCTCCATCGGCCGCGCGCAGCCACGCCGGCTGGGGGCTGCGGGTCGAACGCACCCGCACGAAAATCTCGAGACCCTCACCGACCGCGCGATCGAGCGGACCATCGCCAATCCAGTTGACGTCGCGCAGCACGATGCGATCCATCCGCAGCGCCGCGCGCGGACCCACCACGACGCGGCGGCTCGCCGCATCCAGCCGCACCACGTAGAGCGGCGCGGCGGAGGCGATGCCCAATCCCCGGCGCTGGCCGACGGTGAAATGAACGATGCCCTGATGCCTGCCGATGACGCGGCCGTCGAGGTCGACGATGTCGCCGGGCAGAACCGCGTTCGGCCGCAACCGGCCAATGATGTCGGTGTAGCGTCCGGTCGGCACGAAGCAGATGTCCTGGCTGTCCTGCTTGTCGGCGACCTCAAGTCCGAAGCGCCGCGCCAGTTCACGTGCCTCAGGCTTGGTCATGTCGCCGAGCGGAAAGCGAAGATACTGGAGTTGTTCGCGGGTGGTCGCAAACAGGAAATAGCTCTGGTCGCGCTCGGCGTCAGCGGCGCAAATAAGCGCGCGCGATCCATCCGCCGTGCGACGGGAAGCGACATAGTGCCCGGTCGCAAGTGCTGAAGCGCCGAGTTCGCGCGCGGTCGACAGCAGATCGCGGAACTTGATCGAGCGGTTGCATTCGATGCAGGGCACCGGCGTCTCGCCCGAGGCGTAGCTTTCGGCGAAATTGTCGATCACCGATTCACGGAAACGATTCTCGTAATCGAGCACGTAATGCGGGATACCGATCCGCTCGGCGACGTTGCGCGCGTCGTGGACGTCCTGTCCGGCGCAGCAGGCGCCCTTGCGATGGGTGGCCGCACCATGATCGTAAAGTTGCAGCGTGATGCCGACGACGTCGTAACCTTCCGACTTCAACAGCGCAGCCGTCACCGAGGAATCGACCCCGCCCGACATGGCGACGACAATCCTTGTGTCCTGTGGACGGCCTTCAAGATCGAGACTGTTGAGCATCGTTCCGTTCATTGATGTGATCGCGACAGCACCAACGCTTCGCGACCCATAAGCCGCCTTGAGCGGCATTGGAGCGTTTCCCGATAAAGCGGATTTGCTTCACGGGAGCGGCTGAAAGCCACTCTTTAATATAGGCCGTATTCTGGCGAGGCAATCACGGTCATCCGTTTTGCAAGCGGCAAACGGCAAATCTTGCCGCCGGGCAGAAAAGGGATCGCCCAAGCGGCGACGCTGTCGGCCTGGCGCTAATCTAAGCATTTGAAATGACATGGTATTTTTTTATGCTTGGGATGGCCCGGTCCTTGCTGACCAGAGGTCCAGTTCCACCGTGCGGAGGCCGTCCTGTGTTGAGCACTTCTGAAGCGGCAGCAACCGCAGCGTTCCAGGCCGCGCCGCAGTGGTCGACCCGTCTTGAGCCGGCCCCGGCAAACGACCTTTTCGGGGCGCTCGTCAACAATAGCGCAGCCGCCGACAGCGCCACGCCGCCGCCACTTCCCCCGCAGCGCCGCAGCGCCGAGACACCACCGCCCGCCGATAACGCAGCCCCGCCGAACGGTGCGTCCTATCAGCCGGCAGGCAACGATCCGAACAGCAATGCCAACGCCGGACCGTCCCCCGACAACTATGTCAACAACGCCAACAGCAACGGCCCCACCACGCCTGCTGCGACCCAATCATCCCAGGCGAAGTCCACTTCGGCATCCAAAGCCGACTCCCCGAAGTCGACGGACAAGTCGGCAAACGGGGATGCGTCCGCGGCGGATCTGACTGTCCTGGTCCAACAGGCCGGTCTAACCGCGGCGACGCCGATTCCGGTCGCCGTTGCAATTCCGGTCACCACCACGGCCACGAATGTTCCAGCGGTACCCCCCGCCTCCGGCAGCTCTACGGCACCGCTGGCGATCGCGGCGGCAGCTATCGCAGCCAGTTCACAAGCCGGCGCCATACAGGCCGCAGCATCGGCACAAGCAAAGACCGATTCCAGCCCGATACCGACGACAACAGCAACTCCTGCGACCGCGCCCGGGACCGCGACCGCGCCCGGGACCGCGACCACGACCGCGACCGCAAAGATCGTCATTTCAGCGGCAGCGAGCGCAGCGGTCACCGCGCCCGTGATCGAGACCGCAACGCCGGCCAATGCCGAGCCCGCGAACCTTGCCACGCTGGCGAGCGCGGTGGCTGCGACAGCGCCCGTCATCCCGAAGCCCAGCCCTGGAAAGGCGCCGGCAGCGACCGCCGCGACCGATGGCTCGACGACGACAAATACAGCCGATCCGTCCGCCACCAACGCTCCGGCAGTTGTTCAAAACGGCCTCCCGCTGCAATCGTCGGCCGCAGGCAAGCCACAGGCTGCGAATGCCGCGGTCGAAGCGGCGAGCGTAGATGCAGCCGCCGCAACATCGGCTGCCGCCGTTTCGGCCCACGAGCATTCGCCGGCCGCCGGCGCGGGGCATGCGCTCACCGATTCACCCGACGCCGGCACTCAGCCGGTTGGCACCTTCCAGCCGCAGCTCAATACGCCAGCGGCTGCCGCTGCGCCGGCAACAGCATTCAACGTTACGGCGGCGACGAACGGGCCGGTGCCCGTAAGCGGGCTCGCGCTGGAGATCGCCGCCTCCGTCAAGAGCGGCAAGAGCCGTTTCGAAATCCGGCTCGACCCGGCCGATCTTGGCCGTATCGATGTTCGCATCGATATCGATCGCAACGGCCAGGTGACGTCGCATTTGACGGTCGAAAAGCCGGAAACGCTGTCGATGTTGCGCCAGGACGCACCCCAGTTGCAGCGCGCACTGGATGACGCAGGCCTCAAGACCGGTAACGGCGGCCTGCAATTCAGCCTGCGCGACCAGTCCTCTTCCGGCCAGAACAGCGGCAACGACACCAGCGCCAACGCCCAGCGGCTGGTCATCAGCGAAGAAAACACCATCCCCGCAGCGGTCGCGGGACGCAGTTACGGACGCCCGCTCGGACCGAGCAGCGGCGTGGATATCAGGGTTTGAGGAGACAAACATGACAACGACAGCGGCAACGGCACCAACCACATCCCATCCCGTCGTCTCAGGCACGACGCAATTGCCAACCTCCTCGTCCGGCGCCAAGGCCGCCAACGCACTGGCCTCCACCCAGATCGCCGGCAACTTCCAGAGCTTTCTGCAGCTTTTGACGACGCAGTTGAAGAACCAGAATCCGCTCAGTCCGCTGGATACCAACCAGTTCACCCAGCAGCTCGTCGAATTCGCCGGCGTTCAGCAGCAGCTCAACACCAACGACTCGTTGGCGACGCTGGTTTCCCTGCAGCAGACCACGCAATCGACCCAGGCCTTGGGATTTGTCGGCAAAACGGCGGTGGTCGCCGGCGATACCGCGTCACTGAGTCAAGGCAAAGCGAGCTGGGAGCTCAACATTCCCTCGAATTCGAACGTCGATATCTCCATCACCAGCTCTAACGGTCAAACCGTCTTCTCTGGCACCTTCCCGGCCAACGCCGGCAATAACCAGCCGTTCAATTGGGACGGCAAGGGCAACGACGGCACCAAGTTCCCCGACGGCAGTTACAAGCTCACGGCTACCGCCAAGGACGCCTTGGGCAACACGGTCGCGCTCAAAACCCAGATCGCGGGCGTGGTCAGTTCGGTCGATCTCACCCAGTCGCCGCCTCTGCTGTCGATCGACGGCCAGACCTTTACGGTCAACCAGATCCAAAGCATCATCAACTGACGACGGCCCTCCCAATCGTCCAATAATCGCTCAATTGCGGCCGGCCGCCGACGCGCCGGGCCTCCCGACCGTCGATCCGGGCGCCGAAACGGCGCCCGGAAGGTCGTTCTCGAAGCATTTTCAAGGAGATTCGTATTGAAGCCTTGGGCTTAGGCAAATTTTAAGCCGGTGGGCGTAGGTTGTGACCTGTGAGTTCAGTGGTTGAGAGTTTGTGAGTACGCCATGACAGAGCCCCATCGCCCGAGGGTAAAGTATGTCATCGGGCCCGACGGTAGTCCGTTAACAATTGCGGATCTGCCCGCACCCGGAACCAAGCGATGGGTCATCCGTCGCAAGGCCGAAGTCGTTGCGGCGGTTCGCGGCGGCCTGCTCTCCCTTGAGGAGGCTTGCAGCCGCTACACGCTGACCGTCGACGAATTCCTGTCCTGGCAGTTTTCCATCGACCAACATGGCCTTGCGGGGCTGCGCACCACCCGGATCCAGCAATACCGCCAATAGGCGCCTTTCCGAGCCAACGGCATTTTTAAGAAAATCGGCTTCGCACGGAGCTTTTTCCGGCAAAGTGGCGGCCGGTTTGCCGCAAGAAAAACGCTCCAGCTAAAGACTGCGCGTATTCTGATCGCAAAACCGGCGACCACTTTTGCGGAATACGCGCTGAAGCCGATTTTTTCCGTGCTGAACTTTCGCCGCCCCCCTTAACCCTCGTTAACCATATCGAAACCATCCCATAGGCAATAATTGCCCAGTCGGCTCATCGAGCCGAATCCAAGGGGCGGTTGGTTTTGCAGAGTCTTGTAAGCTTCCTGAGGGGTCTGGGTGCTGCGCGGTTGATGGCGATGGTCGCGGTTACAACCGCGCTGATCGGCTTCTTCGCGTTTGTCATCATGCGCGTCACCACTCCGCAGATGACCACCCTCTTCACCGATCTCAGCATCGAGGACTCTTCGGCCGTCATCAAGGACCTGGAACGCCAGGCCATTCCCTTCGAATTGCGCAACGACGGCGCCGTGATCATGGTGCCGAAGGACAAGGTCACGCGGCTTCGAATGAAGCTCGCCGAAACCGGCTTGCCGAAGGGCGGCGGCGTCGGTTACGAGATTTTCGATAAATCCGACGCGCTCGGCACCACGAGCTTCGTCCAGAACATCAATCATCTGCGCGCCCTTGAAGGCGAACTGGCCCGCACCATCCGCGCCATCGACCGCGTCCAGGCGGCGAGGGTCCATCTGGTTCTGCCGGAACGCCCGTTGTTTTCGCGCGAGATGCCCGAGCCGTCGGCCTCGATCGTCGTGCGCGTGCGCGGCACGCTCGAACCGCAACAGATCAGGGCCATCCGCCATTTGGTTGCTTCCGCCGTCAACGGCCTGAAGCCGCAGCGGGTGTCGATCATCGACGAAGCCGGCCAATTGCTGGCCGATGGCGCCAGCGGCACTACCGATAACGCCATCGGGGATGAGCGCCGCGCCGGTTACGAGAAGCGGATGCGCAACGAAATCGAGGCGATCGTGTCGTCGGTGGTCGGCGCAGGCCGCGCCCGCGTCCAGCTCTCGGCGGACTTCGACTACAACAAGATCACCCAGACCTCGGACCGCTTCGATCCCGAAGGCCGGGTGCTGCGCTCGAGCCAGACCCGCGAGGAATCCAGCGCGACGGCCGAGAACAACGGCCAGGTCACCGTCAACAACGAGCTGCCCGGCAACCAGCAGAACACCACTGCGCCGACTGCGCGCGACCAGAGCAAGAAGACGGAGGAGACCAACAATTACGAAATCTCCCGCACCACCAAGACCGAGGTAACCGAGGCCGGAAGGGTCAATCGCATTTCGGTCGCCGTGCTGGTCGACGGCAGCTACACCAAGAATGACAAAGGCGAGATGGTCTATCAGGACCGCAGCAAGGAACAGCTGGATCGCATCGCCGCGCTGGTGCGCTCGGCGATCGGCTTCGATCAGAAGCGCGGCGATCAGGTCGAGGTCGTCAACCTCCGATTCGCCGAGGCGCCTGCCGTCCCCCCGCTCGCCGAGCCGACCGGCCTGCTCGGGATGCTGCACTTCACCAAGGACGACGTGATGTATGTCATCGAGCTCGGCGTCATGATGCTGCTCGGTCTGATCGTGCTGTTCATGGTGGTCCGGCCACTGGTCAAACGCATCCTCGCAACCGAGGTGGTCGCGTTACCCTCCGGCGATGGCGCGATGCCGGCGCTGACCGACGGCAGCCACCCGGCCGCGGGCGCGACCGGCCAGAGCCTCGTGTCCAACACCACCGCGCAGCTGATCGATGTGGCCCAGGTGCAGGGCCAGGTCCACGCCCAATCGGTACATCGCGTCGGTGAACTGGCCGAACGAAATCCCAACGAAACCGCCGCCATTGTTCGTCAATGGCTCGCCGAACCCGCCGCGTGATCTGACATGGCCGTACCCCAAACCACAAATGTCAACGACATCACCAGCGTCATTTCCTCGCTGGCGGCTCGTCAGGGCAACCGGCCTAAAGCGGCTCCGCTGAGCGGCCCGAAACGTGCCGCGATCCTGATGCTGGCGCTTGGCGAACAATATGGCGGCAAGGTCTGGTCGCTGCTCGACGACGATGAAGTGCGCGAACTGTCGATCCATATGTCGACGCTTGGCACCGTCGAGGCAGAAGTGGTCGAGGACATGCTGCTTGAATTCGTGTCGCGGATGTCGGCATCCGGGGCCTTGATGGGAAACTTCGACGCCACCGAGCGGCTGCTTCAACAATACCTGCCCCCCGAGCGCGTCACCGGCATCATGGACGAAATTCGCGGCCCCGCCGGCCGCAACATGTGGGAGAAGCTCTCCAACGTTCAGGAAGAGGTGCTGGCCAACTATCTCAAGAACGAATATCCGCAGACCATCGCCGTGGTGCTGTCGAAACTCAGGCCGGAGCACTCCGCGCGGGTG
>DASQOU010000339.1:0-27782 GCA_035644295.1 Bradyrhizobium sp.
CGATGCCCATCAGCATCAGGATTCCGATCCACACCGGCGTCGTGAGCTGCTTGCCGGTCACCAGCAGCGCCACGATCGCGCCGCCGATCGAGAGCGGCAGTGAGAACAGGATGGTGATCGGCTGCAGGAAGGTTCCAAACAACAGCACCAGCACCGCGTAAACCATCATCAGCCCGGCCGTGATGGCGGTGGCAAAACCGGCCGACAATTCGTTCAGGCTTTCGGCATCGCCCGACGGGTTCACCGTCACGCCCTTGGGCAGGCTTTTCATCACCGGAAGTTCGTAGATCTTCTTGGTGGCGTCACCGAGCGCCGCCGTGCCGACCAGGTCAGCCGCCACGGTGGCCTGCCGCTCCCGGTCATAGCGGTTGATGCTGGTGGGGCCCTGGTCGAGCTTGATGTCGGCGACGACGGACAGCGGCACGCCGCCGCGGCCGCCGCCGAGCGGCACTCGCAACTGGTCGAGAATTTGCAGATTGCCGCGCGCGCCGTCCTCGAGCTGGACACGGATCGGCACTTGCCGGTCGCCGGCATCGAATTTGGCGAGCGCCGGGCCGACATCGCCGATGGTGGCGACGCGAATGGTCTCCGACAGGCTTTCGGTGGAGACGCCGAGCCGTGCGGCGAGATCCGCCCGCGGCTGGATGCGAAGCTCCGGACGGTCGAGCGAGGTCTCCGAGATCACATTGGCGATCAGCGGAATTCGCTTCATCTGGTTGGCGAGTTCGCTGGCGACATTGTTGACGATATTGCTGTCGGCGCCGGTGACGACCAGCGAGATCGCGCGCAGGCCGTTCTCGTCGAGGAACCAGAACCGGATATCGGGAACGTTTTCGAGTTCACGGCCGATTTCGAGCTCGAGCTCGCGCTGGGTGATCTTGCGATCGGTCTTTGGCGTGTAGTTGATGATCAGCGCGGCACGGCGTACTTCGAAGGTCCCCGGCGGTACCCGACCGCCGTCGACGAATACGTTTTTGACCTCCTGCCGCTTGCGCAGGCGCGTGACGATTTCTTCGGTGACCTTCTCGGTATAGGCGAGCTGCGAGCCGGGCGGCAGCTCCATCGCCAGCAGCGAGCGCGCGGTGTCCTGCGCCGGCAGGAAGCCCTGCGGCAGCAGTGTGATGCTCCAGATCGAAGCTGCGAAAATGCCAAAGCCGATCAGCACGGTGATGAAGTAATGCTTCACCGACCAGGTCACGAGCCGCGTATAGGTCTGCAGCACCCGTCCCGGCGGCGGGTCGTCATGCGGATGATCTTTCAGGAAGTAGGCGGCGAGCACCGGCGTGACGAACCGCGCGGCCAGCAGCGAGAAGAACACCTGGACAGAAACCGTGATGCCGAATTGCTTGAAGAATTGCCCGGCGATCCCGGACATGAAGCTCGCGGGCGCGAAGATCGCGATGATGGTCAGCGAGATCGCGATGACGGCGAGTCCGATTTCGTCGGCGGCTTCAAGAGCTGCGCGATAGGGCGACTTGCCCATCCGCATGTGGCGCACGATGTTCTCGATCTCGACGATGGCATCGTCGACCAGAATACCGGTCGATAGCGTGATGGCGAGGAAGCTGACGAGGTTTAGCGAAAATCCCAGAATGTCCATCGCCCAGAATGCCGGAAAGATCGACAGCGGCAGCGAGATCGCGGCGATGATGGTGGCGCGGATATCGCGCAGGAACAAAAGCACGATGATGACGGCGAGAATGGCGCCTTCGAACAGGGTCGAGATCGCGGCCTCGTAGTTGCCCTTGGTGTATTCCACCGAGGTGTCGATCAGCTTGAGGTCGACGTCGGGATGCGCAATTTTCAGCGCGTCGATGCGCTTCTGTACGGCGGCGGCGACCACCACGTCGCTGGCGCCTTTCGAACGTTTGATGCCGAGCGCCACCACCGGCTCACCGTTGAAGCGGGCGAAGGTGCGGCGGTCGGCGATGGTGTCGGTGACCGTTCCCAGATCGTCAAGACGGACTTCGCCGCCGGTCGGCAGGCTGATCATGGTTCCGGCGAGATCGTTGAGGGTCTTGGCGCCGGCAAGCGTGCGGATCGCCTGGTCGTTCTTTCCGATTTCGGCGCGGCCCCCGGCCAGATCGACATTGGTGCCGCGCAGGCGGTGGCTGACATCGACCGCGGTGAGCCCTGCGGCCTGTAGCCGGTCGGGATCGAGTGAGACGAGAATTTCGCGTTCGACACCGCCGATACGCTCGACCTGGGCAACGTTGCGCACGCCCTGCAGCGCGCGCTTGACGACGTCGTCGACGAAATAGGACAACTGCTCGGGCGTCTTGCCGGGCGAGATCGCGGCATAGGTGACGATCGGCAGGCCGATCACGTCGACGCGCTGGATCAGCGGCTCGGTGACGTTTTGCGGCAGGTTGGCGCGCACCCGCGTCACCGCGTCCTTGACGTCGTTCAGCGCGCGGTCGGTGTTGGTCTCAAGCGCGAACTGGATCGTCGTCAACGACAGTCCATCGGTGATCGAGGATGAAATGTGCCGCACACCCTCGACGCCCGACACGCCGTCTTCGATGGTCTTGGTGACCTGCGATTCAAGCTCGGCTGGCGCCGCGCCGAATTGCGATACGGCGACCGAGATCACCGGAATATCGGCGCTCGGCAGCCGCGTCACCGCGAGCTTGGTGAAGCTGACCCATCCGAGCACCAAGAGGATGATCGAAAACACGATGGAAGGCAGCGGATTGCGGATCGACCATGCCGAAATATTCATAGCCATCAGCGTACCCGCGTTCGATCGAGTTCCTCGGCGAACATGGTCTTGATCTGGTCGCCGTCATGCAGCGAGGAGCCAGCGTCGGCCACCACGATTTCGCCGACGTCGAGGCCCTCAAGGATTTCCGTTGACGTGTCGGACACCAGGCCAACCCGAACTCTTCGCGTCTCAACGATATTCCCTTTGACCACCTGAACCGTCAGATGGTCAATGGCGGTGCGCGGGATGGCAACGCCGCAGCTGCGCTTGGCGTCGATGCTGGCCTGGGCGAACATGCCGATCTTGAGCGAGGGATTGTTGGTCAGGGTGATCCTGACATGGCCGAGCTGGGTGGTGCGATCGATCTGGGGCGAAACCAGCCTGACGCGCCCGACGATATCCGGTCCGTTGTCCCGGCTGATACGCACGGTCGCGCCGGAATTGAGCTTCATCATGTGGACCGCGGGTACTTCGGCATCGAGGTCGACCTCGTTGTTGACGGCAATGCGGAACATCGGGCCGGCCTGGGGCGAAGCCGGGGCGCCGACGATCGTGTTGACCTGGGTAAGGAGTCCGGCGGCCGGTGCGCGCAGCGAGGCCGGCCGTGAGCCGCCACCGGCCGGTTGCGCCGGTGGCGTGGTCAATCGCGCGAGTTCCTGATTCTCTGTGACCATTTCACCTTCGCGGACCAACAGATCGGCAACCTTGGATCCCTCCTGGTCGACCCCGACCACCGCTTCCCGGCGCGGCACGACAAATCCGGTGACCCGCACCAGGTCGGAGAAGCATGCATTGGTGGATTTCGTGACGATGACGAGCGCATTGCTCGGCGTGTCCTTCTCTTCTGGACGGGAGCGGTGCTCAAACCAGTACCAGGCACCGCCAAGCACCGCGAAAACGGCCACCGCTAGCGCAGGTTTGAGATATTCGGAAAGCGTCATCGCGGGATCAATCCAGACCTTTTGCAAGACCGTCATTCCGGCGCGATGCAAAGCATCGAACCCGGAATCTCGAGATTCCGGGTCTGGTGCTAACGCACCATCCCGGAATGACGGACTATGACATACAAAAGCGTCCCGCATTGGGGCGGGACGCAAGTAGATGCAAAACTTTCTCCGGGATCATCCCCGGTCACTTGGACGCGGTAGCCTTGTTTTCCATGTTCACGACCTGGACGCGGCGGTTCACTTCCGCTGTCGGGTGAGTCGGGTCCTTCAGCTTGGTCTTGCCGTATCCGACCGTTATGAGGTCGGTGCCGTCAATCCCGAATTTTTCGACCAGATGACGCTTGATCGAATCGGCGCGGCGCCCCGAAAGGTCCTGGTTGTAGATCTCGCCGCCCATGGCGTCGGTATGACCGGCCACGACAAAGGTCGAGCCCTTCAAATCGGGATTGGAAAGCGCCCGCCCCAAAGCCTGCACTGAGGGCAACGACTTGGCGCTGATATCGGCTGAGTTGTAGTCGAAGTTGATTTCAAGATCGATCTTCGGCTTGTCCTTGACGATGGTGGCGATTTCCTCGCGCTCCGTGACCGAAAGCGAGCGCGTGGGCCGGTTACGCAGCGTCTGCACGAAACGCCCCTCGGCGGCGGCCCCCGCCGGATCGGTCTGGGTCTGCGGTCCCGCCGAGAGTCCTCTGGTCGAAAGTTCCTTGACCGGCGTCAGCGCCCGCAGGATCTGATCCTCAGTGACGTCCTCGGCGGCTGTGGCCACGCCGATCGAGAGCGCGGCGCTGATCGTCAGCAGTGAAAGGAACGTGATAAGACTTTTCTCTCGTGAAATCTTCGACATTGCCAGCCCCTCCTCCGCACGTTGCGCGATTGCAATGGATTTTCCAATCAGCCGTTGCCAGTAAAACCCCAATCGGCCGCGGCTTTTTTCTCATTTGTCGTTGCGCCCGCTCCGAGGTTCGCGGAGGCCCGCCGTCAACCTAAATTATTGTCAACGCACGCCGTAATCCGCAAATTCCTTGACGATATTCGGATCCATGGCCTTCGCATTGGCGATGTCCACCTCGCCCTCCGCGACTGCTCCGTTGCGCTGCTTGGCAAGTCCCCGCCCGTATAGCGACGACGTCAGCCGCGGATTTATCTTCAGGGCGGCGTCAAAATCGGCGATCGCGTTTTTGGCCTGCCCGCTCTTGAGGTTGACAAGACCACGGCTGTCGAGGGCATCGACGAAATTCGGGCGCAGCCGCAGCGCCTCATTGCAATCCCGCAGCGCCGACAGCAACTCGCCGATCACCGTGCGGGCCCAGCAGCGGTTGTTATAGGCTTCGACGTCCTTCGGATTGAGCCGCAGCGAGTTATCGAAGTCCTTGATGGCGAGATCGTACGCGCCCTTGCTGGCATAGACCTGCCCGCGCCGGTAGAGCGCGCCGGCATCGTCGGGATTATCGGCAAGCCTGGCGGTCAGGCTCTTGATCGTCGGGTCGTCAGCGAGCGAAGGCTGCTGCGGCGCTGGCAGCGGCGTCGCATCGGCTTTTGGTGGGTTTTGCGCCGGCTTTTCGGGCGGAAGCAGGACAGGGGTATCAGCCTTCGCAGGCGGCGGCGGTGGCGTCGCATCGGCTTTTGGTGGGTTTTGGGCCGGCTTGTCGGGCGGACGCAGGACGGGAGTCTCGGCCTTCGCCGGCGGTGGCAGCGGCGGGGGGTCCACGCGGGGCGGTGTCGGCGGAGGCGGAGGTTCTGGAATCGGTGGTTGGGGAAGTGCCGCGACAGGGCCGGGAGGCCGCGCGCCTGGAATGAACGAGAAGTCCTCGGCCAGCGATGATGAAATCCACGGCACCTGCTCGCCGCGGGATGCGCGGGTGACGCCGACACGGGTCCGGTTCAGCGTCTCCTCCGCCATCAGGTCGGGAGCGCGAATTTCCTTGAGCAGCCCCTGAACGAACAGACTGTGATCGCCGCCATTGTCGGAGATGACGGAGCTAAGCGCCGCCGAGTACATCACCAGCGTTCCGTTCGGCGCGATCACGGGTGCGAGGCCAGCGGAGAAGCTCCGGAACCGGCGCTCGAATGGATTGCGCCTGGAGGCGTCGATCAGCGCGATCTTGACGCCAGCACCGCGATTGTTGATTTCGCCCAGCACCACCTCCAGGCTGAAGCCGTCGCGACGGACATCCGGCTCGGTCCAGATCTGCGCATCGACCGGAATCATGTAGCTTTGGCGGTTGGACTGGATGCCAAAGCCGCTGAAGAAGACCAGCGCGACGCTGCCGGGCTTGATATGACCATAGAGCCGCTCGAATGCGCGGTGCATCCCGTCGCCGGTCAGATTCTCGCCGATCTCGACCGTAAAGCCGTCGCGCTTGAGCTCGTCGGCGATGTCGCGGGCGTCGTTGATGGGCTCCTTCAGGGGCGCGTCTGCGTCGGGATATTTGGCGTTGCCGATGACAAGGGCAAACCGGTCGGCGGCGGTGGCGGCCGACGCGAAAAGCGGCGCGATCGACAGGGTTAAAAGGGCAATCAATGCAAGGCGGATTCTCATACGGCGTCAGTCCAGCCAAAAAAGGCGCCGATCCCAGCGTGCGCCCGGCGACCTTACCCCACGAAAATCGCATTATCAAACCAGGCCCGCAAGCGCTGTCAACGCGTGCGAAAGCCGCAAATACGCGACGATTTACCGCGATAGGCTTGCGCGCCGTGCCTGTTCAGAGCCGGCCGCCAAGGCCAGCCAACTCAGCGATCGCGGCATTTGGCGGCGGGCCACAAATGTTGCGGACATGTGAAAAGAACGATCGATGGTGTCTTTGCCAATTACGGAGAGCCGGCGTTTCATAGCCCCTGCTAACCGATAGGGGTTTGACCTTTTCGCACGGCGATGGCTTGCTGCGGTCAGTCAATCACTGAAGAAAAAGTTCAACCGATGGAAAACGCCTACGAAATCTATGCGCTTCGCTACGCGACGATGTCGCCACGCACCCCCCATATGAATTACCTGTCGCCGGACCCGCACGAGACCGCGGCGTCGGACCTTGATTATTTCGTCTGGCTGATCCGGGGCGGCGGCCGCGATATTCTGGTTGATACCGGTTTCAATGCGGAGGAAGCGGGCTTGCGAAACCGCAAGCTCACGCTCAATCCGGTGGATGCGCTGGCGCGGTTCGGTGTCAGTACCGGTGCGATCAGGGACGTCGTCGTCACTCACATGCATTACGACCATGCCGGCAATCTCGACCTGTTTCCGAACGCGCGATTTCATTTGCAGGACCGCGAGATGAGCTACGCCACCGGGCGCTGCATGTGCTTTGGCGCCCTGCGTCATCCGTTTTCAGTAGAACATGTGACGCTGATGGTGCGCCACGTCTACGGTGAGCGCGTCATTTTTCATTCTGGCGATGGCGAAGTCGCGCCCGGCGTCACCGTGCATCGCGTCGGCGGTCATTCCGACGGATTACAGGTGGTGCGGGTCGAGACCGCGCGCGGGCCGGTGGTGCTGGCGTCGGATGCGGCGCACTACTACGGCAATCTGCATCGCCGCAGTCCGTTTCCGATCGTCTACAACATCGGCGACATGTGCCAGGGCTGGGAAATCGTCGAGCGCCTCGCCGGTCATCCCGATCGCATCATCCCGGGCCACGATCCGCTGGTTGCCGCGATCTACCCGCGCGCCAGCGACAAGGTCGATGCCTATTCGTTGCACCTGCAGCCGTCGCGCTCATTCGCAAAATAGCCGCCGGTGTTCGGCAACACAGAGCCTTGATCGAATCGGAGTTAGCCATGATCACCCGTTTTCCCGGCCTCACGCCAACACGCAGCCGTGCCGTCGTTCACGGCGATCTCGTGTTCACGGTGGCGGTCGCGCCCGATCCGGTCACCTCCTCGATGTACGAGCAGAGCACCAAAGCGCTTCGCCGCGTCGACGAGAGCCTTGCATTGTGCGGCACCGACAAGAGCAAGATCTTGTCGGCCATCGTCTACATCGCCGACATGGCACGGAAGGCCGAGATGAACCGCGCCTGGGACGAATGGGTCGACGCCGCCAATCCGCCGATGCGGGCCTGCATCGGCGTCGATCTCGAACCGCCGCATATCGTGGAGATCGTGGTGACGGCGGCGAAGTGAATTACTTTCGTCATTCCGGGGCGACGCGAAGCATCGAACCCGGAATCTCGAGATTCCCCGATGCGCAATTGCGCATCTGAGGCCTGGTCCTTCGGACCATCCTGGAATGACAGGTAAACCCCTTAGTAACACTCCCCCTCGTCCGCTCGCTCATTCGTCCGCACAAGGCCAAGGCTGCTCTCGATCTTGCCGAGCAGGCGCGCGAAGTCGGTTTGCTCCTTCGCGCTGAGACACAGCATGATCTCACGTTCCTTGCGCAGCAGGCGCGGGATCAGTCTTTCGTACAGCGCTCTTCCTTTCCGCGTCATCCGCAAGGTGAACTCGCGGCGATCGTCCTTATTCTCGACCCGTTCCACGAGCTGCCGCGTCATCAGCGCGGTGACGGCGCGGCTGATGGTGGATTTGTGGGTCCGCGTGCAATGCGCAATGTACTGCGCGCTGCATGCCTGGTTGCGGAAGCCAAGCGTGGCCAGCACCCGCCATTCCGGGATATCCAGCCCGTAGCGCTCCTGATACTCGCTGGACAGCGCGGCGGAGACCTCGGCCGCCAGCCGGTTCAGGCGGAACGGCACAAATTTGAAGAGATCGAGGCGGGGGCCTGTTTGGGAAGCATTCTCCCCGCGCAAGGGCGCGCGAACTTCGCTCGAAGGCGCTTTTGGCAAAAATCGCTCCAATTTGAGTTGACGGCGGAACGCGCACGGAGTTTAGATAGTTGCAGATGCGACTATCATAGCGGGGGCAGTGCCCCTTGGCCAGAGCGAGCATGGCGCAGTCCAGGTTCCAGTCATCCAAAGTCCAGTCCGAGGCCCAGTTCGGCTATCGTCGCCACGCCGATCAGGATCGGACCGGTGGCAGCATGGCGGAATATCCGGTCGTGGTGATCGGCGCCGGGCCGGTCGGGCTATCGCTTGCGATCGATCTGGCGCAGCGTGGCCAGGGCGTCGTGCTGCTCGACGATGCCGACCGGATCGGCGAGGGCTCGCGCGCGATCTGCTTTTCGAAGCGTTCGCTCGAATTCTGGGACCGGCTCGGTATCGGCCAGCGCATGGTCGACAAGGGTGTTGTGTGGTGCGTCGGCAAGATCTTTCACAGCACCTCGCAGCTTTATCAGTTCGATCTGTTGCCGGAGCAGGGTCACAAGCGGCCTGCCTTCATCAATCTCCAGCAGTTTTATGCCGAGGGCTATCTGGTCGATCGCGTGCGGGAACTCGCGGGCGTCGACTTGCGCTGGCGCAACAAGGTGATCGCGCTGGAGCAGCGTAACGACCACGCCATCCTGACGGTCGAGACGCCCGACGGACCCTACCGGATCGGCGCCAATTATGTCGTGGCCTGCGACGGCGCCCGATCGTCGTTGCGGCAAATGGTGGGCGCGCAATTTGCAGGAAAAGTCTTCGAGGATCAGTTCCTGATCGCCGACGTCAGGATGACCGCGGAATTTCCGACCGAGCGCTGGTTCTGGTTCGATCCGCCGTTTCATGCCGGGCGGTCGGCGTTGCTGCACAAGCAGCCCGATGACATCTGGCGCATCGACCTGCAGCTCAACCCGGACGCGGACCCAGTCGCCGAGAAGAAACCTGAGAATGTGCGGCCACGGATCGCGCGCATGCTCGGGCATGACAAGTTCGATTTCGAGTGGATTTCGCTTTACAAATTCCAGTGCCGCCGAATGGATAAATTCATCCACGGCCGCGTGATATTTGCCGGCGACGCCGCGCATCAGGTCTCGCCGTTCGGGGCGCGGGGAGCCAATTCAGGCCTGGAAGATGCGGAGAATCTCGCCTGGAAACTAGACCGCGTGCTGAGGAAGGTCTCGCCGGAAGCATTGCTCGAAAGTTATCACGTCGAGCGCAGCATGGCGGCCGACGAGAACATCCGGGAATCGACTCGATCGACCGATTTCATGGCGCCCGCTACGCGTCAGGAGGCGCGGTTGCGCAAGGCGGTGCTGTCGCTTGCCAGGGAAACCGAATTCGGCAAGCGCATGATCAATGGCGGAAGGCTTTCGGTTCCCTCGATCTATGACTCACCGCTTTCAACCGCTGATCGCGATCTGTGGCGCGGAGGCCCGCGGCCCGGCGCCTCGATGCCCGATGCGCCGATCACCGCGCCGGCCGGCGAAACCGTGTATCTGACCGACGCCTTCATCAAGTGCGGAACGCGGTTCACCCTGCTTGAATTTGTGAACGGCGCTATGGTCGATCCGCCCGATGGTCTCGGTGTGATCCGTATCGGCGGCGACGCCGGCTTTTCCGATTCAACGGGGCTTACGGCTGTACGCTACGATGCCGAGCCTGGCACCGCCTATCTGCTGCGCCCCGACGGCTATGTCGCCGCACGTTTTCGGCATCCGACACGAATCGCACTCGACGCCGCCTTGGCGCGCGCCGCCGGCAACGACTGAGGTCTCCATGGCATTGTCGACCCGCTCGAATTTCGCCAAGCCGGACGATGCGTATCGCGCCATCGTCGAAGCCCATCGCGGATTGAGCGAGGCGCAAAGTGCCGATCTCGACGCGGCGCTGGTCCTCATTCTTGCCAATCATATCGGCGATATAGACGTGCTGCATGAAGCGATTGCGCTGGCGAAGCGGAGGATGCTGGAAGCCAGTCAGCAGCAACAACAACAATAACAGCAACAGCAGTAGTGGTATGAATATGCCCAAAGGCTCCTCGCAATGACGGGGGAAGAGTTGCCGCGAAGGATTCGAGTTAATGACAAAAGGTTTCGCATCCACGACCGATATGGCCGAGAAGAAGATCACCTTCTCCGAGATCGGCGCCGATCTCTATGCCTTCACCGCGGAGGGTGATCCCAATTCGGCCGTCATCGTCGGCGATGACGGCTGCATCGTGTTCGACGCGCAGGCGACACCGGCGATGGCCAACGAGGTGATCGAGCGGGTGCACACCGTCACCGACAAGCCGATCAAATATGTGGTACTGTCGCATTATCACGCGGTGCGGGTGCTTGGGGCGTCGGCCTACAAGGCGCAAGCCGTGATCGCCTCGCAGGAAACCCGCCGGCTGATCGAGGAGCGCGGCCAGCAGGATTGGGATTCCGAATATGGCCGCTTCCCGCGTCTGTTCCAGGATGCGCAAAGCATTCCCGGCCTGACCTGGCCGACGCTGACGTTCGAAGGTGACATGTCGATTTATCTCGGGAAGCGCGAGGTGCGATTGATGCAGCTCGGCGCGGGACATACCTCCGGCGATATCGTGGCCTGGGTGCCGGATGCGGAAGTGATGTTTTCCGGCGACCTGATCGAGTACCATTCGGCCTGTTATTGCGGCGACGCATATTTGCGCGAATGGCCGGCGACGCTGAACGAAATTCGCGCCTTCAATCCGAAGGCGATCGCGCCCGGGCGCGGCGATGCGCTCAAGGGACTTTCAACCGGCCGCGAGGCGATCGCGATGACGCGCGATTTCGTCACCACGCTCTATGGCGCAGCGGAAGCGTCGGTCGCCCAGGGCCGTAACCTCAAGGAGACCATGGCGGCGACGCGCGAAATGATGGACCCGAAATTCCAGAATTTTGCGATCTACGAGCACTGTCTGCCGTTCAACGTCTCGCGGGCCTTCGACGAAGCATCGGGAATAGACGACCCCGTGATCTGGACCGCCGAGCGCGACCTTCAAATGTGGGCTGCCTTGCAAGGAGGATGACCATGAATATCAACACTTCGCCGGATGTGATCAGCCGCAGCACCGTCGGCATCACGCCGGGCTACATGTCCGGATTCGGCAACAGTTTTGAAACCGAGGCACTGCCCGGCGCATTGCCGATCGGACGCAATTCGCCGCAACGCTGCGCCTACGGGCTTTACGCCGAACAGCTGTCCGGTTCGCCTTTCACCGCACCTCGCGGCAGCAACGAACGCTCCTGGCTCTACCGGATCCGGCCTTCGGTCAGGCACTCCGGCCGCTTCGCCAAGGTCGATGCCGGGCTGTGGCGCACCGCGCCGTGCCATGAGCAGGAGCTTTCGATCGCGCAACTGCGCTGGGATCCGACGCCGATCCCGAAAGAAGAGATGACCTTCCTGCAGGGCGTGCAGACCATGACCACCGCGGGAGACGCCAGCACGCAAGCCGGCATGGCGGCGCATGTCTTTCTCATCACCAAATCGATGGTCGATCAGCATTTCTACAATGCCGATGGCGAAATGCTGTTCGTGCCGCAGCAGGGAGACCTGCGTTTCATCACCGAATTCGGCCGGATCGACGCCGGGCCTGGCGAGATTGTGGTGATCCCGCGCGGGGTGAAATTCCGGGTCGAGATCACAGGCGCTCCGGCGCGCGGTTATTTCTGCGAGAATTACGGCGGCGCCTTCAAGCTGCCCGAGCGCGGCCCGATCGGCGCCAATTGCCTTGCCAACGCCCGCGATTTCCTCACCCCTGTCGCGGCCTATGAAGACAAGGACACGCCGACCGAATTATTTGTCAAATGGGGCGGCTCGCTGTTTGTGACCAGGCTGGCGCATTCGCCGATCGACGTGGTGGCATGGCACGGCAATTACGCGCCGTACAAATACGATCTGCGGAGCTTTTCGCCGGTCGGCGCCATCAGCTTCGACCATCCGGATCCCTCGATCTTCACTGTGCTGACCTCGCCATCGGAAACCGCCGGCACCGCGAATATCGACTTTGTCATTTTCCCGGAACGCTGGGCGGTGGCGGAAAACACCTTCCGTCCACCGTGGTATCACATGAACATCATGTCGGAATTTATGGGGCTGATCTACGGCATCTATGATGCGAAGCCGCAGGGCTTCACGCCCGGCGGCATGAGCCTGCACAATATGATGTTGCCGCACGGTCCCGACCACCAAGCCTTCAATCACGCCAGCAATTCCGAATTGAAGCCGGTCAAGCTGACCGGCACGATGGCCTTCATGTTCGAGACGCGGTTTCCGCAACGCATCACCACGCACGCGGCAAAGTCCTCGACGTTGCAGGATGACTATGCGGATTGCTGGAAGGGGCTGGAGAAACGATTCGATCCGAACAAGCCGTAAGATAGCGCCAGCTATTTTACGTCATTCCGGGGCATCGCGCAGCGATGAACCCGGAATCTCGAGATTCCGGGTCTGGTCCTTCGGACCATCCCGGAATGACGGCTTCTCAATTGGAGAATCAAGTGCCCCATCCCAACGATCCCTCCCTTCGTTCCTTCATTCCGGTCGATGCCGCATCGGACTTCCCGATCCAGAACCTGCCTTACGGCGTGTTCTCGACAGCAGCGCTGCCTGCGCCGCGCGTCGGCGTTGCGATCGGTGATTATGTCCTCGATCTCTGGGAGCTCGAGCAGGATTGCCGGCTGGACGTCGGCAATCTCGGCGTGTTCTCGGCCTCGACGCTCAATCCCTTCATGGCGCTGGGGCCCAAAGTGTGGTCGCAGACCCGCGCGCGGATCAGCGAGTTGCTGCGGCACAACAGTCCTGAGCTGCGCGATAATGACGAGCTGCGCGAGCGCGCGCTGGTGCCGATGGCGAACGCAAGATTGCATTTGCCGATCGCGGTCTCAGGCTACACCGATTTCTATTCGTCGAAAGAACACGCCACCAATGTCGGCGTCATGTTCCGCGGCAAGGACAATGCGTTGCAGCCGAACTGGCTGCATATGCCGATCGGCTACAACGGGCGCGCCTCGACGGTGGTGGTCTCCGGCACCAAAGTGCGCCGGCCGCGCGGACAGTTGAAGCCTCCGAGTGCCGAGCATCCGGGTTTCGGCCCCTGCAAGCGGCTCGATTTTGAACTCGAAATGGGCGCCGTGATTGGGCAACCGTCGCCGATGGGCGAGATGCTTACCGAAGCGCAGGCAGAGGCGATGATCTTCGGCTTCGTGCTGTTGAATGATTGGAGCGCGCGCGACATCCAGCAGTGGGAATATGTGCCGCTCGGACCGTTCCAGGGCAAGGCGTTCGCGACCTCGATCAGCCCCTGGGTGGTCGCCCGCGAGGCGCTGGAGCCGTTTCGGCTCGATGGACCGAGGCAAGATCCAGCGCCGCTGCCCTATCTGCGACAGGTAAAGCCGAACAATTATGATCTTGAACTCGAGGTCGGCCTGCGCGCGGCCTCCATGAATGAGGCGTTGCGTATCTGCCGTACCAACTTCAAATACATGTATTGGTCCTCGGTGCAGCAATTGGTGCATCACGCTGCCTGCGGCTGCGCCATGAATGTCGGCGATCTCTTAGGAAGCGGCACCATCTCTGGTCCGGAGAAGAGCCAGCGCGGCAGCCTGCTTGAAATTTCCTGGAACGCCACCGAGCCGATGGAGCTCGCGAGCGGCATCGTCAGGACGTTCCTCGAAGATGGCGATTCGCTGGTGATGCGCGGCTGGTGCCAAGGCGACGGCTACCGCATCGGCTTCGGCGAGGTCGAAGGGACGATTTTGCCGGCAGTTTAATCCGTCATTCCGGGGCGATGCGAAGCATCGAGCCCGGAATCTCGAGATTCCGGGTCTGGTGCTAACGCACCATCCCGGAATGACGAAGATTGAACTCACTCAACGCTCTTCCGCCGGAATATTCCGAATCCGCGCCGAGTGCTCAGCGATGTCGTCGAGCGCAAACGACAGATGCACCCGCTTGCTCGATGGCGGGTGTTTCGCAACCGACACCCCCGGCCGCCATTCCCGCGCCGGCCGTATCGGCCGCGGGACAAATCCGCCGCCGCAGTTCGGGCAGACATTGCCGAGCTTGCTCTTGACGCAGTCCGCACAGAATGTGCACTCGTAACTGCAGATGCGTGCCTGCGTCGAATTGAACGGAAGGTCCTTATCGCAATACTCGCAGTTCGGCCGCAGCTGTAGCGCCATGATCGTCGCGTCCTGTTAATGCGAAAGCATCATCGCAAATCGAACATGCCATTCGAATGGCGAATTTCCCTCGATTTCGGACAAGCGCGGCCCCGCGATATCAGTAGGGTGGGCAAAGGCGCGTTTTCGTGCCGTGCCCACCGCTTACTTGAAAAAATCGTGGGGCCGTGGTGGGCACGCGGAGCCTGTCATCGGGCGCGCATTCGCGCGACCCGTTGGCTTTGCCCACCCTACAACTTTCGCCACTCACCCGTGATGCTCGTGATGTCCGCCGTCGTGGTCTCGCGGATTGCGGACGGTGTGCGCGAAAAGCGCGGCGCCGGTGCGGGCTGGGTGACGCCGTGACGGTTGACGAAAATTTCTCGCGCCGCCATGTGCGGATGCCGCGGGGCTTCCGCCATGGTCAGGACCGGTGCGAAGCAGACGTCGGTACCTTCCATGATCTTGCACCACTCCTCGCGGGTCTTGGTCTTGAAGATATCGGCCAGCTTCTGCCTGAGCGTGGGCCAGGCGGCGCGGTCCATCTGCGCATCGAAGTCTTCGTCGGAAAGACCGGCCAATTGCCGTAACAACGCGTAGAACTGCGGTTCGATCGAGCCGATCGAAATGAATTGGCCGCACGCACATTGATAGACGCCATAGAAGTGCGCCCCGCCATCGAGGAAATTGCTCTCGCGCCCTTCGGTCCAGCGCCCCATTGCCGCCAGGTCGAAGAACATCGACATCAGCGAGGCCGCGCCGTCGCACATCGCGGCATCCACCACCTGTCCCTCGCCGGATTTCTTCGCCTCCAGCAGTGCGGCGAGCACGCCAACCACCAGATAGAGCGCGCCGCCGCCGAAATCCCCGACCAGGTTGAGCGGCGGGATAGGTCTAGCGGCAGGCCCAATCGCGGCGAGTGCGCCGGTGACCGAGATGTAGTTGATGTCGTGGCCGGCGGCCTGCGCCAGCGGGCCCTCCTGTCCCCATCCGGTCATGCGGCCATAGACGAGACGCGGGTTTCGCGCCCGTACCATTTCTGGGCCGAGCCCGAGCCGCTCCATGACCCCCGGCCGAAACCCTTCGATCAGCGCATCGGCATGTTCAAGGAGATCAAGCACCTGGGCGATCGCGGCCTTGTCCTTCAGGTCGAGTTCGACGACCTTGCGCCCTCGCCCGGCCACCGATTTAAGATTCTTCTTGGCTCCGATGCGATCGAGCGTGACCACCTCCGCGCCCATATCCGCCAGCATCATGCAGGCAAAGGGCCCGGGCCCGATGCCGGCGAATTCGACGATGCGAAAGCCGGCCAAAGGGCCTGAGGTGCGGGTCGATGAGTGAGGCTCTGATTTGTCGAGCACGTTGTTCTTCCCTGAGCGTTTCCTGACGAAAATTGTCTCGCCTTGGGCAGGATGTAGCAAGGACCTTTTGCGGAGAATATGACCAAAAACAAAGCGGCGCGCTCACTTCGCGCGCCGCCTGCATGGAGTTTGTGTTTGAGGGCTATTAGCCGGCCTCGGTCACCGCGCGCTGCGCCATCACTTTGATCAGGTTGGCGCGATAGGCCGCCGATCCATGGATATCCGCCAACAGCCCGTCGGCGGAGACCTTCACACTATCGAGCGCGCCCGGTGACCAGTTCGCCTTCAGCGCGGCCTCAATGGCCGGCACCCGCATGACACCGTTCGAGGATGCGCCGGTGGCGGCCACGCGGACGTCTCCCGATTTGGTCTTTGCAACGAACACGCCGGTCAACGCAAAACGCGAGGCGGGATGCGGGAACTTGGCATATCCCGCCTTGGCGGGAATCGGGAAGACGACCTGCGTGATGATTTCGCCGTCGGCAAGCGCGGTTGCGAACAGCCCCTTGAAGAAATCATCCGCCGATATCGCGCGCTTGTTGGTCTTGACCGTCGCACCGAGTGCGAGCACCGCCGCCGGATAGTCTGCCGCCGGATCGTTGTTGGCGATCGAGCCGCCGATGGTGCCCCGATAGCGCACGGCGGGATCGCCGATCAACGAGGCAAGATGCGCGAGCGCGGGAATTGCCTTTTGCGCAGCACCGTTGCTGGCGACGTCGTAATGCGTCGTCGCCGCCTTGATGGTCACGCTGTCTCCGGAGACTTCGACGCCGATCAGATCCTTGACCTTGCCGAGATCGATAACATCGGAGGGCGAGGCGAGCCGCTGCTTCATGACCGGGATCAAAGTGTGGCCGCCGGCGAGATATTTCGCCTCCTTGCCCTTGGCGAAAAGCGCGGCTGCCTCGTCAATGCTGGAGGGGCGATGGTACGTTGTCGAATACATGGCTCATCTCCCTCTTATTGTGCGCTGCCGTGAATCGCGTGCCACACCCGGTCGGGTGTCGCCGGCATCTCGAGCTTGTTGTGGCCGATCGCGTCGGTGATGGCGTTGATGACGGCAGCGGAAGCGCCGATTGCACCGGCCTCGCCGCAACCTTTGACGCCGAGCGGATTGCCGGGGCAAAGCGTCGTGGTGTGATTCAATTTGAATGACGGCAGGTCGTCCGCGCGCGGCATGGTGTAGTCCATGAACGACGCGGTCACGAGTTGACCCGAGCTGTCATAAACCGCGCCCTCGAGAAGGGCTTGGCCGATTCCCTGGGCAAGACCGCCATGGACCTGGCCTTCGACGATCATCGGATTGATCAGGCGGCCGAAATCGTCGGCCGCGACGAAATTGACGAAAGACGTTTTGCCGGTGCCGGCATCGACCTCGAGCTCGCAGATATAGGCGCCCGCCGGGAAGGTGAAGTTGGTGGGATCGTAGAAGGCGGTCTCCTTCAGGCCGGGCTCCATGCCTTCGGGCAGATTGTGCGCCGTGTAGGCTGCGAGCGCGACCATCGGCAGCGCGATCGATTTGTCGGTGCCGGTGACCTTGAACTCGCCGTTTTCGATGACGATGTCGCCCTCGGACGCCTCGAGCAGATGTGCTGCGATTTTCTTGCCCTTGGCTTCAACCTTCTCCATCGCCTTGACGATCGCCGAGCCGCCGACCGCGAGCGAGCGTGAGCCGTAAGTGCCCATGCCGAATTGCACCTTGTCGGTGTCGCCGTGGACGATCTGTACCTGGCTGATGGGAACGCCGAGACGTTCGGAAATGAGCTGCGCGAACGTCGTCTCATGGCCCTGGCCGTGGCTGTGCGAGCCGGTAAGGACCTCGATGGTGCCGACCGGATTGACGCGCACCTCGGCGGATTCCCACAACCCGACGCCGGCGCCCAGGCTGCCGACCGCTTTCGACGGCGCGATGCCGCAGGCCTCGATGTAGCAGGAGAAACCGATGCCGCGCAGCTTGCCTTCCGACTTGGCCTTCGCCTTGCGTGCCGGGAAACCGGCGTAGTCGATCGCCTTCAGCGCCGCATCGAGCGAGGCGCCGAAGTCGCCGGTGTCATAGGTAAAGATCACCGGCGTCTGATGGGGAAATTGCGTAATGAAGTTTTTGCGGCGCAATTCCGCCGGATCGACCTTCAATTGCCGCGCCGCGGTCTCCATCAAGCGTTCGAGCAGGAAGCTTGCCTCGGGGCGGCCCGCGCCGCGGTAAGCGTCGACCGGCGCGGTATTGGTATAGACGGTGACTACCTCGGCATGAATGGCCGGGATATTGTACTGGCCCGACAGCAGCGTCGCATAAAGATAGGTCGGCACCGCCGACGAGAATAGCGACATATAGGCGCCGAAATTGGCGTGGGTTTTCACCCGCAGGCCCAGGATCTTGTTGTCCTTGTCGAACGCCATCTCGGCCTTGGAGAGATGGTCGCGGCCGTGGGCATCGGTCAGGAAGGCCTCGGAGCGATCGCCGGTCCACTTCACCGGGCGTCCCACTTTCTTGGAGGCCCACAGCGCTACCATCTCCTCAGGGTAAATGTAGATCTTCGAGCCGAAGCCGCCGCCGACGTCCGGCGCGATCACCCGCAGCTTGTGCTCCGGCGCGATATTGTAGAACGCCGAAAGCACGAGGCGCGCGACATGAGGATTTTGCGAGGTGGTGTAGAGTGTGAAATGCTCCTCGGCCTCGTTGTAGTCCGCGATCGCCGCGCGCGGCTCCATCGCGTTCGGCACCAGCCGATTATTGGTAAGCTCCAGCGTCACGACATTGGCTGCCTTGCTGAAGGCATTCTTGACCGCGGCCTCGTCGCCGAGCACCCAGTCATAGATCACGTTGCCCGGCGCCTCCGGATGAAGCTGTGGCGCCCCCGGTTTGATCGCCGCCCGAATGTCAGGCACGGCAGGCAGTTCCTCGTAATTGACGACAACGGCTTCCGCGGCGTCCCTGGCCTGGTTCTTGGTCTCGGCGATCACGACCGCCACGGCCTGGCCCACGAAGCGCACCGTCTCCGGGGCCATCGCCGGCCAAGCGCCCATCTTCATCGGCGTGCCGTCCTTGGATGTAATCGCCCAACCGCAAATCAGATTGCCGACCTTGTCATCGACGATCTGTTGTCCGGTCAGCACGCCGACCACGCCAGGCATCTTCATCGCCGCCGAGGAGTCGATGCTCTTGACCTTGGCATGCGCGTGCGGGCTGCGGATGAAATGGGCATGGGTCATGCCCTGGAGCTTGATGTCGTCGACATAGCGACCCTTGCCGGTGATGAATCGACGGTCTTCCTTGCGCACTACGCTTGCGCCAATACCTTCAACACCCATCGCATTTCTCCCTGTCGGGCCGCTTGACCTGCGCAAAAATCGGAAAGACGCCGATCGCAGCCGGTTTTGTATTTCGAAAAGTCCCGGGCTTGAGGGCCCGGGATCGGTTGGCTATTCCGCCGCCTGCGAAACCTTCATGCGGCCGGCGGCGTCCAGCACCGATTTGACGATGTTGTGGTAGCCGGTACAGCGGCAAATATTGCCTTCCAGCTCGTGCCGGACGGTCTCCTCGTCGAGCTTGCCACCGTAGCGATGGACGATATCGATCGCCGACATGATCATGCCCGGCGTGCAATAGCCGCACTGCAGGCCGTGATTGTCGCGGAACGCGGCCTGCATCGGATGCAGCTCGTCCCCTTTGGCGATCCCTTCGATGGTGGTGACATTAGCGCCGTTGGCCTGTCCGACCAGCACCGTGCAGGATTTGACAGCCCGGCCGTCGATATGCACGACACAGGCGCCGCACTGGCTGGTGTCGCAGCCGACATGGGTGCCGGTCAAATTCAGGTGATCGCGCAGCAGATTGACGAGAAGCGTCCGGTCTTCGACATCGGCCGAGACAGCCTTGCCGTTCACCGTCAGTTTGACTGTAGCCACGTGTTTCCTCCCGGAGGTTTTTGTTTGTTTGGATTAGAGGCACGGGGAGCGGACTTTGCAACTGGGAATTTCGTCGCGGAAACGCCTTGTCGCCATCAGGAGAGCATGATTGGGGCCCTGTGCTTGACGCGGCTCGCGTCGACGGCGAGATTTTTTCTGCCACCGGTAGTCGCTTTCCAGCACGCACCATCTTGGCCGTCAGCGCAAGGGGTCGAGTCGGACCCGACCGCGCCAGCGCCGCAATCGGCCCAAATTGCAAATATATTGGCTCCGCCAGATGCCCGAATCCCCGGGGCCGCTTAGCCCGCCCTTGGGTTCACAGGTCCGTTTCTCCGGATCACGTCTCGCCCCGAGTTTACGACCTCTTATCCATTCTACTTTACGTTTGCCCGGGCAGGTTCGGGGGCCAGCGCCTTCCGATTCTGCCTGTGTTCAGAACGATGGGGGGTCGAGGTGGGGTTGTTGAAGCGCGGCGGGCCGAAATCGATAAAGCTCCCGACATTGCGATTTCGCGGAAAAATCATGCTCGGCTTTGCCTGCGTGCTCGCCATCACGGCGGTCAGCATGAGCATCGCCTATCTGGGATTTGAGCGGGTTTCCACCGGCGTGAAGGCCTACCGAAACATTGTGTCGGAATCCGATCTGGCCCAGCATATCGACCGCGAACTGATCTCCTACCGGGCACTGGCCCGCTTCTATGTGGCGACCGGAAAAGAAGACGACGCCAAGGCGGCGCTGGCGGCCGAAGCCGGTCTGAAAAACGCCATCGACCAAATGATGAAGAGCACCACGAATCCGGCGCGTATCGAGCAGATCACGCGGCTTGCCAGGGAATTCCACGCTTTTACGAAAATCTTCTCCGATGTCGCCAAGACCAAGCGCGACAGCGCGCTGGTAACCCAAAATCAATTGACGCGCAGCGGCAATTTGCTGCGTTACAAACTCGACGACTTCCCCAGCGTCGTCGAGGACGACGCTGAGCTTGCGGCGGTCTCGCTCGGCGCAAAAAAGGTGGCCGCGCAGTTCCAGACAGCGATGGCGTTGGCCAATACCTTCGTCGTCAATTCCGACCAGGCGGTCGCCGCCAGCGCGACGGCGCGTCTCAAATTCGTCGAAACCGCGCTGCAGGCGATTCCATCGGCCGACGAGAAGGTCTTGCAGGCCATCAAGGAAGCCTCCGCCCAGCTTGAAGAGTATCGCAAGGCGCTGACGAAACTGGTCGAGAACTCGAAAGAGGTCGAGGAGCTGACAGGCGAAATGGCCGAGTCTGCGGCGGCGATCCTAAAGGGCTCGAACGCCATGAAGGCGGATCTGCTCTCCGATCAACAACGGCTCGATGCCGAATCCGACGCCTCGATCGGCGCGACTGAGCGGCTCGTGCTCATGCTCGCACTCGGTGGCTTCCTGCTTGGCGGGGCGCTGGCCGTGCTGATGGGTAAGGGAATCTCCCGGCCGATGGTAGTGATGTGCAAGGCGATGCGCGAACTCGCCGGCGGCAATTTCGACGTCGTTCTGCCGGGTCTCGGCCGCAAGGATGAGCTTGGCGAGATGGCCAGCGCGGTGGAAGAGTTCAAGATGCAGGCGATCGCCAAGGCTGAGCGCGATGCAGCCGAGCATGATGCGCAGAACAAGGCCAGCGTTGCGGCGCGACGTGCCGAGCTCATTCGTTTCGCCGATGATTTCGAGTCGGCGGTGGGCACCATCGTCGCCAATGTTTCGGCGTCAGCCGTTCAATTGGAGGCGGCTGCCGGGACATTGACGCGCACCGCGGAGACCACGCAAAGCCTTTCCAGCCAGGCCGCCGGAGCGTCGGAACAAGCCTCCACCAACATGCAGTCGGTAGCCTCCGCGACCGAGGAGCTTTCCGCTTCCGTCGACGAGATCGGAAGGCAGGTACAGGAATCCAACCGGATCGCGGAAGCGGCGGTCCAACAGGCCGAACAGACCGACGGACGGATCGGCAAATTGTCCCGCGCCGCGCAGGAGATCGGCGACGTGGTCAAGCTGATCACCGCCATCGCCGAGCAGACCAATCTGCTGGCGCTCAATGCCACCATCGAAGCCGCCCGCGCCGGCGAGGCCGGCCGCGGGTTCGCCGTCGTCGCCTCCGAGGTCAAATCGCTGGCGAGCCAGACCGCGAAAGCGACCGACGAAATATCGTCGCACATCGCCGGCATGCAGAGCGCGACGCAAGAATCGGTTACCGCCATCAAGGAAATCGGCGGCACTATCGCGCAGATATCGACCATCGCATCGACGATTGCCAGCGCAGTAGAGGAACAGGGCTCCGCGACCCAGGAAATCGCGCGCAGCGTTCAAACCGTCGCCGAAGGGACGCACGAGGCCGCCGCCAATATCCTCGAAGTCAATCGCGGCGCGGCGGAGACCGGCTCGGCATCGGGCGATGTTCTGGGTTCGGCCCGCACGCTCTCGACCGAAAGCGCGCGGTTGCGCGAAGAGCTCGACCGCTTCATGGCAAACATCCGCGCGGCCTGATTCGTCATTCCGGGGCGCAGCGTGAGCTGCGAACCCGGAATCTCGCGCCGCGACCTCTGGATTCCGGGTTCGCTCGTTTTACTCGCGCCCCGGAATGACGGGTTTTAGTCCGTGCCAAACTGACGCCTCGCCGTGCTTCAGATCCAGCGCGGCGCTCTGCGCCGTCACGCGCTGCGACCAGCATCTTGGCGCAGCCTTTCGGCTAGCGCTTTTTCGTGCGGTCTTTCGCATTACGCGGCCGCGCGAAGCGGATTTGCGATGTTCAACCATGGCGATTTCACCCTGATTGGCGCCAACGGAGGATGAAGACGATCGGTTCCCTTTCTGTACGCGGGAACTCCGAAGCGCCATGCCCGTTGACAAAGCTGGCCGGCGCCGGGGCTGAAGGCCTTTCAGCGTCACGCAACCGGGTGAGCGTCACGCACCCGGGATTCCCCATTGGTTCATTTCGATGAATTTGCAGCGACGGCAGGGCGATTTGACGGTTGCCGCAACCAAGCCTGCGGCATTGAACGACGATCGCGTCATTGAAACCAGTATACCCTTCCGTCTCGATGCGCTGCGCTGGAGCGGCTTTCACACCCGCGTCGTGCTGGCGCTCGGGATCACCTGGATCCTGGATGGGCTCGAGGTTACGCTTGCGGGTGCGTTGTCCGGGGCGCTGAAGGAAAGCCCGACACTGCAATTTTCAAATTTCGACGTCGGCTTTTGCAACAGCTGTTATCTTGCCGGCGCGGTGCTGGGCGCGTTCGGGTTTGGCTGGCTGACCGATCGGATCGGCCGCAAGAAATTGTTCTTCATTACGCTGGCGATTTATCTTGCGGCCACCGCGGCGACGGCGTTCTCCTGGAGTGTCGCAAGTTACGCGCTGTTCCGGTTTCTGACCGGCGCCGGCATCGGCGGCGAATACACCGCGATCAATTCGACCATCCAGGAGCTGGTGCCGGCGCGCTATCGCGGATGGACCGATCTTGTCATCAACGGCAGCTTCTGGATCGGCGCGGCGTTGGGTGCGGTGAGCGCTATTGTGCTGCTTGATCCGCATTTGATCGGACCCGATCTCGGCTGGCGGCTCGCTTACCTCACCGGCGCCTGCCTCGGCTTGGTTGTGTTCGTGATGCGGATGTGGATTCCGGAGAGCCCGCGGTGGCTGGTGATTCATGGTCGCCCCGATCAGGCTGATGCGATCGTGCGCGATATCGAACGCTCCGCCACCGGGCACGCGCAAGACCGGCTACAGTCGGACCCGCCTCAGCAAACCTGGCCGAAGGTAAAGCTGAGAATGCGCGATCACACGCCCTTGCGCGAGGTCGCGCACACGCTGTTCAGCGTCTACCGGCAGCGCTCGCTGGTTGGCCTCGCGTTGATGACCGCGCAGGCGTTTTTCTACAACGCGATCTTCTTCACCTTCGCGCTGGTGTTGACCGATTTCTACGGGATCGCGGCGGACCAGATCGGCTGGTACATCCTTCCCTTCGCGGCCGGCAATTTTCTTGGACCGCTGCTGCTCGGCCGGCTGTTCGACACGGTGGGACGCCGTGCAATGATTACGATCACTTACGGCGCCTCGGGTGTTCTGCTCGCGTTTTCGGGCTATTTGTTTGCGATCGGCGTATTGAGTGCCCAGACCCAGACCATCGCCTGGATGGTGATTTTCTTCTGTGCCTCTCCGGCCGCAAGTGCCGCCTACCTCACCGTCAGCGAGACCTTTCCGCTGGAGGTGCGGGCGCTCGCGATTGCACTTTTCTATGCGGTGGGGACGGGAATTGGCGGCGTCGCCGGTCCAGCGCTGTTCGGGGTGCTGATCGATACCGGCTCGCGCGACAGCGTTTTCGCCGGCTACCTGCTGGGCGCGGGCCTGATGGTCGCGGCTGCCATGATCGCCTGGCGTTATTGCATCGCCGCCGAGCGCCGGACGCTTGAATCGATCGCGCGACCGCTCGCCTTTGTGGAGTAGAGTGAGATGAACCAGGGCTTGGTAGGTCAGGAACTAGAGGGGCCTGTGCAGGAAAACACGCCACAACCGGGCAAAGCGTCGCCGAAGTCGATGACGCGCGAACTTGCGCAGCGGCTCGGCGAGTGCGCCATCCTGCTCGATATTGACGGCACGCTGCTCGATCTCGCGCCGACGCCGCGCGAGGTGTGGGTGCCGCCGGGCCTGGCCGAGACTCTCAGCCGCCTGTATGACAAGACTTCCGGCGCGCTTGCGCTCGTCAGCGGACGGTCGCTGAACGATATCGATCTGATTTTTGCGCCCGAACAATTTCCGGCCGTCGGAGGCCACGGTGCGGAAATGCGAATCGCCACCGACAACGAGGCCGTGGCCACCCATGCGCCGCCGATGGACAAGGAGCTGAAGCGCCGCCTTGCCGCCATCGCCAAACTGAGCCCGGGGATTCTGCTCGAAGACAAGGGTTATTCGCTGGCGCTTCACTATCGGCTGGCGCCGCATGCGGAGAAGGCGATTTACGCGGCGGTGTCCCTGATCAGAGCCGATTTGCCGAATGCGCCGATCGAAGTGTTGCCGGGAAAATGCGTCTGCGAAATCAAACAATCGGGCTTTGACAAGGCAACTGGCGTTCGCGAACTGATGAGCCACGAGCCGTTCCGCGGCCGTCGTCCGATTTTCATCGGCGATGACGTCACCGATGAATCGGTGTTCGCGATCATGCCTGATCTGGGTGGCCTTGCCTTCTCCGTGGGCCGTCGCGCGCAAGGCGTGACCGGTCATTTTGACGAACCGCGCGACGTGCGCGCGTGGCTTGCGAGTCTCATTGATGGCGAAGCTGGGGCAAGACGGTGATCCAATTCGTGTACGGCGAACGAATGTTGCGTTTAAAAGGCATTTCACCTGCTCATCGGTGTGCGCAGAAGTTTTCTTTCCCACTATCTGCCTGAATTTGGTGCGATTTCGTTGAAAGGGTGACGAGGAACCATATTGATGAATGGTTGTTAAACAAGCAGGCGGAACCTCAGGAGGGGACCCTGTGAACCTCGTCGTCGTTTCAAATCGCGTCACCCGCGGCAACGTCAACGAACCCATGACGGGGGGACTTGCAGCCGCGCTGCTGCCGGTGGTGGAGAAGTCTGGCGCAATTTGGGTCGGTTCCAGTGGTCGCGTCCGCGACGGCGCCCAGAAAGAGCCCTTTGCTGAAATCGAAGCGCTGGGAGCGGGCGCCCTGGCCATGCTGGACCTGCCGGCCGCCCATTACGGCGGCTATTATGAAGGCTTCGCCAATTCGGCATTGTGGCCGGCGCTGCACTCCCGTGCCGATCTGATCGGCGTCTCGCAGGGAGACTATCTTTCCTATCGCGAAGTGAACGCCTTCATGGCGCGTGCGCTGCTGCGTTTCAAAAAGCCGGATACCGCATTCTGGGTTCAGGACTATCATTTCCTCGCGCTGGGCGCCGAATTGCGTGATCTCGGCGTGACGCAGCCGGTCGGCTTCTTCCTGCACACGCCGTGGCCGGCGCGCGCGGTCATCGAAGGAGTTCCCCATCATCGCGAGTTGATCGAGGCAATGCTGGCCTATGATTTGATCGGATTCCAGACTCAAGACGACTGCGATAATTTCCTGGGATATCTCTCTTCCTCTCTCGGCATCGAGATTGAAAACGGCGTCGTCACCTCGCGCCACGGCAAATCACGCATCGCGGTGTTTCCAATCGGCATCGATCCGGAAAAATTCGCGCGGCAAGCCACCAAGGCCGTTTCCCACCCCGACGTATCGCGACTTCGGCGCAGCCTGAACGGCGAGCAGCTGGCGATCGGCGTCGATCGGCTGGATTATTCCAAGGGGCTCGTCAACCGCGTCAGCGCATTCGACCGGATGTGGACCTTGCATCCTGCGCTTGCGCGCACGGTGACCTTGCTGCAGATCGCCACCCCTTCGCGCGGTGCGATCGAGGCCTATGGCAATTTGCAAAGTGAACTCGCCAAGCTCGTCGGCGACGTCAACGGCCGCCATGGCGAAGCGGATTGGACCCCGATCCGTTATCTGAACAAGGGTTTCAGCCAGACCGTGTTGGCGGGGCTTTATCGCACGGCGCAGGTCGGCGTCGTGACGCCTCTGCATGACGGAATGAATCTCGTCGCCAAGGAATATGTCGCCGCGCAAAACCCGACCGATCCCGGCGTGCTGGTGCTGTCGAAATTTGCCGGCGCGGCCAACGAACTGGATACGGCGCTGCTGGTCAATCCTCACGATATCGACGGCATGGCGCGGACCATCGCGGTAGCGCTCTCGATGCCGTTGGCCGAACGGCGGATACGCTGGGAGGCGATGATGGCTAGACTTCGCAGCCACACCATCCAGCAATGGTTTGGGGATTTTGTCGACGCGTTGCAGGAGACCCGGCTTCACAAGAGCCCGGCGATGCCGCCTGTGACCGAACCGCCGACCTTGTGGCCGCTTCGCTCGGTCAATGCAGGCGCGCGCTATAATTAGAGCGTTTTCGAGCGAAGTGGATACCGGTTCGCGTGAAGAAAACGCGTCAAAACAAGAAATTAGAGCGTCGGTTCTGATTCAATCAGAACCGATCTTGCTCTAGCACGCGCCTTCAATAGCAATACGATACGCCGTCGAGAATGGCGCAGCGCGTCTTGTTCGGCGCGTTCGGGTCATCCAGCGGTACCGCGCCCTTGCCCTGACCGACGAACACGCCGGGTCCCACCTTCACCGATAATTTGTTGCCGATAATGACGCTCGGATGCGGCGATGCGTTCGATCGGGTGCCGTCCGGCCAGATGATGGCATCGCCGGACAGCATGCCCCGCCGTCCGTCATCGCAGGTCACGACAGGTCCATCGCGGTGGCAGACTTGCGCCAGCGCGGGCGCCGCGTGCGCCAAAGCGATCGCGCCCATGAGAACCGCAAGCGTCAGCGTCCGATTGGTCCTCATGTGTCCTCCAGGCGGTTGATTTCTTGGCGTTACCTATCCTCGCCGCTCACCGGTTCTCGGTTCAAGGGTTTTCGACCGACACCAGAGCGTTCGCGCAAGACTAAAATTGTTCTTTATTTTCAATCGATTGTGGAAATGGCCGGCGTTGCGCCCGCGGTCACTTGCAAAAGTCCGCCTGCCCCTTCAAGAGAGGGGCCCTGCGGAGAGATGGCCGAGTGGCTTAAGGCGCACGCTTGGAAAGCGTGTGTGCGGGAAACCGTACCGTGGGTTCGAATCCCACTCTCTCCGCCAGCATGCCGATTGTCCAGCCCGGAGACATAGGTAACAGAACGTACCTAAGACATAGGTGACAACCTCGTGCCGAACGGGTTGTCGAGGAGTTGCAAGGTTTTCTGCTCGAGGTCGAAGTATCCGAGATCATAGTGCATGAAGCTGACGAGCCAAATGCCGTCATCGACCTCCTTGATGCCGAGTTTCTGGCCGGCCAGAACGATGGAGATGTTGATCCTGTTTCGATGCAGGCAGAGGCGTCCACAGGCGGTGACAAG
>DASQOU010000340.1:0-23054 GCA_035644295.1 Bradyrhizobium sp.
CCCAGGACATCTCGTTCTCGCAGCTCTTGACCGAGGTCGATCAGAATCACGTTCGCGACGTCGTCATTCAGGGACCGGAAATCCACGGCACCTTCACCAACGGCTCGAGCTTCCAGACCTACGCGCCGAACGATCCGACGCTGGTCTCTCGCCTGTATAACGGCAAGGTCTCGATTACGGCGAAGCCGCCGGGCGACAACGTGCCGTGGTTCGTCTCGCTGCTGGTGTCATGGTTGCCGTTCATCGCGCTGATCGGGGTTTGGGTATTTTTGTCCCGGCAGATGCAGGGCGGCGCCGGCAAGGCGATGGGTTTCGGCAAGTCGCGCGCCAAGATGCTGACCGAGGCACATGGCCGGGTGACGTTCGAGGACGTCGCCGGCGTCGACGAGGCCAAGCAGGATCTGCAGGAGATCGTCGAATTCCTGCGCGATCCCGGAAAGTACCAAAGGCTTGGCGGACGGATTCCGCGTGGCGTATTGCTGGTCGGCCCTCCCGGCACCGGCAAGACGCTGATTGCGCGCGCGGTCGCCGGCGAAGCCAACGTGCCGTTCTTCACGATCTCAGGCTCGGACTTCGTGGAGATGTTCGTCGGCGTCGGCGCCTCTCGTGTCAGGGACATGTTTGAGCAGGCCAAGAAGAACGCGCCCTGCATCATCTTCATCGACGAAATCGACGCCGTCGGCCGGCATCGCGGCGCCGGCCTCGGCGGTGGCAATGACGAGCGCGAGCAGACGCTGAACCAGTTGCTGGTCGAGATGGACGGCTTCGAGGCCAATGAAGGCGTGATCCTGATCGCGGCGACCAACCGGCCTGACGTGCTCGATCCGGCGCTGTTGCGCCCCGGCAGGTTCGACCGCCAGGTGGTGGTGCCGAACCCGGACGTCGTCGGCCGCGAACAGATCCTCAAGGTTCACGTCCGCAAGGTGCCGCTGGCGCCCGATATCAATCTCAAGACCATCGCCCGCGGCACGCCCGGATTTTCGGGTGCCGACCTGATGAATCTCGTCAACGAGGCCGCGCTGACCGCCGCACGCCGCAACAAGCGCATGGTGACCCAGGCCGAGTTCGAGGAAGCAAAAGACAAAGTCATGATGGGCGCCGAGCGCAAGTCGCTGGTGATGACCGAGGAAGAGAAGATGCTGACCGCCTATCACGAGGGCGGCCACGCGATTGTCGGCCTCAACGTGATCGCGACCGATCCGATCCACAAGGCGACCATCATTCCGCGCGGCCGTGCGCTGGGCATGGTGATGCAGTTGCCCGAGCGCGACAAGCTGTCGATGTCGCTCGAGCAGATGACCTCGCGCCTGGCCATCATGATGGGTGGCCGCGTCGCCGAGGAACTGGTGTTCGGCCGCGAAAAGGTGACGTCCGGTGCGGCCTCCGACATCGAGCAGGCGACGCGACTGGCGCGGATGATGGTGACGCGCTGGGGCCTCTCCGAAGAGCTCGGCACCGTGTCCTATGGCGAGAACCAGGACGAGGTGTTCTTAGGCATGTCGGTGTCACGCACGCAGAACGCCTCGGAGGCGACCGTGCAGAAGATCGACAGCGAGATCAGGCGTTTGGTCGAGGAGGGTTACAATCAGGCGACCAAGATCCTGACCGAGAAGCGTGCCGATCTTGAGATGCTGGCAAAGGGCCTGCTTGAATATGAGACCCTGAGCGGCGACGAGATTCAGGATTTGCTCAAGGGCAAGAAGCCGAACCGCGAGTCGGTGCTGGAGCCGACCACGCCGCGCACCTCGGCGGTGCCGCCGGCCGGCAAGCCACGCCCGCGTCCCGATCCGGATCCCGGGCTGGAGCCGCAACCGCAGGCCTGAGGCCCGCGGCGCAATGGCTGGTTATTCCGGCAAACCGCTTACGCAAAAGCTCGGCATCAAGCCGGGCTTTTGTATTTTTGTCGATGGCGCTCCTTCCGCCTATGGTGACATCGTCGGCACGCTGCCCAACAATGTGAAGATCGTGGCCGGGCTGAAAGCGCCGCTCGACATGGTGCATGTGTTCGTGACCGAGACGGAGTCGCTGGCCAATAAGCTTGTCGCCTACCGTGCCGCCATCGCGCCCGAGGGCATGATCTGGGTGTCGTGGCCGAAAAAGTCCTCCGGTATTTCGACCGACCTGAGCGATGTGGTCGTGCGCAACATCGCGCTTCCGCTCGGCCTCGTCGATATCAAGGTCTGCGCGGTCGACGATATCTGGTCCGGATTGAAATTCGTGATTCCGAAAGACCAGCGAAACAGCCATGAGCGGTCAAGCGCCCCGGAATGACGGAGCGCATGTGAAAATCCAGCCGGAGGGGGATCAAGCCTTAAGATTTCCTCAAGCCTGCCCGGCCTATTGCTAGAGGACGTGCGCGCCCTGCGACGGCGCGCAACAAGGACCTCGCATGGCCACGCCCGCATCTGCCCCGACGGCTGCCTCGGAGCGCAGCGCGATTCCTCCCGCGCTATTGATCGCGTGCTTGGTGTTGTGCGTCATCAACGCATCGCTGCTTCAAACGGGGTACGTCGCCCGTTGGTGGATCTTCGACGAAAAGGGCTTGGGAATTCCGACCGATTTCGTCAACGTCTGGTCTGCCGGCCGCCTTGTGCTCGATGGCCATCCCGCACTGGCCTATGATTGGGATGTCCAGAAGCAGGTTCAGGTCGCGGTGCTCGGCCAGAGCTACGAAGGCAACTTCGCCTGGCATTACCCACCGCCGTTTCTGTTCGTCGCCGCGATGCTGGCGCTTTTTCCCTATGGCGTGGCCTATTTCGGCTGGGCCGCGGTCAGTCTCGTGCCCTATATCGCTGTCGTGCGTGCGATTGTCGGCCGCAGCTTCGGCCTCCTGCTGGCGGCCGCGTTTCCGGTGGTGTTCACCAATGCGCTGGTTGGGCAGAATGGTTTTCTCACGGCGTCGCTGATCGGCGGCACGCTATATCTGATGCCGACCCGGCCGGTGTTGTCAGGCATTTGTCTGGGGCTTCTGAGTTACAAGCCGCAATATGGATTGCTGTTTCCGCTGGTGCTGATCGCCGCCTCGCAGTGGAAGGTGTTCTTTACGGCCGGCATCGTTGCGGTCTTGATCGCATCGCTGTCGTGGCTCGCCTTCGGCAGCGAAAGCTGGCAGGCCTTCTTTCACTGGATGCCGATGTTCAGCCAAGCGTTCCTCACCGAGGGCCGCGCGCCCTGGGGCAAGATGCAAAGCATCTTCGCGCTGGTACGTTATTTCGGGGGCACCGAACAACTGGCCTGGATATGCCAATGGATCATGAGTGGTGCGGTCGCGGTCCTGCTGGCGCTGATGTGGCGCAGCCGCAGCGTCAGCTATCCGTTGAAGGCCGCTGGCCTTGCTGCTGGCGCGCTGCTGATCACGCCCTATCTGTTTCTCTACGACCTGATGGTCCTGGCCATTGCGGTAGCGTTCCTGGTCCGCGTCGGATTGGACCGCGGCTTTGTGCGGCATGAACTGCCGGCGCTCGGGTTGGTCGCCGTCCTTCTGATGATCTATCCGCTGCTCGGCGCGCCAACCGGTTTCGGCGCAACCTTGATCGTCACCTCCTTGATCGCCTGCCGCGTGGGTCCGTGGTGGCGTGCACCGGTGCCGTCGCTCGTGGCCGCCGCGGAGGCTCGTTAGCGACCTTGTCGTCCTATCTGCACCCTATTTGCATCTTGTCATCAGGCCTGAATTGTTGTTCAGTTCTTGAGGCGATCTGAGTCATCGCCCAAAAACTGAACACGCGCCTTAGCGAACCTCTCAGGTCCGACTGTGCGCAGGGACGAGAAGCGCGCAATGGTCTATCGGCGGACCCATCAAGTCGTAAAACGCCTCGCGGCGCGCCGCAGCGCGATCCTGACTGCGGCCCGCGATGCCGCCGCCGAAGGGGGCATGGCCGCGGTCCAGATCGCGCCGGTCGCGGTCCGTGCCAATGTCGCCGCCGGTACCGTCTACCGCTATTTTCCCTCAAAGGCCGACCTGATCTCCGAATTGATTGCGGAAGTTTCGCGCGATGAACTGGCCGCGATTCGCCGCGCCGCCGACGCAGCCCCAGGGCCGTCGTCGGCGCTGGCGGCCGCCGTCACCACGGTCGCGGTGCATGTCATTTCCCAGCGCAAGCTCGCCTGGGGCATCCTGGCCGAACCGGTCGATGTCGACGTCACGGCGTCGCGGCTGGCGAGCCGCCGCGAGATCGCCGGCGAGATTTCAGGCCGGATCGACGCCGCGGTCCGCGCCGGGCATCTGCCCGCACAGGACACTGCATTGGCCGCGACCGCGCTGTTGGGCGCGCTGCATGAATCGCTGGTTGGACCGTTGGCGCCGGACAACACGGACGATCCGGGCCGGTTGCGCGATGCCGTTCAAACCGTGACGCTGCTGGCGTTGCGCGCCGTCGGCGTGATGGACGCCCGCGCCCGCGGTCTCGTGGTGCAGGCGGTACTGCCGGCGAAGACGCTGGTCGGGGCGTAAGCCCTTAAGGCTGCGCACGCCCCTGGCCTCAGGTCGCCGTCATCAATTGACATATTCCGCCGCATTGCTCGGATAGAAAGCCTCAATTGTTCACTCCAACCTGAGGGAGCCTCGCATGACCACGACATCCGGATCGGCCAAATGGCAGGGTGGCATCAGGGACGGCAAGGGCGCGATTTCGACCAAGAGCGGCGCGCTCAAGGACTATCCATATGGCTTCGCCAGCCGCTTCGAGGGTAAGCCGGGCTCGAACCCGGAGGAGTTGATCGGCGCGGCGCATGCCGCCTGCTTCACCATGGCGCTGTCGCTGATATTGGGCGAGGCCAAGCTCACGGCTGAGCAGATGGAGACCAAGGCCGACGTCACGCTCGAAAAAGTCGGCGATGGGTTTGCCATCACCTCCGTGCACCTTTCCCTGAACGCAAAGGTCCCCGGCGCGGACAACGCGAAATTTCAGGAGCTCGCCGGCATGGCCAAAGCCGGATGTCCGGTATCGAAGCTCTTCAATACCAAGATCACGCTGGATGCGAAGCTGATGTAGTCGTCGTCATTCCGGGGCGCGTCGAAGACGCGAACTACGATGTGCAATTGCACATCGGAGAATCTCGAGATTCCCCGATGCGCAATTGCGCATCTGAGGTCTGGTCCCGAGCCTGTCATCGGGCCGCGCTTCGCGCGGACCCCTTGGGACCACCCCCGGAACGACGTTGGATGGGTTGCGCTAAGAGCTCACATATCTGCGTCGCCGTCCGGGCCGACGGAGGCGATGCGCAGCATGTTGGTGGTGCCGGGCGCGCGGAGCGGCACGCCGGCAACGATGATGATGCGCTGACCGGCTTTGGCAAAACCGTCGCGGAAGGCAATGCTGCCGGCGCGGCTGACCATGTCGTCGAGATCTTTCGCGTCTTCCGCCACCACGCAATGCACGCCCCACACCGCCGACAGCTTGCGCCCGGTGGCGAGGTTTGGCGTGATCGCCACCACCGGCGGTTTGGGGCGTTCGCGTGCGACCCGCAACGCGGTCGATCCCGAACTGGTCCAGCAGATGATCGCGCTTAGATCGAGCGTCTCGGCGATTTGCCGCGCGGCGTCCGCAATCGCGTCACCAACGGTCGCCTCCGGTTCGGCGCGTTGCGCATTGAGTACGCCGCGATAGGTCGGGTCGCGCTCGACCTCCTCGCCGATCCGGTTCATGGTCGAGACCGCCTCGACTGGAAATTTGCCGGCCGCCGATTCCGCCGAGAGCATGATGGCGTCGGCGCCCTCATAGACCGCGGTCGCGACGTCGGAAACTTCGGCGCGCGTCGGCACCGGCGACTGGATCATCGATTCCAGCATCTGGGTTGCGACCACCACCGGCTTGCCGGCGCGCCGAGCCAGCCGCGTCATTTGCTTCTGCAGGCTCGGCACCCGCTCCAGCGGCAGCTCGACGCCGAGATCGCCGCGGGCGACCATCAGCGCGTCGGAGGCCTCGATGATTTCGGGAAGGCGGTCGATCGCCTGCGGCTTTTCGATCTTGGCCATCACCGCGGCGCGGCCGCGGATCAATTTCTTGGCCTCGACCACGTCCTCGGCGCGCTGCACGAACGAAAGCGCGATCCAGTCGACCCCGGTCACGAGCGCAGCTTCAAGGTCGGTGCGGTCCTTTGGCGTCATCGCGGAGACCGGCAGGTCGGTATCGGGCAGGCTGACGCCCTTGCGGTCTGACATCCGGCCGCCGATCACGACCCGGGTGACGGCGCGTTCGGGAGAAGTTTCCTCGGCGATCAAGCGTACCTTGCCGTCGTCGAGCAAGAGCGCGTGGCCCGGTTTGAGGGCTGCGAGAATTTCCGGATGTGGAAGTTGCACGCGGGTGTTGTCGCCGGGCGCCTTGTCGGAATCGAGCACGAAGCCCTGGCCGTTATGAAGCTGGACTGCGCCTTCGGTGAACGACCCCAGCCGGAGCTTTGGTCCTTGCAGGTCGACCAGAATGCCGATCGGCCGGCCGTAACTCGATTCGACATTGCGAATGGTCTTGACCAGCTCCCGCATGTTGTCGTGCGAGGTGTGACTCATGTTGATGCGGAACACGTCGGCGCCAGCCTCGAACAGGCGACGGATCATGGCGCTGTCGGACGAGGCCGGACCGAGCGTGGCCAGGATCTTGATACGGCGCAGACGCCTCATGGCTTGCTTCCGGGCGCCGGCGGCAGACCAGGCGCGCCCGGAGGCAATCCACCTGGCGAATTGGACATGCCCGGAATGTTTCCGGCTCCGCCCGGTCCGATCGTGCCCGGGATACCCGGCACCCTTTGCCCAGGCTGTTCGTTGGCCTCGGTGAGCTGAACGGTCCAGGCGCGCTGTTCGCCGGTATCGACCTCAAAGAAGCCGGTTCGGTCAAACCCGCGCGCCAGGCAATTATCGGCCCCTCGAATCGTGAATTCCTTGTCGCGCGAGCACATGAAGGCCTGTCCCGACCATTCGCCGCCACGGTCGTAATCGAGGGCATAGATGTAATAGAACCGCGCGACCAGCGTGCCGCGCAGCAAGGTTTCGCAAGCCCGCGAGGATACGTTCCACCAGCCTTCAGTGGTCCAGCCCTCGGCGTCCTTGTAGCCGAGCGCAATCCCGACCCGGCTCGATGTGTTGTTGCAAAGACGAAAGTCGGCGGCCGCCGAACCGTTCCACAGGCTTGTCACCGCAAGCGCCAGCGCCGGCATCAACCAAGCGGCCACGGAGTTTGAGAATCGGGCAGGACGATGAGAATCTTCTGAGGTCATTCAGTGAAGCTATATCAAATTATTGACGATTTCGCGCGAGCGCACCGTGGCTGTCAACGGCCAAGGCGGCGCCTTCAGGCCATGGGGGTCGCCCGAACTCTGACGCCTGAGGTTTAAGTTTGCCTTGCGATATGGAAAATCTGTGACTGTTCCCCACTTAATAGCGGTATTGTGCGCAAAATAGCGGGACCTGGTCATGAAGATTGACGACAAAACCAGAACGGAACTTGAAGCCGCGGTGTTTCGGCGCCTTGTCGAACATCTGCGCTCCCGCACCGATGTTCAGAACATCGATCTGATGAATCTGGCGGGCTTTTGCCGCAACTGCCTGTCGAACTGGCTCAAGGACGCAGCAGATGCCAAGGGTGCTCCGCTGAGCAAGGACGAGAGCCGCGAGGCCGTCTACGGCATGCCCTACGAGACCTGGAAGGCGACCCATCAGGGAACGGCCAGCCCCGAACAGCTCGCGGCGATGAAAAAGACCCATCCGGGGCATTGATGGCGTCATTGCGAGCGAATGCGAAGCAATCCATGTAGCCCCAAGGTGATTGCTTCGTCGCTACCGCTCCTCGCAATGACGTTGGGGAGAAGGATACCTCTTCTCCTGTGGGCGCGCTGTGGATGAGCAGCGATGTCGCCTTGACGGAATGCGCGCCACTCTTGAGGGTCATTTCAAGGATGCGTGCGTGATGAAGCGTGCGGCGCTTCCTCCACCCCGACCTCAAGTTCATTCAGGAGTACCCGATGGCCACCTCTGCTGCCGCCGTCAAGGAAGCGCCCGCCACGAAATTCGCCAAAGACCAGCTCAAGGCCATCATCGAGCGCATCGAACGTCTGGAAGAGGAAAAGAAGACGATCTCCGATGATATCCGCGACGTCTATGCCGAAGCCAAGGGTAACGGCTTCGACGTCAAAGCACTGCGCACCATCGTTCGCCTGCGCAAGCAGGACGCCAACGAACGGGCAGAGGAGGAGACGATTCTCGAAACCTATATGCAGGCGCTCGGGATGCTTTAAGGCAATGATGTCATACGCGGGCTTGACCCGCGTATCCATCATTCTTCGCAAAAATTCATTCGAGGTGGATGGATTGCCGGGTCCAGCCCGGCAATGACGAAGCCGCCTAGCGCAGCGATGCCGTCCGCAACATGAAGGTTTGCGTCGCCAGCGGCGCGATGGCCGCTCCGCTGAATCGATCGCAGCTTAAGCCCATCAGCGGATCGTCCGAGAAGCCCATCGCGACGACGGCCCGCGGCTTGACGAAATGCGCGCTCAGGAGGCTCATATTGGCATCGCCGAGCACGGTTGCGGACATCGACGTGCTGGCGCTCGGCGCCAGCATCATGGCGCGCATCCAGACATCATTGGCCCTGGAGGCGGCAATCCGCGTCGCAGTCGCCACCACGCCGCCGTGGCCCTGCGCGCCCTTGGCAACCACCGTGGTGACATCGGTGACGGCCATGGGATTGCGAGGTGCCGCTGCCGGCCGCGCGCTGCGTGGAATGGGAGCGCTGGCTGCGACGACATCGGGACGATCAACCGGCGAGGTGGAGAAAGGGGCGTAGGCCATCGCCTGGTAAGCGGCAGGGACACTGGCGGTCGATTGCGGATCGGTCGAGGCGACCGCCTGGCGGGCGTTGCTGTCGGCGACCTGTGCCGGCGAGGCTGGTTTCGACGCCGCGGGCGTATCGCCCCAGAAGCCGCGGGCGTTGATGATGTCAGCCGGTGTCAGCGGTCTTGCCTCGGCCTTCTCGGCGGCAGCTGTCGGTTTCGATTTTGCGCTCTGGACGATCTGCGCGTCGGCCGAGGCCAGCTGCAGGGTCGAGGCCACAGGCTTTGAGCGCGGCATCGGCACGGGCTCGCTGGTCTTGGCGACCGCGACGGCCGGGGCCGCCTTTTCCCTGGCGATGGGCGCGGTTGAGCCCTCATCCTCTTCGTCGTCCGATTTGCTGCCGAACAAGCGGGCGAACAGGCTCGGCATGCTCATCGTCGACGCACCATCACCGCTGCCGCGTTTTTCGATGTCGGCGCGGGCCAGTTCATATCCCTTTAGCGGGTTGCCATCGGCGGGAACGTGCACCGTGCGTCCGTCCGGGAAGACGCGGGCCAGCTGATCGTGGGTCATGCGCGGCCAGTGACGGATACTCCCGGTATCGAGATGGACGAAAGGCGATCCCGATGTCGGGTAGAAACCGACGCCGCCGCGCTGCAGCCGAAGGCCGGCGTAGCGGACCTGCTCGAGTGGAACGTCCGGAATGAAGAAGTCCATCGCGTGGCCGAGCATATGCTGGCTGAAGCGCGCCACCCCTGACGAACGGCGGCGAAGCATGGCGTTGGTGGCGGGGGAACGGTAGGAAGAGATGATCTGGATCGGCTTCTTTGCATCGACGTCGCGGTAGACCTCCCAGAGGATGTCAAACAGGTGACGATCCATCGTGGTCTGTTCCTGGCTGCGCCAGTCGCGAAGAAAATGGTTGAGCTGCTTCAGCGCTTCTTCGTCGTAGCGGCCGTCACGCTTGAAGGTGACGGTGAGATCTTCGTCGGAATGGGTGTGGTGGAATGAAAGCGTGCGGGTTTCGTTCAGCGCGGTGGCGTCGTGGACCGAACCAGCCCCCGCCAGGAGCAACAGCGATGTCAATCCGAATTGATATCCGGCGCTTGGCAAATACGACAAATTGAATTGGCGTGCGAAACCAGCCAGCACGTATGAGCCCACCCAAGACGACCGAACGCAAAAATTCTCTCGCTACCCCGTGTGGCGAAAGATGGTAAATGCAGTCTTAACGCGGAAGGATTAACCCAGTTAACGCCTTCCCCCAAATTTGGAGCTAACCCGCCGAGTGTGGCGAAAAATAGCCTTTTGGTTAAATCGCGGTGGAGAATGGTTAACGCAAAGGCCTCGCCTGAACGGACGAGGCCTTTGATTCTGCTTAACAATCCGACCGGTTGGCGGCTTCGGCCGGCTAGCGGTCAAACAGGCGGCGCTGCTGTCCTCGCCGGCCCGGGACCCCCGGAGGCGGCGTCGGCCCGCCAAACAGCCGTTCGAAGAACGAGGGTCCGGAGGAAGACCACGAGTTGTCGCTGGCAAACCTAACGCCATCCGGAAGACTACCGGCGGGACGGACGTAGTTCGGCTGGGAATGCGCGATCACATTCTCCAGGTCCCTGTTTCTGCCGGAGCGCAGCAGCGACAGCATGGTGGCGTCGCGGCCATAGACATCCTTGCGGAGCTGCAGCGTGCCCGCGTCATCCACAAACGCCGTCTGGTAGGTGAGGTTGACCGGTATCGGCGTCGGGAATTTGAGATCAATCTCGCTTTGCCCATACATGCTGCGGACCTTTTCCGGCGTGTAATGCCCGTTCGGGTCGGTGATGTTGAGCAGGACCGCGGCATATTGATCCGGATTCTGCACCCGCATGCATCCGTGGCTGAAGGGACGCTCATCCCGGGCGAACAAATTCTTGTCCGGCGTATCGTGCTGATACACCAGGAATTTGTTCGGGAAATTGAAACGGATGCGGCCGAGCGCGTTTCTTTCGCCGGGCGGCTGAGAAATATGAATGCTGCCGTCGCGGCCTTGCTCAAGCTTCAACCCCATGCGCTGAAGCACGGTCGGATCCTGCTGCAGCGCCGGCAGGTATTCGTTGTAGATGATCGACGGCGGCACGTTCCAGGTCGGATTGACCGTGATGAATTTCATCGTTTCCGTCAAAAGCGGCGTCGCATGAACGCCGGGCTGGCCGGTCACGACCTTCGTGCTCCATACCTGCGCGCCATTCTGCATCACCTTGAGCGTATAGTCGGGGATGTTGAGAATGACATAGGCATCGCCGATCGAGGGCGCGCCCAAATTGCGCGGCAGCCAGCGCCAACGCTCCATGTTGACGATCACGGTATCGATCTGGCGGTCGCGCTTCGGGCTGTTGATGGCCTTGATGGTCCGCTCATCGAGAACGCCGGTCGGCTTGAGGTCGGCGCCGGCCTGGAACTTGCGCACGGCCTCGGTGACCTTGGCATCGTAATGGGTGTCGTCGGCGTTTTCGGTGATGCCGAGCTTGGCGCGCAGCTGCGGAACGCGCCCATCTTCCATCTCGATCGCAGGCTGCTGCTTGCCGCGCGCCGGCGTGAATTTAAGCACAGGCCCATCAGCGATCTGGATGACCGGTCCGTCACCCTGGCCGCGCAATGCGGCAAGCTTCGCCCTCAATTCGCGATAGAGCTTTTGTGGCGGATTGTAGCCGTCCAGCGCCGCCGAGGCATCCTTGGCGGACGTGACATTGGTCAGCACTTCCGCCGGGTCGGTCGGATGCTCCGGATATTGAATGTCGGCGGAGACCTGCGACCAGTGCATCCGGCCGCTTTGGGCATGGCGTGCATAATCGAGCATGCTCGAGGTGAGCTTCAATTCGGCTTCGGCCAGCGCGTCCGGCGTGGTCGCGAGCGCGAAATCCGGCACCGGATAATCCGACGGGTTTAAGCCCTCGGAGGCCGCGTCCTTCAGCCGCGCGACGACGCCCTTGCCGCTCTCGGTGACGACGCCGCCTTTCGTCCACACAGGGGCATATTCACGCGCCGTATAGAATTTCTCCACCGCGACCCGTTCCGCCTTGCGGTCGAAATAGCGCAGCGATTTTGCACCCATCATGTCGCGCAACTTGTCGGCGACCGGCTGATCCGCCGGTGCGACATTGCTCGCCGCCTTGACCGGCTCCCGGACGGGCTCAGGCGTCGAAACGGCCGTAGCTGCAGCGGGCGGCGTGGCCGGTGACTGCGCGGGCGCCACGGTCGCGCTGTCGTTCTTGGTGGCTTCGTCTTTCGGGGCGTCAATCTTGCCTGGGTCTGCCTTGCTGGTTTCGGTTTTGATGGGCTCGGAGATCGGAACAGTGGCGACATCCGCCGGCTTCGTCTCCGTGGCCTTCTCCGTCACCTTCGCCGCGTCGGGCGCCGATGGCGTGTCCAGCTTGAAGTCGTTGGGGGTAGGGGGCGGGACATTGGCGGGCTCGGGGCGCGGGATCGCTGCATCGATCGCAAGCTCCGCGGCGCTGTTGCGTACCTGATCGCCCTGCGCCAATGCCGAGGTCGCCGACACCGTGAGGAACGTCGCCGCGACAGCCATCAACACGCGGTCATATCCAGCACGGCTCTTCCAACAGTCACGCATCATCACACCCCTTGGGTGAACTGCCCCGGCATGGAGCAGCTTTGGTTGGTCCGTTGTTTTCGCGAAAGCGCCGGCCTGATCGGGTCTGAGGCGCATTCAGGTAAAATGCGCTCCAATCTCCAAGTTTGGCACGCCTGCCGCATTGATTCACACACGCAGACGATACACGCGCGCCCCTCATGCAGCCAGCGCCACGGGGACAACTCACGACAAACTGACTTCAAAGCGTCCTCTCGCATCGAGTGATCTGCTTTTGCCACGCGCGCCCGCCTTTGTCTGTCACCTCCCGGCAACGGTTCAAATGTTCCGAAACGGTTGTTTTTCAGCCGTCTCTGCAACGCACCTCCCCGCTGCCGCGCCCGGTTAAGCCTTAGCTTGCCTCATTCGTTCCGTCGGTTGCGGGATCGGCTGCGGCCTCCTCGAGCTTGCGATAGAGTGTCGAGCGACCAATCTTCAACCGGCGCGCGACCTCCGACATCTGGCCCCGATAATGCGCGATCGCAAAGCGGATGATCTCACTCTCCAACTCTTCGAGCGGCCGCATTTCTCCAGCGTTCGTCAGCATCGCCAGCAAACCGGCCGAGGGCAGCGGCGCGATAGGTATTTCGTTACCGGAAACCATGGCCGGCACCGTCGAGTGAAAAGCCGGTGCGACGATCAGCGGTTCGCCATGGGCTTCCGAAATTGGCGGCGATGGCAGAGCTGCCGCTTGCGGGAAATCTGACAGCCCAAGCTGATCGCCTTCGCTCATCACCACCGCGCGATAAATCGCATTCTCCAATTGTCGGATATTGCCCGGCCATTCCAAATTGGACAGATGCGCCATCGCCTCGCCATTGATGCCGGTGATGTGGCGGTTTTCCTCGGCGCAGAAACGCACCAGGAAGTGCCGCAACAGATGCGGGATGTCCTCGCGGCGCGTCCGCAACGGCGGAATTGTCAGCGGCAACACGTGCAGGCGATAGAACAGGTCTTCGCGGAAATGTCCGCTTTTGACGCGGTCGAGCAATTTGCGGTTGGTCGCGGAAATGATCCGGACGTCGACTTTCACGGGTTTGCGCCCGCCGACCGCTTCGACCGCGCCTTCTTGCAGTGCGCGCAGCAGTTTCACTTGCGCTGCGAGCGGCAATTCCGAGACCTCGTCGAGGAACAGCGTGCCGCCGGAGGCTTCGACGAATTTACCGGTGTGGCGTTCGGTGGCGCCGGTAAAGGCGCCCTTCTCATGGCCGAACAGGATCGACTCCACCAGATTATCGGGGATCGCGCCGCAATTGACGGCAACGAACGGCTTTGATTTGCGCTCGCCGCTGCCATGGATGGCGCGCGCGAACAATTCCTTGCCGACGCCGGACTCGCCCTCGATCAGCACCGGGATGGTGGAGGCGGCGGCCTTCTGTGCGCTGCGCATCACGCCGGTCATGGCTTCGCTGCGGGTGATGATATCGGCGAAGGTCAGTCTGCCTTCGCGGCTGTGTTTAATGCGCTGCAGTTCGCCCTTCAGCGCGCTGGTATCGAGCGCATTGCGCAAGCTCACCTGGAGCCGCTCGATGCCGACCGGCTTGACGACAAAATCCTGGGCGCCGGCGCGCATCGCCGAGACCACATTGTCGATGCCGCCATGGGCGGTCTGCACCACTACGGGGATGGAGAGACCGGCCTCGCGGATCTTGGCCAGCACGCCCATGCCGTCGAGGCCGGGCATCACAAGGTCGAGCACCAGGGCATCGATCACGGGCGCATCGGGCGCGGTCAGAAGTGCGATTGCCGCGTCGCCGGAGTCGACGACGATGGTCTCATAGCCGCATTTCTGCACCATATTCTCGACCAGGCGACGTTGCACTGCATCGTCGTCGGCGATCAAAATGCTGGCAGCCATGGTATTCCTCACGCGTTACAACTATCTGTCTCGAATCGGGGCACTCTGGCCGATGCCGATTAACGCCCGCTTAAACCTTGACGTCCCGCCTTCACTTCGCAGCCCCAGCCGTTCTGAACACAGGTTTCGAACAAGATGACCTCGCGCTCCTCGTCCGCTCACGGTAAATCGGCCGCCCAACGTAAATCCAACCCAAAGAAATCCGCCGCCGCTCCAAAGGCGGGGAAGCTGCCGGAATGGAACCTTTCCGACCTCTATTCCGGGATCGATGCGCCGGAAGTCGCGGCCGACCTGCAAAGGATGGATGCCGAATGCGTCGCGTTTGAGACGGACTACAAGGGCAAGCTCGCGGAGCGGACCGCGGCTGCGAGTGGGGGCAAATGGCTCGCCGAGGCGGTCAGGCGCTATGAGGCGATCGACGATCTCGCCGGGCGTCTTGGTTCATATGCCGGGCTCGTCCATGCCGGCGACAGTGTCGATCCGGTGATCTCCAAATTTTACGGCGACGTCTCCGAGCACCTGACGAATGCATCGGTGCATCTGTTGTTCTTCGCGCTCGAACTCAATCGTATCGACGATGCGATCATCGATCGCGCCATGCAGACGCCTGAACTCGCGCATTATCGTCCGTGGATCGAGGATCTGCGCAAGGACAAGCCGTATCAGCTCGAGGATCGCGTCGAACAGCTGTTTCATGAGAAATCCCAGAGCGGTTACACCGCCTGGAACCGGCTGTTCGACCAGACCATCTCCGGCCTGCGCTTCAAGGTCGGGGCTAATCAGCTCGCCATCGAGCCGACCCTGTCTCTGTTGCAGGATCGGGCCGGTCAAAAGCGAAAAGCCGCGGCGCAGGCGCTGGCCAAGACGTTCAAGGCCAACGAGCGAACCTTTGCGCTGATCACCAACACGCTTGCCAAGGACAAGGAGATTTCCGATCGCTGGCGCGGTTTCGAGGATGTGGCGGATTCGCGCCATCTGAACAATCGCGTCGAGCGCGAAGTCGTCGATGCATTAGTCGACTCGGTTCGCGCGGCCTATCCGAAACTGTCGCATCGCTATTATCGGCTGAAGGCTGGTTGGTTCAAAAAGAAGAAGCTTCCGCATTGGGATCGCAACGCGCCGCTGCCGTTTGCCGCCACCGGCACCGTTGCCTGGCCCGAGGCGAAGAACATGGTGCTGACGGCCTATCGCGGATTTTCGCCGGAAATGGCCAATATTGCCGAGCGGTTCTTTACCGATCGCTGGATCGACGCGCCGGCGCGGCCGGGCAAGGCGCCGGGTGCCTTCTCGCACCCGACAACGCCCTCGGCGCATCCTTACGTGCTGATGAATTATCAGGGCAAGCCGCGCGACGTGATGACACTCGCCCACGAACTCGGCCACGGTGTGCATCAGGTGCTGGCCGCCAAGAACGGCGCGCTGATGGCGCCGACGCCGCTGACGCTTGCGGAGACCGCCAGCGTGTTCGGCGAGATGCTGACCTTCAAGCGGCTGTTGGCGCAAACCAGGAGCGCAAAGCAGCGCCAAGCGCTGCTCGCGGGCAAGGTTGAGGACATGATCAACACGGTGGTTCGGCAGATTGCGTTCTATACTTTCGAGCGCGCCGTCCACACCGAGCGGAAGAACGGCGAGTTGACCGCCGAGCGCATCGGCGAGATCTGGCTCAGCGTGCAGGGTGAGAGCCTGGGACCGGCGATCGACATCCGCCCCGGGTATGAGAATTTCTGGATGTACATTCCGCACTTCATCCATTCGCCGTTCTACGTTTACGCCTATGCCTTCGGCGATTGCCTGGTGAACTCGCTCTATGCGGTCTACGAGAATGCTCAAGAAGGTTTTGCCGAACGCTATCTGGCGATGCTTTCCGCCGGCGGCACCAAGCATTACTCCGAACTGCTCAAGCCGTTCGGGCTCGATGCCAAGGATCCGTTGTTCTGGGACGGCGGGCTTTCGGTGATCGCGGGCATGATCGACGAGCTGGAGGCGATGGGCTATTAGCTCCGGCCCTTGCACTCAACTGCAGGTTGGCTAGCATGCCTGCCAGCATCGGGAGGCAGACATGGCCGACGAAGTGCGAAAGACGAGGGCCGCCGACAGCGACAAACCCTGGAGCGAAAACCACCATTATGTTGTCGCGAGCGAGATCGCGGCAATAAACACGCGCCGCGACACCTCGCGGCCGGTCGAGGACCCCGGGCCGGGCAAAATGATCGATGTCGTGGGGCTGGCGCTATCCGGCGGAGGAATCCGCTCGTCCGCCATCTGTCTTGGCGTGCTGCAGGCCCTCAACCATCACGATCTGATCAAGCGTATCGATTATCTGTCGACAGTATCGGGCGGCGGCTATATCGGCTGCTCGCTCACCGCGACCATGACTTGCGCGAAAGAGTTCGTTTTCGGCCAAACACCGGTTGCCGGGTCGGTCGGGGAGCGAGCCAGCGAAATCAGCGATACACCGGCCGTCGGGCACATCAGGAATTATTCGAACTATCTCATTCCCGCCGGCGCGCGCGACCTGCTGACGGGTATCGCAATTGTGGTCCGCGGCCTCGTCGCAAATCTTAGCCTGACGCTGCCGGTGGTGCTGGTTCTTGCGGCGGTTACGGTCTGGTCAACCCCGTTGCGGTCGTGTCTCGCTGTCGCAAACCTGTTCGGCGTTGATGTTGGCGTGGAGATTCCGAAGCAGTGTGATCTTCATCATTTTTGGCTGATTGATCATTATGGGTTCACCGCCGTTGCGGCATTGGTCGCGCTGCTGCCGCTCGTCGCCAGCGGGATCGCGTACCTGGTTTCCCGATCGGCGGCCGGAAGAGGCCCAAGCATATTTCTTGTCTATCTTGCCGGATTTACGGTGGTCATCGGCGCCATCTGCGATTTTGCGCACTATCTTCCCGTGAGGCATTTCGCATTGACGCTGGCGGCCGCGTTGCTCGGACTGGTGCTGTTTTTTGTCTGGGCGCTAAAGCAATCTTTTGCAGCCCCCGACAATTTACAGGAATTTCGCGGTCACTGGCCGACTATCGGCGCAACGTTTCTGGTGCTGCTCGCCCTGATCGGATTTTTCGAATTTCAACCTTTTATGATCGCCGAAATGTTTGATACCGCGGACAGCGGCGTGACCGGCAGCGTCGTTGGCGGCGTCGCCATCAGTTGGGTGAAGTCGCTCGCTGCGATTACCGCGCCGATTGCCGGCGTGGTGACGGTCTTCAGGCAGCAATTCGCTGAGCTACTGAAAGGCAACAGCGTTTCGTCGGAATTTGGCTCAATGGTCCTCGCCTTTGGAGCCAAAGCAGCGATCTGGATTGCCGGCGCGGCGCTGCCGCTGATCATATGGGTGGGCTATCTCTATTTGTGCTATTGGGGCATCGGCAACGATGCGATCGTCCGAGCCGGAAAGTGCCCGCCGCAGCAGAGCAATTGCAGCCTCGAAAGTCCGCCAACTGCGATGGCGGCGCCGAAAACACTGGCGGGCAAGATACAGTTCGATTCCAAGACCAGCACATTTTTGGCGGAGATTGCGCCCGGCACAGCGCCGACGGCGCCCAAGACCGATGCGGTTACGCTAACGTCGCATACGCCGGGTTGGCTGGTTTCGTTGGGAAAAATCTTTGGCGATCCGACGAGGTGGTCGCAGGCCGATCTCGGTTACATATTCGGCATGTCGATGGCGGCTCTGTATGCCTCGGTGGCGCTGCTTCTGTTTTTCCTGTCATTTCTTCTGACGCCGAATGCAAATTCGCTCCATCGCCTCTATCGCGATCGGCTAAGCAAGGCCTTTCTGTTCGATCCAAAACATTTTGCCGATGGCCAGCCAGCGCGTGTCGAGGCGAGCCTTGACCAAGGGCGTGACTTCCTCCCGCTTGACCGCATGAAATTGAGTGATTTGTTTCCGCCCGCTCCCAACGAAGATTCCGGGCCCGCGACTGGCGAACACACCGCGACGGCGGGGCGACCAGCCAAAAGTGACACCGGAAGAAAGCTGGATGCGCCGTATCACCTCATCAACACCGCCCTCAATATTCAAGGTTCTGACTACGCCAACAGGCGCGGCAGGAATGCGGATTTCTTTTTGTTCTCGCCGCTGCATGTCGGTAGCGAAGCCACAAATTACGCCAACACGCTGGAGTTCGAGGGGGTTGTGCCCGCTCTCGACCTTGCCACCGCGATAGCCGTCTCGGGCGCGGCGGCTTCCTCCAATATGGGTTCGAGTTCGATCAAGCCACTGACACCGACACTGGCGCTACTCAATGTTCGGCTTGGCTACTGGCTCACAAATCCGCGCTACGTGCCGGCCTCGCCGCAAAACCAACCCAAACATCACTCGACGGCGCTTTATCTTTGGTCGGAAGTTACCGGACGCCTCTATGAAAACGCCGACGCTGTATACCTGACCGACGGCGGTCACATCGAAAATCTCGGTGTTTACGAGCTGCTGCGGCGCCGCTGCAAAGTCATCATCGTGGTCGATGCCGAGGCCGATGCGGGGATGAATTTTTCGGCATTGATGACGCTGCAGCGCTATGCGCGCATCGATCTCGGCATCCGCATCGATCTGCCTTGGACACCGATCCGGACGCATACGTTGGAATGGATGAACTGTAACGCCGGCAAGCCGCCATCGCCTGCGCCGACTGCTTCCGACGGCCCGCATGTCGCCGTCGGCGTCATCGATTACGGCGGGGACGAAAAAGGCTATCTCGTCTACATCAAGTCGTCGCTGTCCGGCGACGAGAACGACTACATCCGCGACTACGCGCGGCGCAATTACAGCTTTCCGCATGAGACCACCGGCGATCAGTTCTTCAGCGAGGAACAGTTCGAGGTCTACCGCGCGCTCGGCTTTCATATGACGCACGGGTTTCTATCGGGCGATCATGATTTGGCGGTCGGCGATGGAACGGACCCTGTAATGGCAAGGTTCACGGCGGCGGGCGTGGCCTCGATCGACGCCGTACATGCGGCCCTTGGGCTTCCCGTCGGCACCCCAGCACCCCCCTCTAATGCCGGGGGCGAACTGGAAGGGGGTTAATCCGGCCTGAAACGGGCGTATCCCACGACGTAAAACATTTGTTGAACGGCTGGCGGGAGTGTGTTATACATATGTACAACACACTCTTTATCTTGGGAAACCACCGCCATGAAAATCGAAATCAAAAAAATCGGTAACTCGGATGGCCTTCTCCTTCCTCGTGAGCTGATGCAGCGGCTCGACCTCAAACGGGGCCAAGAATTGCATATTACCGAACTCGCCGGAGGCGGGTTTCAGGCCATGCCCTACGATCCCGACTTCGAGAAGACCATGGAGATCGCGGACGAGATCATGGAAAAGTACAAGGACACGCTTGCGGCGCTTGCAAAATAAGGACGGCCCCCGTGAGTGAGCCCAGAGAACCGCTCTGGATCACCTATGAGCAGGCCATTGCAATTCATAGCCGCCAGTTGCGGCGTTTCGGTGGGGCACCCGGCTTGCGCGATGAGGGCATGCTGCGATCCGCGCTTGAGCGCCCCATCAACAAGTGGCGCTGTGAACAGTCAGATTTAGCCGAGCTCGCAGCAGCCTATGCATTTGGGCTGGCGAAAAATCATGCCTTCGTCGATGGCAACAAGCGCATTGCCTTCATGGCCATGATGGGTTTTCTGCTCAAGAACGGCGTTGCCTTCGAGCCCGATCCCGCTCACGCCACCGCTATCATCCTCTCGCTGGCGGCCGGCGAAGTCAGCCAGGAAAGCCTCACCCGCTGGATCAGGGACAATTGGCCGCCTGCTTCTCGCAAATAACTTGCCTTTGTGGCAGGTGCGGAAAGCGGCCACTGCCGTTGCCCTCCTATCGGGATTGCGGTAATTCCACGACCGAGCCGACCATTCACCGGGGAGATCGATGGCAGAACATAACGAAGTGGCCTATACGACCGCTGACGGCAACGACTACGTGGCCCATGAGCAGACCTATGAGGGCTTCATCATGCTGGTGAAGTACGGCACGCTCACGGTCGCCATCATACTCGGTTTGATGGCGTTTTTCCTGACCTGATCCATCGCCGTTGCGCGCAACGGCGAAGGTGCTGCGAAAAAATTTGCATCAGCGCCGTCGCAAAACCGGTACCCATCTCAGCGGGAATAACGCTAGTCTGATCGCGCGCGCATGCCTTGCGCCGCCGGAGGCCCCATGAAGATCGCCGTCGCCAAGGAAATCGACCCGTCCGAGCCGCGGGTCGCCGCTTCGCCCGACACCGTGAAAAAATACAAGGCGCTTGGCGTCGACATCGCGATCGAGCCGGGCGCGGGCATCAAGTCGGGCTTGCCGGATTCGGAATTCACCGCGGCCGGCGCCACCGTCAGCGCCGATGCCGTCAAGGATGCTGATATCGTCATCAAGGTGAAGCGGCCGGAAGCCTCTGAGCTTGGCCTTTACAAGCGCGGCGCGCTGGTCATTGCCATCATGGATCCTTACGGCAACGACGCCGCGCTCAAGGCGATGGCGGATGCAGGTATCTCGGCCTTCGCGATGGAATTGATGCCGCGCATCACCCGCGCCCAGGTCATGGACGTGCTCTCGAGCCAGGCCAATCTCGCCGGCTACCGCGCGGTGATCGAGGCGGCCGAGGCCTTCGGCCGCGCCTTTCCGATGATGATGACGGCCGCAGGCACGATCCCGGCGGCGAAGGTGTTCGTGATGGGTGTCGGCGTCGCCGGCCTGCAGGCGATCGCGACCGCGCGGCGGCTTGGCGCCGTGGTCACTGCGACCGACGTGCGGCCTGCGGTCAAGGAGCAGGTCGAAAGCCTGGGGGCCAAATTCCTCGCGGTCGAGGATGAAGAATTCAAGCAGGCCGAAACGGCCGGCGGCTACGCCAAGGAAATGTCGAAGGAGTATCAGGCCAAGCAGGCGGCGCTCACCGCCGAGCACATCAAGAAGCAGGACATCATCATCACCACAGCGCTGATCCCGGGCCGCCCCGCGCCGCGCCTCGTCACGTCGGAGATGGTGAAATCGATGAAGCCGGGCTCGGTGCTGGTCGATCTCGCGGTCGAGCGCGGCGGCAATGTCGAGGGCGCGATAACAGACGAAGTCGCCGATGTCGGCGGCATAAAAATCGTCGGCTTCACCAATGTCGCCGGCCGCGTCGCGGCCTCGGCTTCGAGTCTCTATGCGCGCAATTTGTATTCCTTCATCGAGACGCTGGTGGACAAAACGACCAAGGCGCTCGCCGTGAAGTGGGATGACGAACTGGTCAAGGCCACCGCCCTGACCAAGGACGGCGCCGTCATTCATCCGAACTTCCAGCCGAAGAGCGCTTAGGACCTCATAAGGAGAGCCGCCATGGATCATATTGCCCAGATCGTCGATCCCTTCGTGTTCCGGCTGTCGATCTTCGTGCTTGCCGTGTTCGTCGGGTATTTCGTGGTGTGGTCGGTGACCCCCGCATTGCATACGCCGCTGATGTCAGTGACCAACGCGATTTCCTCGGTGATCGTGGTCGGCGCGCTGCTCGCGGTCGGCGTCGCCATGGTTGGCAGCGGCGGGGTCTGGGCGCGCGGCTTTGGCTTCGTCGCGCTGGTCTTTGCCTGCGTAAATATCTTTGGCGGCTTCCTGGTCACCCAGCGCATGCTCGCGATGTACAAAAAGAAGATCAAGTGAACGGCGTGCAGACTCACAGAATGCCGTCGTCATGCCCCGCGAAGGCGGGGCATCCAGTACGCCGTGACGGTTCGTCAAGTCACGGCGATTTCGGGTTACTGGATCATCCGCTTTCGCGGATGATGACAAGGGAGGGGGCTCGTCGATGAACGCCAATCTGGCCGCAGTTTTATACCTCGTTGCGGGCGTCCTGTTCATTTTGTCGCTGCGCGGTTTGTCGAGCCCGGCGTCATCGCGACAGGGCAACTTCTTCGGCATGATCGGCATGGGTATCGCCGTCGCGACCACGCTCGCGGCGCATCCGCCGGCCGACGGCATCGGCTGGTTATTGGTCGTGCTGGGTGTCGCGATCGGCGGCTCGATCGGCGCGGTGATTGCGCGCCGGGTGCCGATGACGTCGATGCCGGAACTGGTCGCGGCATTTCACTCGCTGGTCGGCATGGCCGCCGTGCTGGTCGCGGCGGGAGCGTTCTACGCGCCCGAGGCGTTCGACATCGGCACCCCCGGTCACATCCATCCGCAGAGCCTGGTCGAAATGTCGCTTGGCGTCGCCATCGGTGCGCTGACCTTCACCGGCTCGGTGATCGCGTTCGCAAAGCTGTCGGGCCGCATGAGCGGCGCGCCGATCATTTTGCCGGCACGGCATTTCATCAATATCGGTCTCGGCGTGGCGCTCGTGGTGTTTATCGTCGGGCTGGTGCTGACCGGCAGCGCGCTCGACTTCTGGCTGATTACCATCATCGCGCTGGTGCTCGGCGCGCTCCTGATCATCCCGATCGGCGGCGCCGACATGCCGGTCGTGATCTCGATGTTGAACTCCTATTCGGGCTGGGCCGCCGCCGGCATCGGTTTCACCCTCGGCAACTCGGCGCTGATCATCACCGGCGCGCTGGTCGGCTCATCGGGTGCGATCCTGTCCTACATCATGTGCCACGCGATGAATCGCTCTTTCATCTCGGTCATCCTCGGCGGGTTCGGCGGCGAGACCGCGGCGGTGGGTGGCGCTGCCGCCGAAGCTCGGCCCGTGAAGCTCGGCTCGGCGGATGATGCCGCCTTCATCATGAAGAATGCGCAGAAGGTGATCATCGTGCCCGGCTACGGCATGGCGGTGGCGCAGGCGCAGCATGCGTTGCGCGAGATGGCCGACCAACTCAAGAAGGAAGGCGTCGAG
>DASQOU010000341.1:0-14726 GCA_035644295.1 Bradyrhizobium sp.
CCGACCAGGAAATTGAATCCGGGGAATGCGCGATTGATGAAGGCGTTGGCGACCGTTCCGGCGGCCGCCGCGACCGGCGCAGACGTCGACTGGGTGTTGAGGAGGGAGCCCTGGTCGGGCCTTAGTCCCAGATTGCGGCTGGTCAGGTAGGCCTGGACGCCGTAGCTCAGCTCATTATTAAGTGTGATCTCGGCGATGGTCGCGTCGATCGCGACTTGCAGCTGCGGCTGATCCACTTGCTGCAGTGTCGATGCGATGATCCGGTAATTTTCCTGATCGGCATAGATCAGCAGGGTGTTGTTGACGGCATCGGCCGTGATCCGCACGCCTTTCAACATCGGCTGGCCGGCGGAGCCCGCGCCTTTGCTGTCCAGCGTTCCGGCATCCGACGTGTTTGCGCCCGGCGCGGCGGCTGCCGTTTGCGTCCCGAAGCCGGTGGTGCCGCCGGCATTGGCTCCGGATGGCATGCGGGAGCCGAAGCCGCTCGATGACGTCGACGACGACGCGTTGTTGTTCAGGGAGAGGCGGTCCGAGCTGGATGTCGCATAGGTGCTCGACCCCGGCGCGATCTGGCTGTCGGCGTTGTCGAGCAGGCTCGAGGACGATCCACCGATGAACATCTCGGTAAGCACGCGCGCGATCTGGCGGGCCTCGCCATATTTCACCCGGTATACGTGAACGCTGGTTCTGGCGGTGTCCGCATGATCGAGCCGCTTGATCCAGGTCGCGGCAGTGTGCAGCAGTGCTGGCTTCTTGCTCACCACCATGATCGCGTTGAGGCGACCAACCGTTTGAAACTTGATGAGGTTCTGGCTGAGACCGTTCTCGCCCGAATCGACGATCTTTTCCACTTCCGCGATAAGAGCTTCCGGAGCGCTGTTGGCGATGGGAAAAATTCCGACCGACTGACCACGCATCCAATCGAGATCGAAGCTGAGCGCGGTATCCACCGCGGTGCGACGTTCCGCGCCGCTGCCTTGAATGAGAAGCAGGTTTCGCGCGGTGTCGGCGCGAACCATTCCGGCCTTGGTCGCGAAGCTGTCCATCAGTTTCAACAGCGTTTGCGCCGACACGTATTGCAAGGGCACGACCGAGATGCCGTAGCCGGGTTCGGGGCTGGAGGCCGCCGCATCGATCCGGCCTGCGCCGACTGCCTCGCCGAGTGGCGTCAAACGGTAACCGGAAGTGTCGCGAACAAGCACGATCCCGCTAAGCCGCAAGGCATTTTCGAGCACAAAGACGATATCCGATTTGGCTACCGGCCTGACCGATACGAGACTGACGGTGCCCTGTACCCGCGGATCGATGGTGTAACCGGTTTGCAGAATGTCGCCCAGCACCACTTTGGCGACCGTGGCGACCGGTGTGTTTTCGAAATTGAGTTCAAAGCCGTTGCCGGTTGCGACCGGCTGCGGACGCGGCTCGGAGACGTCAGACACCTCGGTCCCCTCGAACATCACCGGCCGGCTGCGCTGGCCCGCATTGGTCTCGGCGGCATTCGCCTGCTGTGGATAACGAGGCAACGTGTCGAGCGAACGGACCTTGTCGATCACGTCGATGTCGATGCCGCCGCCGGAATTCACGGTTGCCGAATTGCATGACGCCAGCAGGACGACGGACAGCAGCATGAAGCCAATACAAATGCTGCGACCGACTGGCAGGGACCAGCCCGGGTTGGCGACGCGTACCATAATTCCGCCGTTCCAGCTTTATGTTCGGGCCCAAGGATCATCGACAAGGATCATCGACAGGATCATCGGGGGAGATAATCCAAGCTGGTCGGCATAGTTAGCGGCGGAATATGACAGTTATAGTTGGCAGGTACGGATCATCACGCGATCACCATCTGTGTGCGGCATAATTCCCACTGTGCGGGCATGCCTCCAAGCGGCAAGCCAACCATCAGGCCACTGCCAATTTTTGTGACGCCGGCACCCCGCGCGCTTCGTACAGCTGTCATGTTTCGGATCGATAACCACGCTGCAGCCGACTGCTGGTCGACGGCGGGCCGATGCGCCGTGCTCCATTGATCGGCTTGAGGAAAAACGGCGCGACTGGAAAAGACAGATGATCGGCGACGAATCCTTGCAGTTCGTGGAACATCTCCGTCAAAACAATTACTTGACGAAGACCGCCGGCAACGGCGAGCGCGTGGAGCAGGCCGGGTCGGAGCGTTCGCAAAGCAAGCTTTGGGAGCTCACGGACCTTTCGGCCAGCGAGTTCGCGGATGAAGCGGCGCGCTTCTTCGATCTCGATCGGGTGACGCTCCAGGACATGTTGTCCGCCGTACCCTTGTGCGCATCATTCACGCAGCGCTTTCTGCGGGAAATGATGGTGTTTCCGTATCAATCCGCCGACGGCGGCGCGGTACTGGCGGTCGCCGATCCGAACGATACCGCGGCACGGCGCGCGGCTGAAATCGTGCTCAGGGCGGATGTCGCGGTCAAGGTGGCGTCGGTCGAAGACCTCAAGATTGTCCTAGATCAGCGCCTGGGCGGCGACGACGTCGAGCTGAGGGACAGCGATCCGCACCAGCCGCGCGAAGACGATATCGAAAGTTTGCGGGATCTTGCCAGCGGCGCGCCCGTGGTTCGCGCCGTCAATGATCTGCTGGAGAAGGCCGTAGAACTTCGCGCGAGCGACATTCACATCGAGCCCTTCCACACCGGGCTGGTGGTCCGCATGCGCATCGACGGCCTGCTGCGGCCGGTAGCGGCGCCGGCCGGCGTGTTGCCGCAAGCCGTCATTTCGCGCATCAAGATTGTCGCCAACCTGAACATCGCGGAACGTCGGCTCCCGCAGGATGGCGCCGCGCGGCTGCGGGCCGGGCGTACCGATATCGACATTCGTGTCGCGATCATGCCGATGCAGCATGGGGAAACCGCGGTCATACGTATCCTGCCGAAGGATCGCGGGCTGCTCGTCGTCGAAAAGCTGGGATTTTCGCCAGCCGACGATGCCACGCTCAGACGATTGCTGAAGCTGCCCCATGGCATGATCGTCATCACCGGTCCGACCGGAAGCGGCAAAACCACGACACTGGCGACGATCCTGTCGATCCTGAACGAACCGGGTCGAAAAATCCTGACGGTCGAGGATCCCGTGGAATACGACATACCCGGCGTCAATCAGGCGCAGATCAAGCCGGCGATCGGACTGACATTCGCCGCGGCGCTGCGTTCGTTCGTGCGTCAGGATCCCGACGTTATCATGGTCGGCGAGGTGCGCGACGCCGAAACCGCACACGTCGCGGTTCATGCCGCGCTGACCGGTCACCTCGTTCTGACGACACTGCACACCGAATCGGCGGCCGCCGCGGTGCCTCGTCTTCTCGATCTCGGTGTCGAGGGATATCTGCTGCGCTCGACCTTGCGGGCCGTGGTCGCGCAGCGGCTGGTTCGCCAGCTGTGCGACCGCTGCAAGGTGTCAAAGACGCTCACCACGTCCGATTGCGCCGAAGACTCCCGATGGGGCGCACTCGGTTTTAGGATCGGCGAGACGATTCAGGCGCCCTGCGGTTGCGAACGCTGCGGTGGTACGGGCTATCGCGGCCGGCTCGGGGTATTCGAGATTCTTGAACTCACCAACGAGGTTCGCGAACTGATCGGCGAAAAGACCGATGGATTGAAAGTCGATCAGACGGCGATCCGCGCCGGAATGACGACAATGCTCGACGATGGCGTCGCGAAATGCCGCGCCGGCCTGACCTCGCCCGCGGAAATACTCCGCGTCACGATTGCACGGTGAGGGAAAATCGTGCCGAATTTTCGCTACCGGGCCCTGACGCAGAACGGAGAGATCGTGCACGGCACGTTATCGGCTCCGACAGCGGCGGAAGTGGCTCACCGTATCGAGTATCTTCGGCTGCTGCCGATCGAAACCATCGAAGACAAGGCAACCGTTGCCGCATCGGGCGCCAGTTTCGGCTTTTTCGGCCGGCCGAGCCCGGCGGAAGTGACGACCTTCACCAGGGACCTGGCGCTGCTTTTGAAGGCGGGTGCGCGTCTGGACGACGCCCTCGAATTGCTCGCTGATGACGCGGATGTCGGCCGGCTTCGTCCGGTGGTCGGTAAACTGCGGGCGGCACTTCTGACCGGAGAAAGTTTCGCCGCTGCGGTCGCGGATCACCCGGCCTTGTTTCCCGCCATGTATGTCGCGCTGGTGCGAGTCGGCGAAGTCTCGGGCACGCTCGATCAAGTGCTCGAGATGCTGGGAACGGAGCGGGCGCGGGCCGAGCTGATGCGCCGCAAACTCACGGATGCGATGCAGTATCCGGCCTTTGTCCTGATCGCCGCAGCTTGCGTCATGCTGTTTTTCATTCTGTTCGTGCTGCCGCAGTTCTCGGCGGTGCTGCAGGACTTCGGCGCAAAATCAGACTCCGCGCTCAGCGTCTTTATCAAACTGTCCGACTTTCTTCGGGCGAACGCGGCCGTCATGATGCTTGCCTCCGCTTCGTTCGTGGCCGGTGTCTGGTGGCTGCTTCGCCGGCCGGGCGCAGGCGCCGCGATCATGACCGCGGTTTCTGGCGTCCCCGGCATCGCCGGCGTCTTTCAATTTTACCGCACCAGTCTGTTTTGCCGCAATCTCGGCGTTCTGCTCGGCAGCGGCGTCAATCTCACGGCCACCTTGCGCATCCTGGTCGACATCATGGCGGTCACCGGAAGCGTTGCGACCTGGACGACGGCGGCGGATCGCGTCCGTCATGGCGGCAAGCTTTCGGATGCTCTGCTCGCGTCAAGCAACATGCCGCCGATGGCGATCCGCATGCTGCGGCTGGGCGAGGAAACCGGGCAATTGCCGGTGCTGGCGGGCCGGGTCGCCGAATTCTACGAAGCGAAATTGCAACGCAGCCTTGATCGTATCGTCGGCATCATCGGGCCGCTTGCGATCGTCGCCATCAGCACAGTCGTCGGCGGACTGATCGTATCGATCATGACAGCGCTTCTGTCGGTTACGCAACTTGTCGGATAGAGCAAGGGTTGGTTCATCATGAGATCGGCGAAACGTGTTGGCGGGTTTTCCGCCAGGCGCGCGGACCATAAGCACCGTCAGGATCCGGGCCAGCAGGGTTTCACGCTGGTCGAAATGCTGGTGGTGATTGCCATCATCGGCCTCATCATGGGTCTGATCGGCCCGCGCGTTCTCAATTATCTCAGCGAATCGAAAGTCAAGGCCGCGAAGATCCAGCTGCAGAGCTTCGGCAGCGCGCTCGATCTGTTCTACCTCGATGCAGGCCGGTTTCCCTCAACGGCGGAAGGCCTGGCGGCGCTGGTGCGCCGGACACCGGGCACAGCAGCCTGGAACGGACCATATCTCAAGGGTGGCAACGTCCCCAACGATCCCTGGAACAGCGCCTATGTGTATCGTTCGCCCGGAGACCGTGGCCCTTACGATATCCTGTCCTATGGATCGGATGGCCAGGAAGGCGGCAGCGGTCTGGCGGCCGACATTTCCGTCGAAAACATGGCCAGCGCGAAAAATGAGTGACGGGAAGGAACGCGGCTTCACTCTGCTTGAGATGGTGTGTGTGCTCGCGCTCATCGCCTTGATGGCGGCCGTGCTGCTGCCATTCATTCCGCGCACCACGTCACGCTCTCGCCTGCAGGCCTATGCGCTTCAGACCGCGACGCTTCTGAAGGCGGACCGCACTGCGGCGATCCGGCGCGGGGCAGAAGTCGCCACGCTGGTCGACGCCGGAGCGCGCTCGATCCGGTCGGGTGCGACAATGGACATGATCCGTATCCCCGATGACGTCCGCTTCGAGGCGCTGTTGCCGCAAACCTGCAACCGGCGCGCTGCCTTGTCGACCATCAGTTTTTTTGCCAGCGGAATGTCGTGCGGCGGGACCATCGCGCTGACGCGCCTCGACGCCGGCTACGAGATTCGCGTCAACTGGCTGACCGGAAGGATCGAAATTGTCTCCCGCAACTCCGCCACCAACTGACGGTCGCGACGCCGGCTTCACGATCATCGAAGTGCTGATCGCGCTGGCGGTGGTTGCCGTTTCCATCGTTGCGATTGGATCAGTCATGTCGACAAATGTGCGCGGCGTGCGCTTGCTGGAGCAGCACGTGACATTGATGCAGACGGCGCGCACTGTTATGGCCGTCGGCATCCCGCCGCGCGCCGAGCTTGGCCCGGCCGGGTTGTCGGGGCGGATCGACGACTATAAGTGGACGATCGACGTCGGACCGCTGGGCGAGGGTTGGGACGTGCCGGGCGCGGACTTCGCCTGGATTCCCGCACTCGTCAAAATTCGTGTCCGATCCCCCTCCGGCGCCGAAACCGATCTTCGGACGGTTCGCCTGATGCGCAGGCCGCCGCCGCAATGAGCGCTTCGCTTGCAAAGCGACGGGCCGGCGAGGGCGGCTTTACGCTGATCGAAACCCTCGTGGCGATGGCGTTGATGGGCCTGGTACTCTCGGCACTAGCCGGTATTACCGCGCAATGGCTTCCGAACTGGAATCGCGGTCTGGAGCGAATCCAGCGCAGCGAATTGATCGGGATCGCGCTGCAGCGGATCGGCGCCGACCTTGCGGCCGCCGAATATGTGCCGGCTAATCGCGATGCGCACTATCCGTTGTTCGAAGGCTCCGAGTTGTCGGTAACGTTCGTGCGGACCGCACTGGGTCCGAACGCCGGGCCAGGGCTCGACGTGGTTCGGGTCGGCGAAACCACCGATCGTCAGGGCTTTGTGACGGTCCGTTCAAGGGCGCCATTCCGGCCGTTGCCGCTGGCATCGTCGCTATCGGAACAAATTCAGTTCGGCGAACCGGTCTTGCTGTTGCGGACGCCGTTTCGGCTGTCGTTCGCCTATGCTGGCCAGGACCGGATATGGAAAAGCAGCTGGCGCGATTCCGACAAACTGCCGGCGGCCATCAAGCTGACCGTGCGTGACGCGGCGAACGAACGAATCCTCTCGATTTCGACCGTGGCGCCGGTTCATGTCCAGTCGCCAGCGCAAGGCGATTGCGCGCAATCGGACGGCGGCTGTGATGGCAAGCCGGTTGCTCCGAACAATTCGCAAGGAAACTCACAAGCCGGAAGCGTCGCGGCAGGGCAGGGAGGAATGCAGTGACCCGAGAACTTCGGCGCGCGGCTGCAACATCCTCGGAGCGCGGCTTCGTAATCATCGCTGTGCTTTGGATCCTTGCGGCCTTGGCGGCACTTGCAACGATCTTTTCGGTCTATCTGTCCAACTCGGCGCAGGCGTTGGCCGTCAATGATAGCGGACTGAAGGCGGAGGCCCTGGTGTCGGCCAGTCTCGAACTCACGACCTATCAATTGCTGCTGGCGGGCGACAAGGCGCGTCCCGCGCTGGGGTCGTTTCGCTTCCGGTTAGACAATGCGGACGTCCTCGTCAGCTATACCTCGGAAGCCGCCCGAATCGATATCAACTTCGCTTCCAAGGAGATGCTGGCCAATCTGTTCGCAGTTCTCGGCGCAGATCAGCAGGCCGCCAAGGAATATGCCGACCGGACCATTGGGTGGCGAACGCGTCCCAAGGCCGACCGCGCCAATGACGAAGAGGCGCTTTATGGTGCCGCCGGCCTCGGCTATTCTCCGCGACAATCGCTCTTCACCCATGTGAACGAGCTCAGTCTGGTGCTTGGCCTGCCTCCGATACTGGTCGATCGCGCTTTGCCGTTCGTAACGGTTTTTAACGGATCATCCAACGTCGATGTCCTGATCGCGGTGCCGGAGGTGGTCGCCGCATTGCCCGGCATGACGCCGTCCGCTCTGAAAGATTTCCTGAGCCAGCGATCGGCATTGTCGAGAGACTCGCCTGCAATCGCAACTGCGCTCGGCCCGGCGCAGGCCAGCGCGACTGTTCCCAAAAGCGCAGCCTTTCGCGTCCTGACGACGATCCAGTTCGACAATGGTCGCCGAATGTCGTCGGAGGTCGTGATCGCGCTGGGCGGGGAAAAGGATCCTTATCGCGTGCTGTCGTGGCAGGATGACGTGGAGGCGGGCCGTCGGTCGCGGCAACCGGCGAACGGGTGATGGCGATGATCTCTGAACTCAAGGCGCTGTTCGATGAATGGATCGCGGCCGTTGCCGGGACCGTCGAGTCCGTGACCTGTCGGTTGGTGCGCCGGCGGCAGATTCTGCTCAGCGAGGCCGCTGACAACACGTTCACGGCCAGGCTGGCGTCGGCGCGAAACGGCCCCGCGCTGCCAGACATTTCGTTTCGCCTCTCGCATGGCCGGCCCAGCCCTTCCTTGCCTGCGGATTGGGAGACGGTCCTTCGCGGCAGCCGTGTCGAGATCCTGCTGACGTCCGGCCGGGTGCTGTTTCGTTCGCTCGACTTTCCGAAGCAGGCGGTGGATTTTCTCGATGGCATGATCCGCACGCAGATTGACCGCCTGACGCCCTGGGCGGCTGATGACGTGGTTTTCGGCTGGAGTCTGCCATCGACGATTGCGAACGAGCGCGTTGAGCTGACGCTTGCCGCGATGTCGAAACAAGAAGTTCAACCGCTGGTTCAGCTTGCGACCGGCCTGGGGGCGGCATCGGTTGCTGCGTTCGCGGCACTTCCCGCCGCCGGGGGCACGCCTGCGAAGATCAAAATCTTCGACAAGTCGCTGCGGGGCGCGATCGGGCGGGCGGCAGATGTGCCGCGCATTCTGCGCGTGGTCTTGCTCTCCGCCGGCGTCGCGGCCGCCGCCTGCCTGATCGTCTCGGCTTACATCGGGAATACGCTGGATTCCGAGCAGCAACAACTGCAGCGCCGGATTTCGCAACGCCGCGCGTCGCTGCGCCTCGACCCGAATGCCGGCGCCGGATCGGCCCTGAACCTGCTGGCGAAACGCAAGCAGACGACGCCATCCAGCGTCATGGTGCTTGAAGCCCTCTCGCAGGCGCTGCCCGACAGCACCTATGTGACCGAGTTACGGATCGAAGGCGACAAGGTTCAGGTCGCTGGCATGACGCAGGATGCGCCGTCTTTGATTCGATTGATGGAGAGGTCTCCACAATTTGCCCGGGCCACGTTTTTTGCGCCCACCACGCGCGCGCAGAATGACCCGGGAGAGCGCTTCCACATCGAGGCCCATATTACGCCGTCTTTCGGATCTGGCACATGAACCTCACGGCTGATTTGAGAAAATCGCTCTCGACGTCGCCCATCGTGGCAGCTGTAGCTTATGCCGGACTCGTGTTCGTGTTGGTTTTCTTGATTGTCACCTCTATTGTCGACATTCTCGGTCAGCGGGCCGCGGTGGCATCTTCAGCGGCAATGCTCGAGCAACTCGAAGGCCGCAGGGCCGCCGCTTCCGGCCGGCGACCCGCCGACGTCCCGATGCCATCGGGCTCGGCGTTTCTGGAAGGGGCGACGGTCACCATTGCGGGAGCGGCCCTGCTTCAGCGCGTAGCAGGTGCCGTGACGGAACTTGGCGGCAATGTCCTGTCGTCCCAGCTCGATTTGCAGGGCACGCAATCCAAGGCGGGATTTGTCAGCATGGTCGCGAGCTGCGAAATCGATCAGCCGGCACTACAGCCGCTGATCTACGATCTCGAAGCCGGAATGCCGTTCTTGTTTATCGATCAACTCGCGGTTCAAGCCCCGACCACTTCGTCCGGTGAGGGGAAATTGCGGATTCTGCTGGCGGTGTCGGGTCAATGGCAGGGCGTGAAATGATGCGGAAGCTTGCGATCGGGATCACGCTCCTGGTGCTGTCGGTGCACGGCGGCGAATCCGTATCGATATCAGCTGTTTCCAACGGTTCGCTGGACGCCGATAGCACGCAGGTCGCACCTCCGACAAATCCCGCCGCGTCGGTGCAAGTCGTCGTCCCTCCTGCACCGGTCGCGCCGGCATCGGAGCGGACGCTGAGCGCCAATCCGTTGTGGGCCATCCCGCTTGCTCAATTACCCAACACGCGCGACCGGCCGATCTTTTCACCATCCCGGCGGCCGCCGCCGCCTGCGGTGGCGCCCGCCGCTGTCCCGAAAGTAACGGCGGTGGCCAAACCAAGAGAGCCTGAGCGTCCGCAGGTCTCTTTGGTCGGCACCATCGCAAGCGACGACGAGGGATTCGGGATATTTCTGGATCAATCTACCAAAGCGGTCTTCCGGCTCAGGGTCGGCGAGGACTATCAGGGCTGGAAGCTGCGATCGGTTCAAGGCCGGGAAGCGGTCCTGGAAAGGGATCAACAGGTTGTCCCCCTCGCGTTGCCGCAGCCCAGCGCTGGACAGATGGCCATTGAGGTCCCTCCGCCGCTGGCTAACGTAGGAAAGTTGCTGTCGGTGACGACACCGCCGCGACCTGATGACAGGTCTGGTCACTAGAGCATGATCCGGAAAAAGCCTGCCCCGCACTTGATGCGGGGTGGATACCGGTTTTCCGAAAAGATCATGCTCAAACAAAAAGATAGAGCGGGATGATGTTTCGAAGGAAAGTCATCCCGCTCTGATGTTCTGTGGTCCTATGGTCGCTCAGCAACATGGCCAGTATTGTTGCAGACCCGACGCGAACAACAGGCCGATCGCCAAGAATGGCCCGAATGATATCGACGTCTGACCTGTCAATTGACGTCCGGCCAATTGCATGACACCCGCGCAGGCCAGCGCGGTCAGCGCGGCAATCATCAGAAGCACGGGAAGGCCGGCGACGCCGACCCAAATTCCGGCGGCCGCCAGGAATTTGACGTCGCCCAAACCAAGGCCCTGGATCTTCCTAAGTGAGAAATACAGTCTTCTCAGTAACCAGAACACGGCTCCGATGGCTGCAGCCTCGCACGCGGCTTCCAAACTGGCCGATGGACCGCCAATGATCAGGGCTTTCGAGAGTCCCAGACCAGCAATCGTTAGATTCAACCAATTCGGAATAATGCCGTGTTCGATATCGATCCACGCAAGCACCCCGCTCAGCAAACAGAGCAGGACAAAATATCCGATGTCGACGACCATGCCTTGAATCCGATGAGCTCAGAAGTCGAAGAGCGCGTCCGACTTGCTTGCAGCTTCGTGGCGGACAAGCCGTGAATGAGCCCTTGCGTTATCAGCAACAGAACGTCGTTGAAATTGAAAAATATTCGGAAATGACTTTGTGACGATCGAGGTGAAATGCCGCCCGAGTGTTTTCAGAGCTGGGTCACAAACTGACTAAAAGCCTGTGACGTCTCTTTCCCATTGGTTTTCCGACATCTCCTTCGAATGTATGAGCGGTCGACGAGGTCGCGCCGACTCCAATCGATGTCATGCTGGAAAACCGGAAAGCAGGCGCGCATCACAGCGCGGCTCTCTCTGGCGGTCCGTACTCAAAAAATTGGAACATATGGGAAAATCGCGGAACTACGCGATCCCGTCACAAAACAGCAAACTGCGCAGACAATATTACGCTGCTCGCGACATGGGGTCGGGGAGTGCGCATCGCGACGCGGGGATCTCAAAACATGAACGAGTTTTATCTGAGCTCTGCAGCCCTCGCGTTGCCGGGGCAGAGGCCGCGCGCACGCCGCCGTCCGTGGGCCGCCAGATGTCTGCTGTCGCTCATGGTGGCGGCAGGGGCGGGAAGGGCGAACGCTGCGCCGCTCGACGAAGCCGCAGAGCGCTACCGGCCCCATGTGGTTGAGGGCATCGGTCAGGCCTTGGCGGGCGCGCGCGATTTACGCGGCCGAATTGCCGCCGGGGATCTGGCCGGAGCCAGGAAGGCGTGGATCGCGGCCCGTGCCGGCTGGGAACGTTCTGAAGTCTTTACCGCCGGCTTCGTTCCCGAACTCGACGCCCAAATCGATGCCTGGCCGAACGCCCAGTCGGGCTTTCACGCGATCGAGGCGAAGCTGTTTGGGGCAAATCAAATCGATGTCGAAGGCGAGACCGATGCCCTGGTCGATCATCTGAGCAGCCTCCACGGCAAGCTTCACGACATTGATCTCACGCCGCAGGGCTTGCTGGATGGCACGGTGCGGCTCGCCTACGAGGTCGGTGAGAGCAAGTCCGACGGTGGCGAATCCCGCATCAGCGGGACGTCGCTGGACGACATGCGCAACAATGTCGACGGTATCGATCTGGCTTATCGCACCATTTTCGCGGGCGTGCTCAAGTCGACCGACCCCAAGCTCGCAGATGCAGTGGACGGAAAGCTAGCGGAGCTCAGGACGCTCCTGGTGGTGCATAATCTGCCGGACGTCGATATTCCGAAACTGCGCCGCGCGAGCGAGGAACTCGTGGTCGCGTTGCAAAACGCTTCGGCCAAGCTCGGGCTGCGACGGCCGACGCTGGAGGCAGCGGCGCGATGACGGTTCGAGGCTCACGGATGGTCGTCGCGGTAGCGCTCGGATGTCTACTGATCGGAGTTCACGGAAACGCCGGAGCTTTTCCGGTCGACGGCGATCAGACCGCACTGCCTCCGAAAACCGAACTCAACGAGGATGCGCTCGATAAGCCGCGCGAGATATTCCGGTCCGAATCGGGCGGCGGCGGCAAATCCTATCTGGTCAATCTCGGCAATCTGGCTTTCAGTTCGCCGGTGATTCTCGGCGGCGTGGCGCGACAGGCCGGCGTGAGCTGCGGCACCTGCCATGTCAACGGTGCGGGCAACGCCATGTTCTTCATGCCGAAAATGTCGACGCGCCCGGGCAATTTTGACACCACTGGCCCGCTGTTCAACCCGAAAGCCGACAATTTCGTGCTCGATCCGATCAGGATCCCGAGCTTGCGCGGCGCGCGCTATCTAGCCCCATATGGCCATGATGGCCGGATGTCGTCGCTACGCGATTTCGTCCGCAATGTCATCGTCAACGAATTTTCGGGTCTCGAACCGTCACCGGTCATCCTCGACGCCATCGTTGCCTATATCCACGACATCGATTTTCTGCCCAATCCCGTTCTCGGCCCTGGCGGGCGGTTGACGGGGCAGGTTAGCGATGCCGAGCGACGCGGCGAGGCACTGTTCCTGAAACCGTTCCCGCACGATTCGAATCTGAGCTGCGCTGGCTGTCACGTTCCATCGGCCGCGTTCGTCGATCACAAGCAGCACGATGTCGGCTCGGGCGGTCTTTTCAAGACACCGACGCTGCGCAATGCCGATTTCAACGCCCCATATTTCCATGACGGCCGCTATGACAGCTACGATCAGGTGGTGGCCCATTTCGACCGCGTGTTCGATCTCGGTCTGTCGGCGCCGGATCGGCGCGATCTGGTCGCCTATCTCACCGCGGTAGGCGACGGCGTGCGGCCCTATGAGCGCGACGGTGCCGGGGCCGTGCTCAAGGAGATCAACGATTTCAGCCTTGTGCTCGGAACGGCTGTTCCTGCCAACGACCGGGAGATCGTCGCGCTTGCGGTTGACACTATAGGCCACGAATTGCGTGAGCTGACCGAACGCTATCCCGATCGAAAGGACACCAGCGTATCGGGCGGCCAGCAAGAGCGCGGACTCGCGCGTGTCGCCCTCAAGGAACTCGTCCTGACCCTGCGCCGCATCGATATCGCCGCCGCCGAAGGCCGCTTCTCCGACGCAGCGGCCGAATACAAGAATTATCGCTACCTGATGGTCGCCGCCGTGCCCGCGCTGCTGGCCGGCGCCGAGCCATGGTCGCTGTTCAATCCCGCGGTCCATGACGCTCACTACGTGGCTCTGCGGCAAGTCCTGCGGACAAGGCACACCGCGCGCTGATTCTTTATCGACACGAAGGTCCAGATCGGATGATCGCGGCAAGCGACGACCCATCGATGTGCTGCAATTGTCTTGACGGTGAATTTCTTTGGGATCGTTCTAAATTTTTTTCCTGCCTTCATACCTCCGAAACGCGCGCGTCATGTTCGGCCACTAAGCACGCCAAGGCTAACTTAAACCTCTGGAGTCGACGATGAAACTATCATTCGATTTGAGAAATAGATGGCGTGCTACGACCGCGTTATGTGTCGTGTCGACGCTAGCAATTGTTAGCGCCAGTTATGGTGCTGAATGGGGCCGAAGCAGCTGGGACAAGCGCAAACACGACCCGCATCACCACAGCGGTCAGGACAATGGCAACAATAGCGACCACGGTCATGACAATCACGACAATGACCACGGCCATGCAACCACCGAAAGCCCGATCAAGCATGTCATCGTCCTGATCGGCGAGAATCGCGGTCTCGATCACACCTTCGGTGTGTACCGGCCGAAGGGCAGAGGGCAAACGATCTCCAACCTGCTGTCCAAGGGCATCGTCAACGAAGACGGCTCGCCGGGTCCGAACTTCGCGCTGGCGCAGCAATTCTCCGTCGGGGCTCAGCCGGCTTATTACATCGGCGCTCCGAAGGTCGCGAAGTTTCCCTACAGCGCGGCCAACGTGATGCCGCAGCCTAACACCGCGGGCACTCCGACGACGTCGCGGGACACGGCGCCGCCTTTCAGGACCGTTGCCGAAGCCAGCGTCGAAAAGGACATCGATCCGTCCGATCTGGATATCCTGACGACCGGCGCCAGCAATCTTCCGACCAATTCCCTCGACACCCGCGTTCCCGGCGCCGGTGCTCTGGCCGGTCCTTTCCCGTTGCAAGGTCCTGCCATCAGCGACGACGACTACACCGGCGACACCACGCACCGCTTCTATCAGGCATGGCAACAGCAGAATTGCAGCATTGACAACGCAACCAAGCAAAATCCGACCGGTTGCCTCAGCGATCTGTTCCCGTTCGTGATGGCGTCCTATTCGGCGACCAACAAGAGCCAGGGCAACTCGATGGGATTTTACAACGCGGAGCAGGAGCAGGCTCCGGTGCTGAAGATGCTG
>DASQOU010000342.1:0-19202 GCA_035644295.1 Bradyrhizobium sp.
CAGCCGAACTGGTTCATGCATGGATTGTTCGCATGACGACGCCAGCTTACGCGGAAATCGGAATCACGACGAATTTTTCATTCCTGCGCGGCGGCTCGCATCCGCAAGATTACGTGCATCAGGCAAGCAAGCTTCGTCTGCCCGTCATCGGTATTGCCGATTACAACACGATGGCCGGCGTGGTGCGGGCCTATAAGGAGCTCGAAAATCCCGAAGTTAAATACAAGCCGAAGCTTCTGATCGGTTCGCGCTTGGTTTTCATGGACGGCACGCCGGACATTCTGGTCTATCCGTGCGACCGCGCGGCTTATGGCCGGCTATGCCAGTTGCTCACGCGCGGGAAGCGAGGTGACGATACCGACAAGGGTGAATGTCACCTGAAGCTCGATGACCTCCTGGAATTCGCCGAAGGGCAGCTTCTCGTGCTGGCGCTACCGCATCGCTTCGAGGAAGCAAAGGCGCTTGAGGTTCTGGATCGGTTGCAGCAAATCCGCGCGGATGGCGTCTGGTTGGCGGCGAGCCTGTTGCACCGGGGCGACGACCGGCGCCGTCTGGCGCGGCTTCAGCGCATCGCCGCCTCGGTTGGTGCGCCGCTGCTCGCGACCAATGAAGTGCTGTATCACCAACCGTCGCGCCGACCCCTGCAGGATGTCCTCACCTGCATCCGCGAAAAGACAACCATTGAGGCCATCGGCCAGCGCCTTGAAGCCAATGCGGAACGTTACCTCAAGCCGGCGGATGAAATGGCGCGACTGTTTCGCGACGTGCCGGAAGCGATTACGGAAACCATGCGGTTTGCTAGCCGCATCCATTTTTCGCTCGATCAGCTCAAATATCAGTATCCCGACGAACCGGTGCCACCGGGCAAGACCGCGCAGCAGCATCTGGAAGATCTGACCTGGGCGGGCGTTGAGCAATATTTTTCCGGCAAGATTGACGACACGCTCCGTGCCACTTTGCGGAAAGAACTCGACCTCATCGCCGAACTGAAATACGCGCATTATTTTCTCACAGTGCACGACATCGTCCGTTATGCACGCAGCCAGAACATCCTCTGTCAGGGACGGGGATCGGCGGCGAATTCAGCCGTGTGCTACGTGCTCGGCATTACCTCCGTCGACCCGACCAAGGTCGATCTGTTATTCGAACGTTTCATTTCCAAGGAGCGGCTGGAGCCGCCCGACATCGACGTCGATTTCGAGCATTCGCGGCGCGAAGAGGTGATGCAATATGTCTACCGGCGATACGGCCGGCATCGCGCGGCCATCATCGCGACCGTCATTCACTACCGGCCGCGCAGCGCGATCCGCGACGTCGGCAAGGCGCTGGGGCTGACGGAGGATGTGACCGCGGCGCTAGCGGATACGGTGTGGGGGAGCTGGGGCAAGGGCCTCGACGACAAGCAGGTCAAGCAGGCGGGGCTCGATCCGCAAAACCCGATGGTCGAACTCGCCGTCGAACTCGCCGCCGAGCTGATCGAATTTCCGCGACACCTCTCGCAGCATGTCGGCGGCTATGTGCTGACGCAGGACCGGCTCGATACTTACGTTCCGATCGGCAATGCCGCGATGGACGATCGCACCTTCATCGAATGGGACAAGGACGACGTCGATGCGCTGAACATGATGAAGGTCGATGTGCTGGCGCTGGGGATGCTGACCTGCATCCGTAAATGTTTTGACTTGATCGCAGACCACAAGGGCGAGCGTTACGAACTGGCGACGATCCCCCAGGACAAGGAACCGGTCTACGACATGCTGTGCCGGGGTGAGTCGCTCGGCGTCTTCCAGGTCGAAAGCCGCGCCCAGATGAACATGCTGCCGCGTCTGAGACCGAGGACATTTTACGATCTTGTCATTGAAGTCGCCATTGTGCGCCCCGGTCCGATCCAGGGCGACATGGTTCATCCTTATCTTCGACGGCGGAATGGCAAGGAGAAAGTGAGCTATCCGTCGCCGTCGTCAGCGCACGGCGACAAGGATGAGCTGCGCCGGGTGCTGCACAAGACCCTCGGCGTGCCGCTGTTCCAGGAACAGGCGATGCGGATCGCGATCGAAGCCGCGAAGTTTACGGCGGAAGAAGCCAACGGGTTGCGCCGCGCGATGGCGACGTTTCGCAATGTCGGCACGATCGGCAAATTCGAATCCAAGATGGTCAACAACATGATCGCGCGCGGCTACGATCCGGCGTTTGCGCAAAGCTGCTTCGAGCAGATCAAGGGATTTGGCAGCTACGGTTTTCCTGAAAGTCATGCCGCGAGCTTCGCGCAGCTCGTCTATGTCTCGTCCTGGCTGAAACATTATCATCCCGACGCGTTCTGCTGTGGGTTGTTGAATTCGCAGCCGATGGGCTTTTATGCTCCCGCGCAGATCGTCGGCGACGCGCGCAAGAACGGCGTCGAAGTGCGCGAGATCGATGTGTCCTCCAGCTACGCCCAGAATACGCTGGAGGAGAAAAGCGGGAAGCATTGCGCCGTGCGGCTCGGTTTTCGCCAGATCGACGGATTTAGGTGGAACGACCCAGACGAGGAGCGGCTGAAGCATGCGCGGCAGTCGTTCCGGGATGGTGCGCCAGCACCAGACCCGGAACCTCGAGATTCCGGGTTCGATGCTATCGCATCGCCCCGGAATGACGGTGGTGGAGAGACTGACGATTGGGCCGAGCGCATCGTCGCCGCGCGGCAACGCCGCCGCTTTACCTCGCTGGAGGATTTTGCCCGCGACACCGCGCTTCCAAAACGGGCGTTGATCCTGCTGGCGGATGCCGATGCGTTTCGCTCCATCGGGCTCGACCGCCGCGCCGCCCTTTGGGCGGTGCGGCGTTTGCCCGATGATATACCGCTGCCGCTGTTCGAAACCGCCGCCGCGCGCGAGCAGCCGGATGAGCAGGCCCAGCCGCTGCCATTGATGCCGCTGTCGGAGCATGTGGTGGCGGATTATCAGACCATCCGGCTGTCGCTGAAGGGCCACCCGATGGAATTTTTGCGGGCACGGTTTGAGCGCGAACGCGTGATCGCCTGCGCGTCCGTATCCGATGCCAATGACCGGCAATATGTCCGCTGTGCCGGTGTGGTGCTGGTGCGGCAGCGTCCGGGCAGCGCCAAGGGCGTCGTCTTCATGACGCTGGAGGATGAAACCGGCATCGCCAATATCGTGGTGTGGCCGAAGGTGATGGAGCGCTTTCGCAAGGAGGTGATGGGCGCGCGGCTGGTGCTGGTCGAAGGCTATATTCAAAGCAGCCCGGAAAAGGTCGTGCATCTCGTCGCCGAAAAACTGTTCGACCGCTCTCGCGATCTCGTCGGTCTCGCCAATGACGCGTTGAGCCGGAAACATGCGGTGCCGATCGGTCCCGCCCTGATCGAGCCGCTCAATGACGACCGGCGTGAACATCCGGACCATCCGGCTCAGAAAATCCGCCATCCCCGCAACGTGCGCATCCTGCCGCCCTCGCGGGATTTTCATTAGGACACAACAACCTCGACCTCGTCATGGCCGGGCTTGACCCGGCCATCCATCAGCTTCAGAAGAACGTTTCTGAAGAAGGATGGATACGCGGGTCAAGCCCGCGTATGACGGCTGAGCAGCTGGGAAACTCCGATGCAAAAGCCCCGCGAAATCCTGGCCGACCTCTGGACTTTGGCCGGCGGCGAATCTGCCGCGCTCGATGCCGTCACGCTCACGGGAGAGGAACCGCAACTGCCGTCGTCGTTTCGCGTCGCTGTCGCGGCGCAAGCCTGCATCGCGGCGGCAGGGCTTGCGGCCGCGCATGTTTGGAAGTTGCGCAGCGGGCAAAGCCAGGATGTCGCAGTCGACATGCGTCACGCCGTCGTCGAATGCCGCAGCGAGCGCTATCTGCGCGTCGATGGCACGCCGCCGCCGCCGGCCTGGGATGCCATCGCGGGAATCTACAAGACCCGCGACCTGCGCTTCGTGCGACTGCACACCAATTTCCCCCATCACCGCGAGGCCGTCTGCCGCGTTTTGAACAGCAACGCCGAGCGCGACGATGTTCAGGCGGCGCTGATGCAGTGGGACGCCGAGGCCTTCGAGACGGCGGCCTATGCTGCGGGGGGTGTCGTCGCGGTGATGCGCTCATATGAGGAATGGTCTGATCTGCCCCACGCCAAGGCGCTGGCCGCATTGCCGGTGATCACGATCGAAAAAATCGGCGAGGCCGCGCCGAAACCCTGGCCCAGGGGAGACCGTCCGCTCGCAGGCCTGCGTGTGCTCGATCTGTCGCGGGTGATCGCGGGTCCCGTCGCGGGCCGCACGCTCGCTGCGCACGGCGCCGATGTGCTGTTGATATCAGGCCCTGACCTGCCGGCCATTCCCTGGCTTACGATCGATACCGGCCGTGGCAAGCTGACGGGCTTCCTGGATCTCAAGCGCGAGCAGGGGCGGGCGGGCTTGCTCGATCTGTTGGCGGGCGCGGATATTTTCTCGCAAGGGTATCGGCCGGGCGCGCTTGCGAGCCTCGGCTTCTCGCCGGAGCAGGCGGCGCGGATCAATCCGGGTATTATCTTTGTGTCGCTCTCGGCCTACGGCCACGCCGGGCCCTGGGTAGAACGCCGCGGTTTTGACTCGCTGGTGCAGACCGCGACCGGCTTCAACCACGCCGAGGGGCAGGTCGCCAGCGCTGATGGGCCGAAGGAGTTGCCGGCGCAAATACTCGATCACGCCACCGGCTATCTGATGGCGTTCGGCGCCATGATGGCGAAGGCACGACAGTCGCGCGAAGGCGGCAGCTGGCATGTTCGCGTGTCGCTGGCCCAAACCGGACGATGGATTTGGAGTCTCGGCCGCTTGGCCGACGGTCTCAAGACCGAAGATTTGAAGGGTGAGGCGGTTCGTCCCTTTGTGGAAGAAGTGCCTTCCGGCTTTGGCCCGTTGCGGTCGATCCGCCATTCGGCGCAGCTATCGAAAACGCCCGCCTTCTGGGCGCGCCCGGCGATGCCGCTCGGCAGTCACCCGCCGCAATGGCCGGCGCGCCCGTGAGTCAGGGCGCGCCGGCGCATTTCAGGCGCGTTCGTCAAGCCGGGGTTGAGAACCCGTAAAGCTTGGCCGGATTGTCGACCAGAATCTTTTTACGGATCGCCGCGTCCGGCGCCCAGACCGGGAGCTGGTTGAGCAGACGGCCGTCGTCGATCTGGAACAGCGGCGTCAGGTCGGTCGGTTTCTTGTCCGGCGGAGTCACCGAATTCGGATGCGGCCAGTCTGTGCCCCAGACGATGCGGTCGGCATTCGCCGCGATCAACGCGCGAGCGAAGGGTGCTGCGTCCGGATAGTCAGGGCCCTGCTTCGATAACCGGTAGGCGCCGGAGATTTTCACATAGGCTTTGCCCGATTTTACCAGCTCCACGAGATCGGCCCAGCCTGGCTGTTCGACACCGAGTGCCGCGTCCGCGCCGCCGAAATGGTCGAACACCACCGGCACGGGCGAGCCGGCGACGAGATCCTTGATCGCCGAGACCAACGGAAGATTGGTATAGATCTGGATATGCCAGCCGCGCGCCTTCATGCGCTCGATTGCGGCCTGCAGGCGCGCGCGTCCCACGCTCGGATCGTTGACGCCGCTGGTGGCGAGATTGATCCGCATGCCGCGGATACCCGCTTTTCCCATCGCATCAAGATCGCTCTCCGACGTCTTGTCGTCGATTACGGCAACGCCGCGCGCCGTGTTGCCACGGAACTTGATGCCGAACAGGGTCGCCGAATTATCCGTGCCATAGACGCTCGGTGTCACGATCACCACCCGCTCGATGTTCAGTGCCTTGTGCAGCGCCGCCATTTCCTCAGGCGACGCCGGCTCGGGCGTGTAAACCCGACCGGCGAAGAACGGAAACTTTTCCGGATCGCCGTGAATGTGGGTGTGGCAGTCGCAAGCCCCGGGTGGAACCTCGAAGTTCACCGGGGTCATGGGTTGTGCTGCTTTTGCCAGCGCAGTTCGGTTAGGCACGGCTACTCCGGCGGCAATTGAGGCGAGCAGAAGGTTGCGTCTGTTGAGCATGGGTCGTCTCCTCTATTTTCTTGGTTTGGCTCTATTCGGCGGCAGCTGTTTTTGCACGCGCGATGGCGCCCGGGTCGCCTGCCGCGCGCGCGGCAATGTATGTGATGACCGCGCATGAGAGCGAGCAGGCGGCCAGGAAGTAAAGCCCGGCTTCAAAACTGTTGGTGGAATCCTTGATCCAGCCGACGATGAACGGGCCAATATAGCCGCCAAGATTGCCCGTGGCATTGATCAACGCGATTGCGCCTGCGGCCGCGGTGCCGGTGAGGAACATCGAGGGCATCGGCCAGAACGCGGCGCGCGAGCCGTAAATGCCGACGGTGGCGGCCGACATTCCGACCAGCGCCCAATAAGAAGCGCCCGACCAGGCGGCGAAGGCAAGACCAAGGGCGCCAACGGTCGAGGCCACGATCAGATGCCAGCGGCGCTCCTTGTTGCGGTCGGACGACCAGCCCCACGCGATCAAGCCGATCGTGCCGATGATGTAGGGTACCGACGACACCAGGCCGGTCATCATGTTGGTGAGGCCGATGCCCTTGATGATTTGCGGCATGAAGAAAACGATGCCGTAATTGGCAGTGACGCTCATCAGATAGATTGCCGAAAGCGCTGCGACGCGAGGGTCGGCCAGAGCCCGCGCCAACGTCAGGCGGCCGGCTCTTTCGACCCGGCGATTTTCGCCATCAATTCGCGTTTGCAGCCAGGTCTTTTCCTCCGGGGCGAGCCAGTCGGCGCGCGCCGGCCGGTCCGTCATCGCCCGTAACACGACCAGGCCGAGCAGAACGGCGGGCAATGCCTCGATGATGAAGATCCACTGCCAGCCTTTGATGCCGAGCACGCCGTCCATTTCGAGAATGGCGGCTGATACGATGGAGGCAACAGCGTTGGCGACCGGCTGTGCGATAAACAGCGTGGAGATTACCCGGCCGCGATATTCCGAAGGAAACCAGTAGGTGAAATAAAGGATCATGCCCGGGAAGAACCCGGCTTCCGCCGCTCCGAGCAGGAAGCGAATAATCAGGAAACTCGTCGGTCCCGTGACGAAGGCGGTGAGGCCGGAGATGATCCCCCATGTGATCATGATCCGCGCGATCCAGATCCGCGCGCCGACTTTTTCCAGAATCAAATTACTGGGAATCTCGAACAGGAAATAGCCAAAGAAGAAGATTCCTGCACCCCAACCATAGATATAGGCGCTGAAGCCGAGGTCCTTGTTCATCGTCAGCGCGGCGAACGAGATATTGCTGCGATCGATATAGGCGATGCAGTAGGCCAACGCGACCAGAGGCAGCAGCCGCCAGGACACCTTTGCGATCGTCCGGCGTTCGATTGCCTGCGTACCCTCCGCAACGGCCATGAAAATTCCTCCCTTTCGCGCTTGTTTGCGCGCCTGTTGATTGCCCACAGCGTGAACGTTTCCTAACCCGTCCGCAAGGCGGTTGTGAAGGACTAGAGCGTCGGTTCTGATTGAATCAGAACCGACGCTCTAATTTCTTGTTTTGACGCGTTTTCTTCACGCGAACCGGTATCCACCCACGGATCAAGTCCGAGGGCATGCTTCGCTCGAAAACGCTCTAGTTGACGCTCGGAACGAAAAGCTTTGCATCGTTCTCCAGCAGCAACCGGTCCCGTACCAATTGCTGCGCCGCTTTCGCAATGGCCGCCGTGCGGTCGCCGGGGTTCGGATAACGTTCCGCGATCGACGGGCGCGGATCGTTGTTCTTCAGCCGCTCCTCGCGGTTCGCCGCGAAGGGAATCATGGCGCCGTTGTTGTCGCACAATTCGCCTTCGCCAAAACCGGACTTGCGCAGGTTCCAGCCGGTGTGGGTTGCCGCAGGTGCTTCCAGCGTGGGCAACCGCACGCCCGCCAGATCGCGGCCGTCCGCGTCTGTCTTCGGTACGAATACCGTATAAGCGGCTCCCTTGGACGGTGGCATCTCTTCGGATTTGAGCGCGGTTGGCTGCGCAATTCGGTTAGGATAGGCGAACCCGGCGATGCGAGGGAAACCGACCTCGTCGATCGCAGCCGGCACCAGCGTTGCGTCGGCGCGGTTAGGGTAACGGCTATCCGGCGGCAACGTGCCGTTGCTGATCCACTCATCCAGCGCCACCAGCAACGCCCGCACCGATGGGCCCGCATTCAAGGGATTGGTCGGATAGGCGCAGGTCTTTGCCATCTCGGATTTGGCGTTGGCGAGCGCATAGTGCTGCAGGTTCGACAACAAAAACAGCCTGACATTGTCGGGCATGGCGAGTGCATGGCCCTGCGTATCCGTCACCAACAGCGAGGCGCGCTGCTGATAGAATTCCAGTTCGCTGTCGGTCTTGATGATCTTGGGGCAATTGCCGGCCGTAAGGCAACGCGCCAGCAAACCATCGCTCTTTCCCGTGAGCGTGTCCGTGATCACGGGATAGGTGAACGGAAAATCCGCGCCGGGATAAAGCATGTCCGCGTGCTGGTAAGGCGACCGGCCGGGCTGGCTGAAGCGATAATTCGTGAAGGTCTTCTTGGCTCCCGAGATATGCGGCATCAATCCATCAAAGACCATGCGGCCATCTTCGTCGGCATTGAAGCCGAGGTAGAGATAGTCGTGCAGGTAGCGGCCGCTCTGCGAAAGGCCAAACCCGATCGCGCGGTCGATCTGTCCGGCGACGGGATTGGCGGCCCCCGCCGCGTCGGCGGTCTCGTGGCGTAGAAATGAGACGATGTCGCGGGTGGCGGCGAAGCCAAGGCCCATCACCTTGGGATCCTTGGCGGTGTAGATGAATTCATAGATCGCGCCGGCGTCAAAACCTTCAGGCCGCGAAATCGAAATCCTGGTTGGGCTCTCGAACTTGACTTCGAGCCCGGCCGGCGTCGCCCGCGGGTCGGCCTCGCGCTGGCGTACGCTGATCCTGGCATGGGTGGCATCGAGATCGGCCGCCGGGTAGCTCAGCGTCGCGCTGGCGGGATTGTCGGCATGGTCGAAGATGAAGTCCTCGCGCGCCAGTCCGGTGACATCGGGCACGATCGGCGGCGAAAACGTCATTCGGCCGCCGCCCGGGGCGATGTCACCCTGCCAACCGCTCCACACCAATGTGTAGCCGCGATTCATCAGGAAACCGTTGCCGGCGTCGGAGGCCTTTGCAAGATCGTTGATAACAGCGGGATTGTCGTTGAACAGCGCAAGCCCGAGCTTGCCGCCGCGATTGAGCACTTCGTAGAACAGCCGGCGGTTACCGTTGGCCGCAACCGTCGGCCGCAAGATCTCCACATCGGCCACAGCTTTGACCTCGCCCCGCACGTTGTGTGGCACGCGATCGAGGTCGACGATAATTGTATTGTGCGGGTCCCCAGGTACCACCGCGATGGTCGCGCGCGCGATAATCCGGTCATAGGTGCCGACCGCGCCGAAGGCTCGTCCCTCGAACGCCGGCGATTCCACCCGCACGATCTCGAATTTGACGACTTTCGCGGCGCAAGGGCTGGCGAGGGAGCTGCCAAGAAAGCTGCCGAGTGCGAGGACCCCGGCGACCCGGATGATCGCGCGCTGCAATTGTCCCATGGCGTTCTTCCGATGCCTGCGCCCGGCGTTACTTCGCCGCGGCTTTAGGCCATAGATTACAGAGGGAAGCGGCAAGCGGGAAGGGCCTTGCGCTGGTGCAGCGCTGCACTGCGATTCACGCAAGCTCCTCGGCGAGTTCCTCTGCAAGGACCTTGCGGACGGCGGCCCTTTCGGACATTCGCTGCCGGTGATCCCTGACCTTCGGAAACCGCGCGGGATCAACGCTGTCGCCCTCCATCCACTGCGCCACCGTGAACAGGTAGGGATCGCAGATCGTATAGGCTTCGCCCATCACCCACGGCCCTCGCAGCATTTTGCTCTCAATCAGTTCGTAACAGGCAGCGACAGAGTCCGGCACCTTGCGTTTCATTGCCTCGATGGCGGCCGGATCGTCGGCCCAGCGATAGCCGCGCATGCGGTGGGCGTGGGCCACGTGCAACGTGGCACACAGATAGCTGTTGAAGGCCTGCACCTCGGCAAAGCCAAAGGGATCATCCAGCGGCGCCAGCCGCGCCTTCGGAAAGCTCTGGGCGATGAAGGCAAGCATCGCAGGCGTCTCGGTGAGGATTCCCCTTTCGGTGACCAGGGAGGGAACGCGCGCTTTGGGATTGATCGCGAGATATTCCGGCTTGCGTTGCTCCCCGGCGGCGAAGTTGATCCGCTGGATCGAATATTCGGCGCCGGCGTCCTCCAGCGCAATGTGAGAGGCCAGCGCGCAGGTGTGAACCGCATAGTACAATTTCATCATCGTGACTTTCCCCGTTACAAGCTTCCCGCTTCATGACCTGACATCAACGCCTATCCCGGATAAAGCTGATATCTCAGCGACGCGCGATTCCCTGGAGGTCGCGGCACTTCCCGGCTTATATCTCGCCCGAGGGAAAATTGATGCCGAAATTGTTCTCCGACCCCGGGGCCATTGCGGAAGATATCATCCGCGAAGTCGGGACCAATCTGGTGGTTGGCTTGCCACTCGGGCTCGGCAAGGCCAATCACATCGTCAACGCGCTCTATGCGCGCGCGGTCGCCGATCGCGCCGTCAATCTGACGTTCTTCTCGGCGCTGACGCTGGAGAAGCCGAGGCCAAAGAGCCTGCTTGAACGGCGCTTCATTGCTCCCGTGATCGAGCGTTTGTTTGGCGGCTATCCTGATTTGGCCTATGCCGACGCGTTGCGTGCCAATGCGCTGCCGCCCAATATCCGCGTGATCGAGTTCTTTTTCCTGGCGGGAAGGTGGCTGCACGTGCCGTTCGCACAACAGCATTACATCTCGGCCAATTATACCCATGCTTCGTCCTATCTGCTGGCACGCGGGCTCAACGTCGTCACCCAATTGGTGGCCAAGCGCGTCGTCGATGGCGTTGCCCGCTATAGTCTGAGCTGCAACACCGACACCACGCTGGATATCATGCGGGCGCGCACTGAGGCCCGCGCCTCCTTCAAATTGATCGGACAAGTCAATTCCGAACTGCCCTTCATGCCGGGCGCAGGCGATCTGCCGGGGGAGGAATTCAGCGCGATCCTCGATAGCCCCGCCACCGATTTTCCGCTGTTCGCGCCGCCCTCGGAGCCGATCACCGACACCAAATATGCCATCGGCCTGCACGCCGCAGGGCTGGTGCGCGATGGCGGTACGCTGCAGATCGGCATCGGGCAGGTCGGTGACGCGCTGGCGCAGGGATTGATTCTTCGACATCGCGACGATTCGCAATTTCACGCGACCATGAAACGGCTGACGCCGGCCGCCGATCATCTCCCTGCATTGGAAACCGGACCGTTCGAAAAGGGGCTCTACGGCCTCAGCGAAATGCTGTTCGAGGCGTTTCTCGGCCTGATCGAGGCCGGGATTGTCAAGCGCGAGGTCGATGGCGTCGTGCTGCATGGTGCGTTTTTTCTCGGACCGAAATCATTTTACCGCGCGTTGCGCGAGATGCCGCCGGATCAGATCGCCCGGATCCAGATGATGCCGGTGTCCTTCACCAACGAACTCTATGGCGACGAGGACTCAAAGCGCCGCGCCCGCGTCGATGCCCGCTTTGTCAACAATGCGATGATGGCGACCTTGATGGGCGCGGTGATTTCCGATGGACTTGAAGACGGACAGGTCGTGAGCGGCGTCGGCGGGCAGTATAATTTCGTGGCCCAGGCGTTCGCGCTCGCAGGCGCACGTTCCATCCTCACGGTGGAGGCGACACGGCAGGCCGGCGCCAGGCCGCAATCGAACATTCGCTGGGCTTACGGCCATGAGACCATTCCGCGGCATCTGCGCGACATCATCGTCACCGAATACGGCGTCGCCGATCTCAGGGGAAAATCCGATGCCGACGTGATCGCGGCCATGCTGCATGTCACCGATTCCCGGTTTCAGAACGAATTGGCGCGGCAGGCCAAGGATGCCGGCAAGCTTGCGAAGGGCTTTGAAATTCAGCCCGCCTATCGCGAAAATTATCCGGAGCGGATTGTGAGCGCGCTAAAACCAGCCCGCGAGGCCGGCCTGCTGCCATCCTTTCCGTTCGGCAGCGATTTCACCGATGTCGAGCAGCGGCTGATCCCGGCTCTGCAATTCCTCGGGGATGCGCAACGCTCGCCGCTACGACTGCCGGGGCTGTTGTGGCAGGGTTTCACCCGCCATCCGGACGCGGCCGATAGCGAATGCCTGACGCGGCTCGGTCTCGACAAGCCGGCAACACTATCCGAACGCGCCTACCGCGCGCTGGTCAGCGCCGCGCTGACGCGGAGCCGCAGCGCTTAGTTTGTCCTGTCCCGGACGCGGTGCAGCGCGCAGCGTTGCGCCGCAGAGCCGGGACCCACTGCGTCGCGCAACGGGTGGGCCCCGGATCAGCAACGCATCACCATAGCGCGTCGAAGACGCGCGTGAACGCGCTTGTGGTGCTGCGCAGCATCCGGGGCACGCGTCTGCTCATCCGGATTGCCGGACTACGGATTCAGTTTTCAAACAGCCTGTGTGGCCAGCAGCCACAACCTCGCGATCTCGCCGCGCCTCGCGCGCGAGTTTTTGCCGGAAACGTCCCGCCCTCAATCAAAGGGCGCAGGGAATGCCGGGCGCTTGGCGCGCCCGCAGCCTTGTGTGCGAAATGAAAAAGCACACAAGCATAGTCACCACGGTCACACCGGAAACACCCGGCATTCCCCGCGCAATGGTTTTACGGCTTATAGCGCGCTCTCCCGGGTGACCGGGCTTGTTTGCCACCCTCGCCGGTGAAAGTCGCCTTTCACCGACTTGACGCCAGCGTCGGGGCGTCAGGACCACACGACTTCGCCGTCCGCAGATAAAAGCGCCCTCGTCAGAAGCGCCACCCGCGTCCACCGCATCCCGCCCCGCGTTCGTGACGATCGCGAGCCGCCCCTCCAATGGGACGGGACCAAATCGCTATAGTGCTGTTTCTACCCGGCCGTCAAGTGAATTTCGGAAATTCCGAAAATTGTGATCCGCTCATGGGTGCTGCATGAACGGCACCCCCTAGCCACCCGTGGCAGCTGTTTTTGGCTCAATCAAATCTAACGTGTCTGTGGGGGCAACGAGATTCAAACCTTCAATATATGTCTTCACAAGTTGCTTCTTATCTTTATCGAACGAGATGGTGCCGACGAGAACGGTTGCCGCTACTTTGTGCTGGTGCTGGACCAACGCAAGATAGTGCTTTCGCGCAAATGAAATGACTGCTTTTCTTAAGGGATATTCGTCTTGCCGAAAATCGCGCTTACTTCCTTCCTTTAAGCCAAGTACGTTGAGCAAATAGCCAAAATACGCGGCGTTCCGAAAGTTTGGATGCGTTTCGACGCCTTTGACTTCTTCGTAAAGAAGTCGCCGCACTTTGAAGAGTATGATCCTGCGGGTCTTGCTTTGATCGAAGTTGGATAGGCGACTCCAAATGGCGCTGTACTGCACGGACCAGCCTTCGAACTCTTTCGTCTTGAGCGAAACCGCGTGACCGATGACGTCAAAGATTAGTTGAGCGATTCTATCGTAATAGTCGTCTCGCCATCTAAAGGACTCATCGTGCCTTCGTAGCCTCGTTTTTTGAACCCCAGCCTTCTCCATTGCGGCGATAGCGTCGTTGATGAAACCGACAACGGCATTAAGCCGGTCATGAATGTCGCCTTTCTCTTGCGGACTTAGCGGATCGCTGAGCTTGTATAGATCAGAGCAGGCGCCTTCGATGACATCGAAAGCGCGGTTCAGCGCATACGAATTCCGGCGAAAGGCGCTCACCGACAATGCTGCCTTAAAGGTCGTTAGTGCCGCTCGTGTGTAGGCTTCTAGTTGCTGCCCATCGAATTTCCATCGTACGTCTAGATCAACGTCAAGCGGGGAATGGCCATTTGTCGCAAGAGCTTCGACAAATTCGAAGTCTCCAAAAATCGTATTCGTGAACGGGCGCGTATAACCAAAATATCCGGAGAAATATCCGGCGTCTTCGTGGTAAAGAAGCGAGTCCTTATTTAGAATCGCCTCTGTCGAAAGCGCCGATGAAAACTGCGACATTGGAACGTTGTATTGCTTTGTTTCCGCCACTGCGCGGAACAGCGCAATCGCGGTATTTGGGGCGCTGCCCGCAACGTGTCGGCAAAATCTTCGGTTCCCAATGATAAGCAAAAGATCGCAAGCGTAATTTTCCGCTCTTGGCTTGCCATTCACCGCAAGCGCAATATGTTTTGGTTCGAAGGCCGCTGAGGCAAATTTTATGATGGCTTCCGCTGATCGCTCAAGTTCATCGGCGACCACACGAAGGTCGCTTTCGTTTCCTTGCATGACGTATCTATAGACAGCACGCGTGAACCTGAAGGCATTCGTTCGTCCGAACTTCGGCGGACGGACATAGGCATACCAAAGCCAAGTCATGGCAAGGGATAAAAACAACAAGCCGAGAGTGAATTGCCAGTATGCCTGACTTGAAAGAAACCGGGGAAGGGGATAGCGCTGGGCAAACCACAAATCCGAAAGTAATGCTAAAACACCAATGGATCCCGAGCCCCAGTACGTCAGAAGCCAGAGTCGAATCGGAGCGGTGGCGACGCGGAATTGGTAGCGGACTCCGCTGACCGTGAAGATCAGAACCAATAGTGCGAACGCCTGTACGAATTCAGCGAAGCCGAATATGCCGCCCTTGCTTTCAGGTGGGACGACGAAGCACAAATCAAAGAGTCTATAAAAGCATTCTTCTGCGATTGGCGCGACTAAGACGGTTTCGGTCGAATTTGCGGCCATCGAAAGCCAGGAAAGATAGTAGAGGGGCAAAACAACATAGAGCCACGCCGCAAGCACGAGTAGGCCGATAATGGCAATTCCATCATCTGAAATTCTTTTCATGGCTTTCTATGCTTTTGGTACACTCTCGCGGCCCACCAATGGGACCCTCAATGCTGCCGGTGAAGTTGTCGATTTTTTAAGCAGCCTCAATCCTCGCCACCGTTAACACCAAAGTAGCGGCAATGTCGTGCTGTCGATCTCCGCGAGCCAGCATTACCTGTTCTTGTTCACCGGCTTTCGCTTCTCGATGAACGCCGCCATGCCTTCGGAGCGATCTTCCAGCGCGAAGGTGGCGTGAAACAGGTCGCGTTCGACGTTGAGCCCCTCAGTGAGCGGCGTCTCAAACGCGCGGTTGATGGCGCTCTTGGCCATCTCCGCGGCCGGGCGCGACATCGAGGCGATCTTTTCCGCGATCGCTAGCGCTTCGGCCATCAGTTTGTCCGCAGGCACGACCCGGCTGACGAGGCCCGATCGCTCGGCTTCTGCGGCGTCCATCATTCGCCCGGTGAGGCACAGATCCATGGCCTTGGATTTGCCCACCGCGCGCGTCAGCCGCTGGGTCCCGCCGATGCCGGGAATGGTGCCGAGCGTGATCTCCGGCTGGCCGAATTTCGCGGTGTCTGCCGCGATGATGATGTCGCACATCATCGCCAGTTCGCAGCCGCCGCCGAGCGCGTATCCGCTGACCGCGGCGATGGTCGGCTTGCGGCACTTGGCAACGCGGTCGCCGCGGATCGTCAGGAAATCGTTTGCGAACATGTCGATGAAATTTTTCGGCTGCATTTCCTTGATGTCGGCGCCTGCGGCAAACGCCTTTTCGCCGCCGGCCAAGAGGATGCATCCGATGGCCTCGTCCGCCTCGAGATCGTCGACCGCGGCGGCAATCTCGCGAAACACGCCGAAAGAAAGCGCGTTGAGCATCTTCGGGCGGTTAAGCGTGATGAGACCGACCGCACCTCTGCTCTCGACGATGATGTGTTCGAATTTGCTCATGGTCCACGCCCTCGCTCTTCCGAGCCGGCAATGTGCCTGCAGGCGGGGTGGGCTTCAAGTGGGGTTGGTCGTGTCCCGGACGCGGTGCAGCGCCTGTCGCGCTGCTCCGCTGAGCCGGGACCCACACGGCCGCGTCGCGATGGGCCCCGGCTCTGCAGCGCACCGCGTAAACGCGCTGCGCAGCGTCCGGGGTACGAAATACTCACGCCATGAACATGCGCGCGGCCGAGGCCATCGTCAGCAATGCGCCAAAGCCGATGAAGATTTTTCCAATCACGGAAGTCTGGTCCCAGGTGGAGTTTTCCTGGCTGCCGGCCGCAACGGGCGCGGCCGGCGGATTTACCGACGCCATCACCGCGGCTGGCGGATTGCTTTCGTGCAACGCGCGATCGACATCGTTGAGCTGGTCGGCGGCGACGATCTGGGTCTCAATGTTGGTCTTCGCCTCCGCCGGATTTTCGGGCGTGGCCGGGAGAAGATCGTTCGCCCGCGCCGGCATCGCCGTGATGTCGCCGGCTGATTTGCCGGCGAACAGCAGTTGCGCGTAGGCATTGGCTACCTTGAGCGGAAGGTCCGACGAAGCCTCGCTATTGTCGGCAGCAACTTCGGTCGGGACGGCTTTCTTGTGGCCGGCAGTCTTCAGCGCGACCCTGTGGAATCTACCATGCGCGTGGTGTTTCCTGGGCTGCCAGCCATGTCGGAGATTTTTATGGAGTACGACCGGTGCCCCCGCGGCGGCTTCCGACCTCGAAGCGGCGATCGCATCGTCCGCGCCCGCCGCGACCTGCGACGGACCGGCGAAGCACACAAAAAGCCCTGTCATGAGAAGCAATGCAGAGCGCCCGCTGGTCTTGATTTTCATTTGGCAATCTCCCCATTTTGCCGTCCCCGAGGCCAGATGAACTCAGGGCATGTCCGCAGCGGGGCAGAAAAAGGGAATCTTCGGAGAAGTCCGGCGAAAACGGGGCAAGGCGTCGTCCCAAGTGGCCGTTCGAACCAGCCTTTTCGAAATCCCGTCGGCGTAATCGGACGCGTGTCAGCCGCATCGATCGGTGTTATGAGCCTTGCACTGAAAATCTGCTATTGCGACTTCGGAAATCCGCCGCCGCAATGCCGGTGCGTTCCGGACCTATTGATCACGACTTCGTGATTGACAGTCAATGGCGTAACAAATTGAAAGATCGACCGAATTGAACTGTGGGAGCGGGTGTGCGCGAGACTGAAGACGAGTGGACCGGCCTGATGCGGCTGGCCATTTCAGGCGATAGTGCCGCGTATCACCGTCTGCTCAAGGCCGTGACTCCGGTGCTGAGGGCCGGGGCGCGCCGGGGACTGGCGCGGGCCGGTCAGCCGGTCGATCAATCCGAGGACGTTGTGCAGGACATTTTGTTGGCGGTGCATCTGAAGCGGCATACCTGGGACGCCAAGGCGCCCTTTGCCCCCTGGCTGTTTGCGATCGCCCGCAACAAACTGATCGACGCACTGCGCCGCCGCGGCCGCCGGGTTTTCGTCAACATCGACGATTTTGCCGAAACGATTCCGGATGAACCGGTGGCCGAAACCGTGTCCGCCAGCGAGATCGCCGCCCAGCTCCAGTCCCTTCCTGCCCGCCAGCGCGATGTATTGCAGTCGATCGCGGTGGAAAGCGCGTCAATCAAGGATACGGCCGCGAAATTCGCGATGAGCGAGGGCGCGGTTCGTGTGGCGCTGCATCGCGCTCTTGCGAGTCTCACCGCCAGGCTGCGGGAGCAATGAGAATGGAAACCGAACAGCTCATTCGTACGCTTGCTGCCGATAATTTGCACCGCGCCCGCCCGGTCGGATTGGTGCTAGCACTGGCGTTGCTCGCCGCGGCGCCGGTTTCGATGGTGATGTTCCTGACGGAGTTTGGCGTTCGGCCGGATGTCATGACGGCGATGCATAATCCGTTCTTCGATCTGAAGTTCGTCGTGACGCTGGCGCTGGCGGTCTCGGCCATCGTGGTGAGCCTGCATTTGTCGCGGCCGGAGGCCTCTCTGAAGGGCTGGGCGTGGCTGCTGCTGATTCCGGCCGGAATTCTCGCAACCGCGATTGCAAGCGAGATGATGATGCCGCAACGCCTGCCGATGATGACGCGTCTGATCGGCAGCAATTCGCGGGTTTGCATGACCGCTATTCCGCTGATGTCGCTGCCGCTGCTGGCGGCGGCGCTGATCGGTCTGCGTCACGGTGCGCCGACACGGCCTGCGGTCGCCGGCGCCATAGCCGGACTGTTGTCGGCAGGGCTTGCGGCGACGCTGTATGCCTCGCACTGCACCGATGATTCACCGCTGTTCGTGGCGACCTGGTACACTATTTCCATCGCGCTGGTGACCGCCATCGGCGCGCTGGTGGGCCCGAGGGTGCTGAGGTTTTAATCGCAGCTTTATCCTTCGTCGTCCCGGCGAACGCCGGGACCCTATACGCCGCGGCCCATCACTGGAATGATGTGGCAGAGGCCTTCTACAACAATTGGCGCCGGTGGTTATGGGTCCTCGCGTTCGCGAGGACGGCGCCGATCTTGACATTACTGCCCGCTCACGCCAGCGCCGGTGTCGCCGTCTGCTGCATGCGATGGAAGCGAAGCACTTGCTGCGCGGTCGAGGGCCGCAACCGCTCGTAGGTGGCCTTGCAGGCCTCAAGATCCGACCGTTCCTTGCCCGAGAGATCATCGCGCATGTTGATGATCGCCCTGACGGTCGACCAGGACAGCCCCGAAATCTTGGCCAGGATCATGACGCCCTCGGCGCGGGTCTCCACCATCATATTCTCGGCAATAGACACCGACACGTTGGCAAGCGCAGCGATGGCAGCATTGGCTTCATCGAATTTGCCGGCTTCGGCAAATGCCGCCACCTCTTGCTCGTCAAGCCTGCCGTCCTCGTACAGGGATTTCACAAGCGCATGCGCGATCGCGGTTTCCTCGGTGATGGCCGATGGCGCGATGCGCGCCCGCTGGGTCACTTCCCGCACCGCGGTCGATACTTCGGCGGCCAGCGGCGGATTGGCGGCCTCGAGCCGGGCCCGCACCGCCGCGGAGGCCTTTGCCAGCAGTTTCAGGTAGAGGTGCCGCGGAATTGTCGGGCGCAGGCCGATGCAGGTCGCGAGATTGCCGTTGCCCTCTGCACGATTGACCAGCCGGGTGAACCCGCGCTCGGAGAATTCGGCGCCCGGATTGTTGACGGTGCTATGGATTACCTCGTCGTTGCCCCGCAGCACCAGTACATCAGTGACAGCGCCGCTGAGCACTCTGCGGCTGGCAATCGCCATCAAATGCGCCTGGCTCTTGTTGCGCGCGGTCTCGATCAGCGTTTCGTCTTCAAGCCGTTCCGATTGGGATAGCACGGGAGCCGCGACCTCGATCACATC
>DASQOU010000343.1:0-30693 GCA_035644295.1 Bradyrhizobium sp.
CTGCTTCGCATAGGCCAGTTTGTCGCCGCGCGCGATGCCGAGCGTGTTGTAAAGCTGGAAGCCGCTTTCCCGGCGCCGCCCGAGATAGACGCCGCGATATTCCCGCGGAAACGAAAAGTCGCCGTCCTCCGCCGCGCCGGCACTGACCGCGGCGTAAATCTCCTTGCGAAAGCGTTCCCTGGCTTCGCCACTTGCGATCACGATCTGCCACGGCTGGCTGTTGCACCAGGACGCGGTGCGCTGCGCCGTCGTCAATATCCGCTCAATGCTGGCGCGAGGTACCGCCTCGGGCTTGAACGCGCGGCAGGAATAACGTTCGCGCAGCAGTTTTTCGAGAACCTCGATCGGCGCGTGATTGGCCTTGCTGTCCATTGCGTCATCGCCTCTGTTGGAACCGTGTCCCGGACGCGGTGCAGCGTCCTTCACGCTGCACTGCAGAACCGGGACCCATGCCTACAATACGTCTTGGACCCCGGATCAGCAGCGCTTCACGCCGCAAGACATAGCGCGTCGAAGACGCGCGTAACCGCGCTGGTGGCGCTGCGCAGCATCCGGGGCACGTCCCCCATTCACCGCCCTCTGGTCGGAATCTTGTTGAACGGCACATCCTTGTCGACGCGAATGTCGCCGGGCAGCCCCAGCACCCGTTCGGCGATGATGTTGCGGAGGATTTCATCGGTTCCGCCGGCAATGCGGACCGAAGGTGACGACATCAGCATGGCCTGGAATTGGCCGGCGGCCTCGGCCGCTTCGGGATCGGCCAGCATGCCGCTCGCGCCCTGCAGGTCCATCGCATACATCGCGATATCCTGCAGCATCGTGCCAGCGACCAGCTTGCCGATCGAGTTTTCCGGCCCCGGCCGCTCACCCTTGGAAAGCGCAGAGATCGCGCGGTAGCTGGTGTATTTCAACCCGCTGTTTTTGACCGCCCAGTTAGCGAGCTTCGAGCGTGTGGCGCGATCATCGATCGCAAGGCCGTCCTCGGTCATTAGGTTGCAGCAGAACTCGAACAGCTCGGTGAACCCGGTTGCGAGCCTCGCACCGATCGACATCCGCTCGTTCATCAGCGTGGTCAGCGACACGTTCCAGCCGTCGCCGACGGCGCCAAGCCGCTGCGAATCCGGAATGCGCAAATTGGTGAAGAAGACCTCGTTGAATTCCTGCATGCCGTTGGCCTGTTTGATCGGCCTGACCTCGACGCCCGGGCTCTTCATGTCGATGTAGAACATGGTCAGCCCCTTGTGCTTGGGCACAGTGGGGTCGGTGCGGGTAATGAGAATGCCGTAATCGGCGTAATGCGCGCCGGAGGTCCAGATCTTCTGGCCGTTGATGATCCAGTGATCGTCGTCGCGCTCGGCGCGGGTGCGCAGGCCCGCCACGTCGGAACCGCCGGATGGCTCTGAGAACAGCTGGCACCAGATTTCCTCGCCGGTGGCGATCTTCGGCAGATAGCGCCGTTTGTCGGCTTCACCGCCATACGCCATCAGCGTCGGCCCGCACATGCCTTCGCCGATCTGGAACGGGCTGGTGAGCTTGAAGTAGACGCCCTCCTCCTCCTGCCAGATCACGCGCTCGACCGGTGTCGCGCCGCGCCCGCCATATTCTTTGGGCCAGTGCAGACAGACATAGCCGGCTTCGGACTTCTTCTTCTGCCAGGCTTTTGCGACTTCGACGATGTCATGTTTCTGCAATTTGATCCGGCCGAGCGAGGCTTTTGAGAGCTCCGCTTCGAATTCCCTGGGCGCATTGGCGTCGATCCACGCCTTTGCCTCAATGCGGAACGCCGCTTCCTGCGGGGTGTCGTCAAAATTCATGGGTGAACTGTCCTCATCTCTGGAGCGTTCCCCGGACGCCGCGCATCACCATAAGCGCGTCTTCGACGCGCTATGGTGATGCGCTGCAGAGCCGGGGCCCATCAACCGGTTGCTGTGGGTCCCGGCTCTGCGGAGCAGCGCGAAGAGCGCTGCACCGCGTCCGGGACACGATAATTACCGTCCCCTGGTCGGTATCTTGTTGAACGGTACGTCCTTGTCGACCCGGATGTCACCGGGCAAGCCAAGCACGCGCTCGGCAATGATGTTGCGCATGATCTCGTCCGTGCCGCCTTCGACACGGGTGCCGGGGGCGCGCAGCAGCATCGCCTGGAATTTGCCGGCGGCTTCGGCGTCCTCGGGTCCGCTGAGTGCGCCCGCTGCGCCCTGCAGGTCGAGCGCGAAGGCCGCGATGTCCTGGATCATCGAACCCGCGACCAGCTTGCCGATCGAATTCTCAGGGCCCGGCCGCTCGCCTTTCGACAGCGCCGAGATCGCGCGCATGCTGGTGTATTTAAGCCCGCTGGCGCGCACCGCCCAGTTGGCGAGTTTGGAGCGAACATTGCGGTCATCGATCGCAGGCCCATCCTCCAGCATCAGATTGCTGCAGAACTCGAACAGCTCCGGGAAGCCGGTCGCCACCCCGGCGCCGATCGACATGCGCTCGTTCATCAGCGTTGTCAGCGATACGTTCCATCCGTCATTGACTGCGCCCAAGCGCTGGGCGTCGGGGATCTTCACGTCGGTGAAATACACTTCGTTGAAGTCGGACGCGCCGTTGGCCTGCTTGATCGGCTTGATCTCGACGCCGGGGCTCTTCATGTCCAGGAAGAACATGGTGAGCCCCTTGTGCTTGGGCACGGTGGGATCGGTGCGCGTCAAAAGGATGCCGTAGTCGGAATAATGCGCCCCTGACGTCCAGATCTTTTGGCCGTTGATGATCCAGTCGCCGCCACGCTTCTCCGCGCGCGTGCGCAGGCCGGCGACGTCGGATCCGCCGGCGGGTTCGGAGAACAATTGGCACCAGATGTTTTCGCCCGACGCCAGTGGCGGCAGATAACGCCGCCTCTGCTCCTCGCTGGCAAACGCCATCATGGTGGGCCCACACATGCCGTGGCCGATGATGAAGGTGTAGCTGAGCTTGCCGAACGGACCCTCTTCCTGCTGCCAGATCACGCGTTCGATCGGGGTTGCGCCACGGCCGCCATATTCCTTAGGCCAGTGCAGGCAGGCCCAGCCGGCATCGGCCTTCTTCTTCTGCCAGGCCTTCGCCACGTCGAGGATGTTGGCGCCTGTGAGCTGGGTGCGGCCGAGCGAGGACTTTTTCAGTTCCTCTTCATATTGCCTCGGCGCATTCGCCGCGATCCAGACTTTCGCCTCGGCGCGGAACGCGGCCTCCTGCGGGGTGTCATCGAAGTTCATGACGTTTCTTTCTCTCTCTCGGTATGTTCCCCGGATGCGGCGCGAAGCGGTGCGCTGCTGATCCGGGCTCCATGAACTGATCCCTCGTTGGGTCCCGGCTCAGCGGAGCAGCCATAGCGCGTCGAAGACACGCGTAAACGCGCTGATGGCACGCTGCACCGCGTCCGGGACACGAGAAACTACGCCGCATTGCGCTTGCGCATCCGCTCGATCAGCGCGTCCTCCCAATAGGAAAGCGAGCCGAGCGACAGCGCGGTTGCGTTGGCGCGGCGGTAATACAGATGGCAGTCGAATTCCCAGGTGAATCCCATGCCGCCATGGACCTGGATGTTGTTCTTGGCGCAATGTTGGAACGCCTGGGTCGCGCTGATGCGCGCAGCCGCAGCCGCCTCCGGCAATTCCGAGGCATTGGTCGAAAGTGCCCAGGCACCGTAATAGCTGTTCGATCGCGCCAGCGTCGCCGCGACATACATGTCGGCGAGCATGTGCTTGACCGCCTGGAAGGAACCGATCGGCCGGCCGAAGGCGATCCGATCCAGCGCATAGTCACGGCCCATTTCCAGCGAGCGGTCGGCGCCGCCGACCTGCTCGAAAGCCATCAGCACCGCGGCGCGGTCCAGCACCTGCGAAACATGGCTCCAGCCTTCATTGGCGGGACCGAGCGGCTCGGCCGGGCAATTCTTGAAAGTCAATTCGGCCTGGCCGCGCGATGGATCGACGTTTGTCAATGCCTTGGCCTCTGCGCCGCCTGCCTTCATGTCCACCAGAAAAAGCGAGATATCGCTGTCGCGTCCGCTCGCGCCCGTGCGCGCGGCGACAATGACAAAATCGGCGATGGCGCCGTCAGGCACCGGCTTCTTCACGCCGTTGAGGCTGCCACCGGACGCGGTGAGCTTGATCGCCTGCGGCGACGGATTGCCTTTGCCTTCAAACAACGCCAGCGTGCCGATCGCCTCTCCCGATGCGATCAAGGGCAGCCATTTCTGTTTTTGCGCTCCGCTTCCGGCCATCAGAAGCGCTTCCGCGGCCAGATAGACGGTTGAGGAAAATGGCACCGGCGCCAGCGCACGGCCCATTTCCTCCGCGATGACGCAAAGTTCGAGATGGCCGGCCCCTGTGCCGCCATAGGCTTCCGGAATCGCGACGCCGAGAAAGCCCATTTCGGCGAGGCCCTTCCACAATTCGCGATCAAACGGCGCCTTGCCGTCGACGACCGCGCGCACCGCCTTGGGCGGGCATTTTTCGGCGAGAAATTTCCGCGCCGTATCCCGCAGCTGTTTTTGCTCGTCGGAGAAATCGAAATTCATGGCGTGCCACCCTTATTGAGTTGGGTCCCGGCTCTGCGGCGCATCGTCAAGAACGCTGCACCGCGTCCGGGACACGTCCCTCTTTGGCTCTAGCGTTTCATCGTTCCCCGGATGCTGCGGAGCGCGTAGCGGTGCGCTGCTGATCCGGGGTCCAAAATCGTCACCTCGGCGCCATGCGGATGGCGCCGTCGAGGCGGATCGTCTCGCCATTGAGCATCGCGTTCTCGACGATGTGGACGGCGAGATTGCCGTATTCACTGGCATCGCCAAGCCGGGCCGGATGCGGCACCTGCGCGCCGAGGCTGTTGCGCGCCTCCTCGCTCAAACCCATCAACAGCGGGGTGAAGAACAGGCCGGGTGCAATGGTGTTGACGCGGACCTTGTGCTGGGCGAGATCGCGCGCCGCCGGCAAAGTCAGCCCGACCACGCCACCCTTGGAAGCCGAATAGGCGATCTGGCCGATCTGGCCTTCATAGGCCGCAACGCTGGCGGTATTGATGATGACGCCGCGCTCTTCGCCGACAGGAGCTTCCGTCAACAGACGCTCGGCGAACAGCCGCAGCACATTGAAGGTGCCGATCAGGTTGACGTTGATGATGCGCGCGAACTGGGCAAGCGGATAGACGCCGTCCTTGCCGACGATGCGTCGCGATCCGCCGATGCCCGCGCAATTCACCAGCACCCGCGCGATGCCGTGGGCCGCCTCGGCCCTGGCGAGCGCGGCCTTGACCTGCTCCTCGTCGGTGACGTCGGCGACCAGTGCAACGCCTTTCACTTCGGAAGCAACCTTCTCGGCATTTTCCTTGCTCTGATCGAGCACCGCGACCTTGGCGCCTTTGGCGGCCATTGCCCGCGCGGTCGCGGCGCCAAGGCCGGAACCGCCGCCGGTGATGAGAACGGCAATTTCTTTCAACTGCATGATGATTTCCTCCCTGGACGTTTCTTTAAGTTGGCGAATGGCGAATATGGAGTAGCGAATGGAAGAAATGCGTGGTCATCCGCTGCTGCCAGCCACCCCCCATTCGCTATTCGCCATTCCCTATTCGCTTTCTCTCACCATTCCCCCGCAAATCAGCGCTTCCATGTGCCGGATGTATTGGCGGCAGACTTCGTCGGTGACCGGTCCGACGCCGGTGGCGCGCGACATCGCGTGCCGCCCGAAAAACAGGTGGTCGCAGGCACCGATCAGGCTGGTGTAGAACAGCACCGGGTCGACCTTGCGGAACTCGCCGGCCCTGATGCCCTCGGCGAGCAAGCGGCGGTGAAAGTCGAGCAACGGCGCCACAAAGAATTTTGAGACCTCGTCGGCGGCCTCCGCGGTGCTCTCGTGCAGCAGATAGTGGATCAGCCGATTCATATAAGGAGACCGGTGATAGGCCCCGATGATGCCGGCGATATGCAGCTTCAGTTTCGCCGTCGGCGTCATCGGCTGCGCCAGCAAATATTCAAGCTGCGCCAATTCGGTCGCGGCGTCGCGCGCCAATAGCGCCAAGAGCAGGCCGTCCTTGTTGCCGAAATGGTATTTCACCAGCGCGGCATTGACGCCGGATTTCTGCGCGATGTCGCTGAGCGACACTTCGATCGATGAGCGCTCGATCATCAGCTCGCTCGCCGCGACCAGCAGTTTCTCGGCCGTGCTGCTTTTCCCAAGCGGAATCCCGGTTGGTACGCTGGTATTCAACTGTGACGCCATGACCTGCCTGAGCGGAAATAGGGGTTGCAGCTAACCCCATGGTGCCGCCTCACTCAAGAGTTAATTGATTGATTGACTAAATCCGCCGACGCTACTTAAATCCGACCCCGTCAAAACAAGCCGCACCGATAACAATCAGGGAGAACGCCCATGGCCGAGGCCTATATCGTCGCCGCCGCACGTACCGCCGGCGGCCGCAAGGGAGGTCGCCTCGCCGCCTGGCATCCGGCGGATCTCGCCGCTTCCGTACTCGACGCGCTGGTGGAGCGTTCCGGTGCCGCGCCCGACCAGGTCGAAGACGTGATCATGGGCTGCGTCATGCAGGTCGGCGAACAGTCCAACAACATCGCGCGCAACGCCATCATGGCCTCAAAACTGCCGGAGAGCGTGCCGGGCACCTCGATCGACCGTCAATGCGGCTCCTCGCAGCAGGCGCTGCATTTCGCGGCGCAAGCGGTGATGTCGGGCGCCATGGATGTCGTGATCGCCGCCGGTGTCGAGGCGATGACGCGGGTACCGATGGGCCTCGCCTCTTCGCTGCCGGCAAAGAACGGTTTTGGCCATTACAAGAGCCCGAACATCGAGAAGCGCTATCCCCATATCCAGTTCAGCCAGTTCACCGGCGCCGAGATGATGGCGGAGAAATACGGCCTCTCCAAAGACGAACTCGACGAATATGCCTATGGCAGCCACCAGCGCGCGATCGCCGCGACACAGCGAGGCAGGTTCAAAGACGAGATCGTTCCGCTTCAGATCACCCGCGCGGACGGTTCGACCGACATCCATTCCGTCGATGAGGGCATCCGTTTCGACGCCAGCCTCGACGGCATCAAGGGCGTCAAACTGATCGCCGAGAACGGCAAGCTCACCGCCGCCAGCGCCAGCCAGATCTGCGACGGCGCCTCCGGCGTGATGGTCGTCAATGAGAGAGGGCTGAAGTCGCTCGGTATCCAGCCGATGGCACGGATCCATCACATGACGATGATGGGCGGCGACCCCGTGATCATGCTGGAAGCCCCTTTGCCCGCCACCGAACGCGCGCTCAAGAAAGCCGGCATGTCGATTTCCGACATCGACCTGTTCGAGGTCAATGAGGCCTTCGCCTCGGTGCCGACCGCATGGCTCAAGACCACTGGCGCCGACCCCGCCAAACTCAATGTCAACGGCGGCGCCATCGCGCTCGGCCATCCCTTGGGTGGTTCCGGCACCAAGCTGATGACCACGCTCGTCAACGCCCTCAAGCAGCGCAACAAGCGTTACGGGTTGCAGACCATGTGCGAAGGCGGCGGCATGGCCAATGTGACGATCGTGGAGCGGCTGTGAAGTCTCCGTGTCCCGGACGCGATGCAGCGCTCTTCGCGCTGCTTCGCAGATCCGGGACCCATGACGACGCTAGATGGACCCCGGATCTGCAGCGCACCGCTTGCGCCCTGCGCTGCATCCGGGGCACGCCATCTCCCAAAGGCCGCCCATGACGCATCCCTCAATCCACGCCCGCAGCCAGCCGGACAAGATCGCCTATCAGATGGCGGGCAGCGGCAAGGCGATCAGCTATCGCGAGCTTGACGAGTTGTCGAACCAGGGCGCGCATCTGTTTCGCGCGCTCGGCTTGAAGGCCGGCGACCACATCGCGTTCCTGATCGAAAACCGGCTGGCGTTCATGGAGATCTGCTGGGCCGCGCAGCGCTCAGGGCTGTATTACACCGCGATCAGCCGCTACCTGACGAGGGACGAGATCGCCTATATCGTCAGAGATTGCGGCGCGCGCGTCGTCATCACCTCGCCGAAATGCGCCGAGCAGATCAAGGAACTGGTTTCGGACGCGCCCGGCGCGCCGCTTTTCTACATGATCGATGAGCCACTGCCGGGTTTTCGGTCGTGGGACAAGGAAGCCATTGCGCAGCCGACGACGCCGATAGCCGACGAGGTCGCCGGCTATGACATGCTGTATTCGTCGGGCACTACCGGCCGGCCCAAAGGCATCAAGCGCGAAGCGGCACGCAATCCGATCGATCTGCCGAATCCATTTCTCAAAACGCTGTGCGCCGACATGTGCGGGATGAGTTCCGACAGCATCTACCTGTCGCCGGCGCCGCTGTATCACGCAGCACCCCTGCGCTTCAACATGATGGCGATCACGTTGGGGGCCACTTCCGTGATCATGGAATCCTTCGACGCCGAGGAGTTCTTGAAGCTGGTCGAGAAGTACAAGATCACGCAATCGCAGCTGGTGCCGACCATGTTCGTGCGCATGCTGAAACTGCCCGAAGACGTGCGTAATCGCTACGACGTCTCCTCGCTGAAGGGCGCGATCCATGCCGCCGCCCCCTGCCCGATCGACGTGAAGGCAAAAATGATCAAGTGGTGGGGTCCGATCCTGATTGAGTATTACGGCGGGTCCGAGGGCAACGGCGTCACGGTATCGACCTCGCAGCAATGGCTGTCGCACCGTGGCACGGTGGGGCGCGCGGTGGTCGGCAAGGTCAGGATATCGGACGAGAACGATCAGGAATTGCCGGCGGGGCAGATCGGCACGGTGTATTTCGCCGACGGGCCGGCGTTTTCCTATCACAACGATCCCGAGAAGACGAAGCGCGCCTACAACGCCAGGGGCTGGTCGACGCTTGGCGACGTCGGCTATCTCGACGAGGAAGGCTATCTCTATCTCACCGACCGCAAGTCCTACATGATCATCTCCGGCGGCGTGAACATCTATCCGCAGGAGACCGAGGATGTGCTGATCACCCATCCCGGCGTCGCCGACGTCGCGGTGTTCGGGGTGCCGAACGAGGAGATGGGCGAAGAGGTCAAGGCGGTGGTGCAGCCCCACGACATGACGCAAGCGGGGAAGGAACTTGAAGCCGAATTGATGCTATTCTGCCGCAAGCATCTGTCGCCGATCAAATGCCCGAAGAGCATCGACTTCGAGGCGGAATTGCCGCGCACACCCACCGGCAAGCTGGTGAAGCGGCATTTGCGCGATCGCTATTGGCCGAAAACGGTCGTGCGGGTGTAGCCGCGCCACTTACCCTACCCTGGAGGGGGAGGGTGCGCTATCGTCGCATCAAAGGTGCAAGATGAATCCGGAACCGATCGATTCGAGCATTCTTCCCCCCACCATCCGCTCGTGCTTCGTGGACGACATCAATGGGCTGCGCGTGCATGTGCTGGAAGCGGGCTTTGAGACCAAAGGCCGGCCATGCGTGCTATTGCTGCACGGCTTTCCAGAGCTCGCCTATAGCTGGCGCAAGGTGATGCCGGCGCTGGCAGATGCGGGCTATCATGTGATCGCGCCGGACCAGCGCGGCTATGGCCGCACCACCGGCTGGGACGGCCGTTACGACGGCGACTTGAATTCGTTCCGGCTCACCAACCTGGTGCGCGATGCGCTCGGGCTGGTGTCGGCATTCGGCTATCGTTCGATCGATGCCGTGGTCGGGCATGATTTCGGCTCTTCCGTCGCCGCGTGGTGCGCGCTGATCCGGCCCGATGTGTTTCGATCGGTCGTCCTGATGAGCGCACCGTTTGCAGGCGCGCCGCAGCTTTCCTTTGACACGGCCGACGCGCCGCCGAAGCCAAAGCGCGAGGACCCCGTGCACCGCGAGCTTGCGGCACTGCCGCGTCCGCGCAAGCATTATCAGTGGTACTACTCGACGCACCAAGCCAATGCCGACATGTGGCGTGCGCCGCAGGGCGTGCATGATTTCCTGCGCGCCTACTACCATCACAAGAGCGCGGACTGGGAAGACAACAAGCCGTATCCGCTGCAATCATGGTCCGCGGGCGAGCTGGCCAAACTGCCGACCTATTACGTGATGGATTTCGCCAGGAACATGGCGGAAACGGTCGCCGAAGAAATGCCATCGGCCGGGCAAATCGCCGCCAACAAATGGCTACCCAACCACGAGCTCGCCTTCTACGGCGCCGAATACGAACGCACCGGATTCCAGGGCGGATTGCAGTGGTATCGCTGCGGCACCTCCGGCGCATTCACCGCTGAGCTCGAAACCTGGTCGGGCCGCAGCATCGATGTGCCTTCTTGCTTCATTTCGGGCAAGCAGGACTGGGGCACCTACCAGCGCCCCGGCGTCTTTGAGACGATGCAGGCGAGCGCCTGCGCCCGCATGCTGGGATGTCATCTGGTCGATGGCGCCGGTCACTGGGTGCAACAGGAACAGCCTGATCAGGTCAGTCGCCTGCTGCTGTCATTTCTCGCATCGGCCGCCGTGGCGCGAGCCGCGGATCGTTCAAGCGGTATTTGACCTTGTCCATGCGTGCTCCCCTGCGACGGACAGGAACTCGAACGGATGCCAACCGCAACGGTTCCCGATCGCAGGGGCGAAACGCTTGCGGACAACGCTGCCCAACGATTTGACCTCGCAGGACGCTCCGGCTATATGGATTTAGAACCGTTCTAAATCATCCGGAAGGCCGTGCCGTGAAGAATTTCGCCGATTTGACTGAGCGGGAAGTGCTGGCGGTTGCGATCTCCGCGGAAGAGGAAGACAGCCGCATCTATATGACCTTCGCGGAAGACCTGGCGGAGCGCTATCCAGAATCGGCAAAGGTCTTCGAGGAGATGGCCGAGGAGGAAAAAGGCCATCGCCACATGCTGCTGGAGATGTATGAAAAACGCTTCGGCTCAAACCTTCCGCCCATACGAAGGGACAACGTCAAGGGATTTTTGCGGCGCCGGCCGATCTGGCTGACCAAGAACCTGTCGCTCGACACCATCCGCAAGGAGGCGGCGACGATGGAGTTCGAAGCCGAGCGGTTCTACGTCAAGGCGGCGGAGCAAACCCAGGATGTCGGCGTCCGCCGGCTGCTCGGCGATCTCGCGGAGGCGGAAAAGGGCCACGAAAACATGGCCGCGAAGCTGACCGACACACTCCTCAGCCCGGATGTGCGCGCGGAGGAGGACAAGACGCGCAGGCGCGTGTTCGTGCTGCAATATGTGCAGCCGGGCCTTGCCGGATTGATGGATGGGTCGGTGTCGACGCTGGCGCCGCTGTTCGCCGCGGCCTTTGCGACGCATCAGAATTGGCAGACGTTCCTGGTCGGTCTCGCCGCCTCGATCGGCGCCGGCATCAGCATGGGTTTTGCGGAAGCGTTGTCGGACGACGGCTCGCTGACCGGACGCGGCTCGCCCTGGCTGCGCGGATTGACCTGCGGCCTCATGACCACGCTCGGCGGCCTTGGCCACACCATGCCCTATCTGGTGCCGGATTCCTGGGCCAACGCGTTCTGGATCGCGACCGCGATTGCGGGAATTGTGGTGTTCTTCGAATTGTGGGCGATCGCCTACATCCGGGCGCGCTACATGGATACGCCGTTCCTGCAGGCGGTGTTCCAGATCGTGCTTGGCGGCGCCATCGTGCTTGCGGTCGGCATTATCATTGGAGCGGCCTAGAGGGATTCGCGATGCCGGAGCGAGGTATCCAGCAGCGCTCACACCGAAAGCTCAGCGCCTTGGCCGGCGCGGTGTTGTCGATCGCGCTCGGGCAGCCGGCGCAAGCCGCCGACGAAATCCAGGTTTACAACGCCGGTATCGCCGCCGTCGGTCAATTCACGATCCAGCAGCACCTCAATTATACCGCGCTCGGGCTCAAGGACCCGTCTTTTCCCGGCGGCCTCGTCTCCAACCATGCCATCAACGGCACGCCGGAATTCGCCTATGGCGTCACCGACTGGTGGGAGGTCGGGCTCTATCTGCCCTTCGCCATCCAGGATCAGCAATTCCTGTCTAATGCCTTCAAGCTGCGAACCCTGTTTGTCGCGCCCAATGCCGACAAGCGCGACTTCTTCTACGGCCTCAATCTGGAATTCAGCAACACGACCCCGAAATTCTCGCAGACAAGGTTTACCTTGGAGGTGCGCCCGATCATCGGCGTGCGTAACGCGGAATACGAATTCATCTTCAACCCGATCGTCGATGCCGGCTTTGGAAAGCTTGGCGAGCTGGACTTTGCGCCGGCTGCACGCCTGGCGCGAAAGGTTGGCCAGGATACGTTTCTAGGCCTCGAATATTATGGGGACCTTGGCGAGATCGGGCACTTCGCCAAACTTGCCGATCAGCAGCACACTTTGTTCCTGGTTACCGATTTCAAGCTCGGCGTCTTGGACGTGAACTTTGGCGTGGGTTACGGTTTGACGCCCGCGTCCGATCGCTGGGTCATCAAAACAATCCTGGGATACGCATTTCCAGTACCCGGAAGCAAGCCCGACGCGACCGAGCGCAGTGGTGGACCCGTCAATCCGATGTCGCACGCCTCAGCGCGATCGCAGCAACCGTGGTGAACCAGCGCCATCCGCAACATCAGGCCATGGAATAGGCGCTGTTGGCATTGATCGGCATTCATGTGGCGACGGCGATGGTCCACCTCTTCATCTACCGCGACCGCATCATGCAGCAGATGCTGCCCGGATAAATTTTTCAGTGGCGTAGCAATTGCGGTCTAGCGAGCGTCGTTTAAACCAAGCAATATTTCGGTCAGGGTAACAAGTAGACCGGGAGATTGACGTGACGAAATCGCAATGGAGCTTCAAGACAGCGACCGAGTTATCGGCAGCGCTTACGGCAAGGAAAGTGTCGGCCCTGGAGCTGGCGCAGGACGCGATCGGACGCATCGAACGCCACGACACAAAAATCAACGCGGTTTGCGTGCGCGATTTTGGACGCGCTCTGGAGACCGCCCGCGCCGCCGACGCGGCGCTCGCGCGCGGCGAGAGAAGGCCCCTGCTCGGCATTCCGCTCACGGTGAAGGAATCCTACAACATCGCGGGCCTCCCCACGACGTGGGGCAATCCGGCGCAGAAGGATTTTCGCCCCTCCGAGGATGCGCTGGCGATCTCCCGCGTCAAGGACGCAGGCGGCGTCATCCTCGGCAAGACCAACGTGCCGCTCGGGCTGGGCGACTGGCAGAGCTACAACGACATCTACGGCACCACCAATAATCCCTACGATCTTGGCCGCACGCCCGGCGGCTCGTCCGGCGGATCATCCGCGGCGGTCGCGGCGGGCTATGGACCGCTCTCGCTCGGCTCGGACCTGGCCGGCTCGCTGCGTGTGCCGGCGTTTCACTGCGGCGTCTATGCACACAAGCCGACATTCGCGCTGGTGCCATCGCGCGGCCACACGCCGCCGCCGCTTCCTCCGCTGCCGCTCGATCGCGACATGGCGGTGATCGGGCCGATGGCGCGCTGCGCGCTGGATCTTTCGCTTTTGCTCGACGTCGTCGCGGGTCCGGACCCGCTGGAGGCCGGGACGGCCTACAAGCTCGCGTTGCCGCCACCGCGTCACGGCGAATTGAAGGATTTCTGCGTGCTGCTGATCGATACCGATCCGGTGATGCCGACCAATGCCGAGGTGCGGGCGGCGATCGACAGGCTCGCCGCCAACCTCGGCAAGGCCGGCGTCAAGGTGGAACGCGAAAGCCCGCTGTTGCCGGACTTCGCCGCCTCCTCCCGCCTCTTCATGCGGATGCTGCTGTCGTTTCTCGCCGTGGGGTTCACGCCGGAAGTCTATGCCGGGGCTGTGGCCGCGGCGGCCAGTCTGCCGGCCGATGACACGAGCCTTCGCGCCGGGCGTCTGCGCGGCATCGCGCTCAGCCATCGCGACTGGTTGATGGCCGAGGGAATGCGAGGACAATTGCGGGCGCAGTGGCGCGCCCTGTTCAAGAGCTTCGACGCGGTGATCTGCCCGGTGATGCCGACGCCGGCCTACCCGCACGATCACTCAGCCGAACAGGAAACGCGTCGCATCAATATCGACGGCAAGGACTATGCCTACCCCGACCAGATGGCATGGCCCGGCATCGCCAACCTGCCCGGCCTGCCCGCGACCGCGATTCCGATCGGCCTTTCGCCGCAGGGCCTGCCAATCGGCGTGCAGATCGTCGGTCCCTGGCTGGAGGATCGCACGCCGCTAAAACTCGCCGAACTGATCGAGCGCGAATTCGGTGGCTTTGTACCCCCGCCGGCGTTTAATGATTGAATCTCGTCATTCCGGGGCGCGAGTGAAACTCGCGAACCCGGAATCCCGAAGCTGTTGGATCGAGATTCCGGGTTCACGCGGAGCCTGTCATCGGGCGCGCATTCGCGCGACCCGTTGGCGTGCCCCGGAATGACCAGGAAAGACAAACCATGCGCAATGACATCGCCGAACTGACCGCGCTCAACCGCGACTATGTCGCCTCGGTGCAAAATTCCGACGTCAAACGCTTCGACGAAATCCTCGCCGAGGATTTCTATTGTTCCAACCCCGACAAGTCGCTGGTCGACCGCGCCGCTTTCCTCAAGCAGACCGCCATACCCCTGACGATCAGCAATCTCGAGGCCCATGACGTCAAGATCCGATTGATGGGCGATTTTGCCATCATCCACGCTCGCACCCGCTACACCACCGCGGACGGAAATCAGGGATCCGGGTGCTACACCGACGCCTGGGCGCGGCAAAACGGCCGCTGGCTCGCGGTGTCGGCGCACGTTTCGCGGTGACAAGAATCGTCATTCCGGGGCGCGAGTAAAACTCGCGAGCCCGGAATCTCGTGCCGCATAACTTCGAGATTCCGGGTTCGTTTCGCGGAGCCTGTCATCGGGCCGGCCAGAGGCCGGACCCGTTGGCTCACGCCCCGGAATGACGCTAAGCATCAAACATGATCACGCTGCGTACCGTCTTGCCGGCTTTCATCGCGGCAAAGCCCTCGTTGATTTCAGAGAGCTTCAGTTTCGCCGAGATCCAGTCATCAAGATGTAGCTTGCCGCGCATGTAGAATTCGATGAGGCGCGGCATGTCGACACGGAAGTGATTCGAGCCCATCGACGAGCCCTGTATCTTGCGCTCGCGCAGGAAATCGAAGCCGTGCAGCTCGATCTTCTGGCCGAACGGGATCATGCCGACGATGGTCGCCGTGCCGCCGGGCGCCAGCATCGCAAATGCCTGCTCCGCGGTCTCCTTGCGGCCGAGTACTTCGAATGCGTGATGCACCCCGCCATTGGTGAGATCGCGCACCTGCTTCACGACATCGCCGTTGATGGGATCGACGATGTCGGTAGCCCCGAGCTTCGTGGCCAACTGAAGTTTGGCCGGGTTGGTATCGACCGCGATGATGCGGCCGGCGCCGGCGATCTCCGCGCCGTTGATCGCGGCCATGCCGACCCCGCCGCAGCCGATCACGACAACGGTCTCGCCGGGCGCCACTTTCGCGGTGTTCGCCACCGCACCGTAGCCGGTAACGACGCCGCAGCCGATCAGCGCGGCCAGATCAAGCGGCATATCCCTGCGGATTTTCACGATCGCGTTCTCATGCACCAGCATCTGCTCCGCGAATGACGAGAGATTGAGAAACTGGTTCAGTTTTTCCGATCGCGCCCAGGATAGCCGGTTGGACACGCCCGGCAGCATCTTCACCGTGGTATCGGTGCACAGCACCGGCCGCCCGGTCGAACAATTGTCGCAAGTGCCGCAGAACACCGACAGACACGTCACGACGTGATCGCCCGGCTTTACATAGCTCACATCCGATCCGACCTGCTCGACGACGCCGGCGGATTCGTGGCCAAGCACCGCGGGCAATGGATGCGGATAAAGCCCCTCCATGAAATGCAGGTCGGAATGACAGAGCCCGGCGACGCTGGTGCGGATCAGGACCTCGCGCGGTCCGGGCTTCTGCAGGCTGACATCCTCGATCACCAGCGGCTTGTTGACTTCATGCAGGACGGCGGCCTTCATCGGGGTTTCCTCTTTGGATTTTTGTTTCAAGCGCGTGAGCGTGGACCGCAAGTGCGATCCGACCTCTCCCACCCAACTCGGGTTTACCCGAGTCTGGCATCTAAATTCATCGAAGTCGGATATATCCGACTTCGATGGGAGAGGTAAATCGTGCCCGCGGCGAGAGGAGACTAAGCCACCTTGAGCAATTCGCCAACCTCGGCCATGCCCACCGCGCGATCGCCGAGCAGAAGGGCGGTGATGGCGCGCTGCGTCGCATTGTCCGCGAGGTGGAAGGGATCGTTCGAATTCACCCGGTGATCGATCACCAGGCGCGACAGCAAAAGCCGGCGGGCATCGCCGCGCATCTGGTAGACGCGGCCGGCCTCCCACGCCAGCGCAACCGAGCTTGCGGCATGATAGAGCAGGCTGGTGGCGCGCCGCGCCTCGGCCTCGTGGTCATTGCGCCCGGCGACCTCGCGGGCAAAACCGATGGCGCGATCGGTGAGTTCGCGCAGGCGATCTCGCCAGGCGCGCGGCACATTGGCGCTGTCGTCGAGCCGGGCATGCAGGTCGGCGGCCAGTGCGGCGTCGGCGCCATGCCGGCCGACCGCCCGCGTGAGCGCGTCGATGGCGACGATGTTGCCGGTGCCTTCCCAGATCGAGCCGAGATGCGCGTCGCGCAACAGCCGGGCGGTTGCAAATTCCTCGATGTAACCGACACCGCCGCGCATCTCCAGCGCGTCGCCACAGACCTTGCGGGCATCGCGCGTGGCGCGGAATTTCAACGTCGGCGTCAGGATGCGCAATAGTGCGGCTGCGTCCTGGCTGCCGGCCTCGGCGCGGTCGAGGGCGTCCGCGGTTAAAAAACTCATCGACAGCGCCTGCTCGGTCGCAAGCATGATCTTCATCAATTGCCGGCGCGCCAGCGGCAAATCGATGATACGGCTTCCGAACACCACACGGTTTTGTGCGACCGTCATCGCGTCGTGATGGGCGCGCCGCATCAGCGCGGTGGATTTCACGCCGTTGGAAAGCCGGGACGAATTCACCATCTCGGCCATCTGCACGAAACCGCGATCGAGCCGCCCGACGGCGTATGCAATCGCACCCTCCAGCTTGATCTCGCCCGAGGCCATCGAGCGAGTGCCGAGCTTGTCCTTCAGGCGGACGATCCGATAGTGGTTCGGCGAGCCGTCATCAAGTTTGCGCGGCATCAGGAACAGGCCGACGCCGCGCGTGCCGGGACCTGCGCCCTGCGGCCGCGCCAGCAGCATGACGACTTCGGCGTCCGCATTAGAGCAGAACCATTTCTCGCCCGACAAACGCCAGTGATCGCCTTCCTGCGCGGCGGTTGTCGTCAGCGTGCCGACGTCGGAGCCGCCTTCCTTCTCGGTCATGAACTGGCCGCCCTGCGTCAGCTTGCTCATGTCGGTTTGCGTGAGACCGTCGAGATATTTCGCCTTCAGCGCCTCGCTGCCGAAATTGGCGAGAAGTTTCGCGCAGCCATCGGTGACGTTGATCGGGCAACCCAGGCCGAACTCGGCCTGGTTGAACAGAAACGTAAAGGCGTGCTTGGCAACTACAGGGTATTTCTCGGGCCAGCCCATAATGCCCTTGCGCAACGACATCGCGTGAATGCCGAACTCGCCGAACGCGGCGCGCTCGAGTTCGCGATAAGCCGGATGGTATTCGATCCACTGCACGTCACGGCCGAAGCGGTCGCGCTGATGCAACACCGGCACATGCCGATCGGCGAGCCGGGCGCATTCGTCGAGATGGCCGCCCGCGAGCGCGCCGAGCCGGTCGAGATGCGGCTCGATGTGGCGGAACAGCGCATCGGGAAGATGAATGCGAAGCAGATCCGAAAGCGCGGGATCGGCACGGTAGAAATTCATACCCGTGGTGTCGGGGGCAAGCAGTCCTTGCCGGCCGGCGGAATTTGCAATGCGATTATGCTGCCGTGGCTGCATTGAATTCTCTTGTCCGTTTCCTCATCTGTTGGGGAGAACTATCGCACATCCGAGGCCGGAATGTCGCCCTGCCCGGCCAACGCTGCGACGCAATTTTCGATGCGGGGACTACCCGAAACTTAGACCAGGACCCTCTCCGACAGATCAAGGAAACCTCCCATGGAAACGCCAAAATACAAAAATGCCCTCATCGTCGGCGCCGGCGAAGGTCTCAGCGCATCGCTGGCGCGGCTGTTGGCCCGCGAAGGTCTGGGCGTGGCGCTGGCGGCACGCAAAATCGAAAAGCTCGGCGCACTCTGCACCGAGACCGGCGCGCGGGCGTTTGCCTGCAATGCGACGGATCATGACGAGGTCGAGCGTCTGTTTGGCCTGGTCGAGCGCGAAATCGGATTACCTGACGTGGTGGTCTATAACGCCAGCGCGCGGGCGCGTGGCGCTTTCGTCGATCTGGTGCCCGCAGAAGTGGCGCAGGCGATCGCGGTGAGCGCGTTCGGCGGCTTCCTGGTGGCCCAACAGGCGGCAAAGCGGATGCTGCCAAACAAGCACGGCGCCATCCTCTTCACCGGCGCGTCGGCAAGCGTCAAGGGCTATCCGCAATCGGCGCCGTTCGCGATGGGCAAGTTTGCGTTGCGTGGTCTCGCGCAAAGCATGGCGCGCGAATTATCGCCGCACGGGATTCACGTCGCACATTTCGTGATCGACGGCGGCATCCGCAGCGCGTCGCGGACCGAGCCGGCCGACCGGCCGGATTCGATGCTCGATCCCGACGCCATTGCCTTGAGCTATTGGAACGTGTTGCAACAGCCGCGCAGCGCCTGGACCTGGGAACTGGAATTGCGGCCGTGGGTGGAGAGGTTTTGAGAGATCAAAGTCATTCCGGGGCGATGCGAAGCATCGAACCCGGAATCTCCAGATTCCGGGGATGGTCCGAAGGACCATGCCCGGAATGACGGAGTGTCTACACCATCGCCTGATGTGCAACCTGCTCCGCCACCAGCCGCCAGCTCGCGCACGGAATTTCCTCCGGCACTGCTTCGATACGCTTTTCGAACCGCACCAGCTTCCAGTCGTCGGGGTTACGCGTGAAGGCAAAACCGGATTTGCGCGCTAGCCCCATCATGACGTCGTTGGAGCGCAGCGTATCGCCGAACATCCGCCTGGCGCCAAACGCCGCCGCCCGGCATTCCAGATTCCGCAGCAACGCCGAACCGATGCCCTGGCCTTGCCAGCGGTCATCGACCGATACGCCAAACTCGAAGTTGGCGGAGTCGGTCTCGAACCCATAACGGGCCTCACCGACGATGGTCTCTATACCGTCGATCACCATCACAGCCATGACGCTGAACCGGTCGCGCTCGCCGGCATGGATGAAATGATCGAGTTCGGTCTGTGGCAGTTCGCTCATGGCGCCAAGGAAGCGATTGTAGCGCGAGCGAACAGAGAGCGCCCGGAAGTAACCCTGCAACGCTTCGGCATCGTCTGGCTCGACAAAACGCACCGCCAGGCTTTTGCCGTTGCGCAGCCGCAGGATATCGGAGTGTTGCCGGAGGTCATCAAGGCGAAGCGCGGTCATCGCAAGCTCCCAATGGGTCATGCTGGCGTCCCTTTGACGGCGGCGCCAGCGCGGCGGCCTTTAAGCCCGCCAGAACGGCTTCTCGGCCTCGCGGACGACATCGCTCCACGACAGTCCGACGTCATGCAGTTCGCGATCGGTCCACTGCGTCAGTTCGTGCCGCTGCTCCCAGCGGTTACGCCAGACATGCAGCGTGTCGCCGAGCCGGGCCAAAACGCCCAACTCATGATGATTTATCATCGTTTCGGGTGAACAGCTGGACATTTTGATCTCCCAAATCTAATCTGTTGGCAGTAATATCGATCCTATTAGGGATTTGGACAAACGACACTTTGAACCGCATCAAATGACATAAACTCATGTATCGGGACGCTCATAAATGACCCGATTGCCGTCGCTCAATGGTTTGCGCGCGTTCGAGGCCGCCGCGCGGCATCTGAGCTTCACCGCGGCCGCCACCGAATTGAACGTCACCCAGACCGCGATCAGCCATCAGATCCGCCGGCTCGAGGAGGAACTCGGGATTCGCCTGTTCGTCCGGCAGAACCGCAGCCTGGCGCTGACGCCGGAAGCCAGGGATTACCTTCCCGGCATTCGGGCGGCGTTCAACGATCTGCGACTCGCCACCGACCGCCTGACGCGCAAGGACAACGATCGTGTGCTGACGGTCTCGACGCTGGCATCGCTGGCCGCCAAGTGGCTGCTGCCAAGGCTCTCCACGTTCCAGCAAGCGCACCCCGGCATCGATGTCCGCATCACTACATCGACCGGCCTGGTCGACTTCCAGCGCGACGGCGTCGACGCTGCGATCCGCTATGGCCGCGGCCAATGGCCCGGCCTGCGCGCCGACTGGCTGATGGCCGATGAGTTGTTTCCGGTGTGCAGCCCGGCGCTACTGAAAGCCGACAAGCCGCTCCGCTGCCCGGAGGACCTGGCGTATCAAACCCTGCTCCACAGCACCGGCGGCTACGACGACGACTGGCGGCTGTGGTTGACTGCCGCGGGGCTGCCGTCGAATATCTCCAAGCACCCGGGATTGAGCTTCGACCTGATCTTCATGACGGTGCAGGCCGCAATCGACGGGATCGGCGTTGCGATGGGCCGAACCTCCTATGTCGAGGCCGACATAGCCAAGGGTCGCCTGGTGGTTCCGTTCAAGATCGCGCTGCCGGCCAACGCCGGCTTCTATCTCGTCTCGCCCGAGGCGAAAGCCGAACAGGCCAAGCTATCGGCGTTTCGGCAATGGCTGATTGCCTCGATCCAGAGCGGCCCGGGAATCAACTAAGCGCCCGCCGCGTTTTCCGGTTGGTCACGCCGCCCTGACGTGGCAGATTGGCGGAACAAGAAAAAGTAATGCGCTCGGCCACTGCATTCGCCGGGCACGGGACAACGGGGAGAATTCAGGAATGTCGCAATCGTCCAGCTCGCCGCCGCCGCAGCTCAAATCGCGAATTGGCGCTATTCTGCGGTCAACCAGCGGCAATTTCCTCGAGCAGTTCGATTTCTTCCTGTTCGGCTTTTACGCGCCCTATATCGCGAAAGCCTTCTTTCCATCCGAAAACGAGACCGCCGCGTTGCTCAACGCATTCGGCGTTTTCTGGCTGGGCGCGCTGATGCGCCCCGTCGGCGCGATCGTGCTCGGCGCCTATATCGACCGGATCGGCCGCCGTAAGGGTCTGATCGTCACGTTGACGATCATGGCGATCGGAACGGTCACGATTGCGATCTGTCCGACCTATGCCAGCATCGGGGTTGCGGCGCCGGTCGTTGTTCTGGTCGGCCGCTTGCTGCAGGGCTTTTCCGCCGGCGTCGAGCTCGGCGGCGTATCGGTATATCTTTCCGAGATCGCGACCCCCGGCAACAAGGGATTCTATACCTCGTTCCAATCTTCCAGCCAGCAGGTCGCGATCTTCGTCGCCGCGATCATCGGCTATGCACTAAATGAACTGGTGACGGGCGACAGCATTGCCTTCCTCGGAGCGATCGAATTCGCCAAGTGGCGAATTCCGTTCTTTATCGGCTGTCTCATCATTCCCTTCATTTTCTTCCTGCGCCGGACGCTTGAAGAAACGCCGGAGTTCCTGGCGATGAAGAAACATCCTTCCACTTCCGAGGTCTTCAGCTCCGCCGCCGTGAACTGGAAGATCATCGTGCTTGGCATGATGATGGCGGTGTTGACGACCACGACGTTCTACTTCGTCACCGTCTACACACCGACCTTCGGCAAGAGCGTGCTGAAACTCTCCTCGCAGGATGCGCTTCTCGTCACCCTTCTGGTGGCGGTGACCAACTTCATCTGGAATCCGGTCGGGGGCGCGGTGTCCGACCGTCTCGGCCGAAAGCCGGTGCTGCTGGCGATCGCGTGCCTGTCGCTTTTGACCGCCTACCCCGCGCTGCACTGGCTGGTCGCCGCACCAACGTTCGGCAAGATGCTCACCGTGGAAATGATGTTCTCGTTCTATTTCGGGGTTTACAGCGGCACCATGCTGGGTGCGCTGGTCGAGGTGGTGCCCAAGCATGTCCGCACCACCTGTTTCTCGCTGGCTTTCGCGTTGGCTGCGGGCTTGTTCGGAACGTTCACGCCTTTCGCATCGACCTGGCTGATCGATCACACCGGCGACAAAGCCTCGCCGGGCTTCTGGCTGATGTGTGCCGCTGCGCTGGGCATCTTCGCCGCGCTTACGATCTATCGCGGCGGCAAGGCCGCGGCCACCCGGGAGGCCGTCGCCGCCTGACGCCCCAGTCATGTGCGGGCGGCGGACCAGCTTGTCCGGATGCCGGTTTGGATTTCCATGCAAACAAGATAACAACACGGCATGGTCGATTTAACCCGTAAATACGACGTACTGGTGATCGGCGGCGGCAACGCTGCGCTGTGTGCCGCGATCGGCGCGCGACGGGCCGGCGCGTCGGTTCTGGTGCTGGAGGGCGCGCCGAAATTCTATCGCGGCGGCAACACCCGCCACACCCGCAATATGCGCTGCGCCCATGATGCGGCGACCGACATCCTCACCGGGCCTTATACCGAAGAGGAATTCTGGGAAGACCTGCTTCGCGTCACCGGCGGGGAAACCGACGAGGAGCTGGCGCGCCACATGATCGCCGAGTCCAAGGACATATTGGACTGGATTGTCGAACAGGGGGTGCGCTGGCAGCCCTCGCTCGGCGGTACGCTCAGCCTCGGGCAAACCAATTCGTTCTTCCTCGGCGGCGGAAGAGCGATGCTGAACGCGCTGTACTTCACCGCAGAAAAGCTCGGGGTTGAAATTCTCTACGACGCCGAAGTGCTCGACCTCGAAATCACCGGCGGCATGTTTCTTTCTGCCGCGCTCAAGCAGGGCGACGGCGGCGCCGGCGTCACCGCTTCGACGCTTGTCGCCGCCGCCGGCGGTTTCGAGGCCAATATCGAATGGCTCAGGCAATATTGGGGCGATGCCGCCGACAATTTCCTGATCCGCGGCACGCCCTATAACCGCGGCTCGATCCTGAAGATGCTGCTGGAAAAGGGCGTGCAGGAAATCGGCGACCCCACGCAATGTCATGCGGTCGCGATCGATGCGCGCGCGCCGAAATTCGACGGCGGCATCATCACACGGCATGATTCGGTGGTGTTCGGTATCGTCGTCAACAAGCACGCGGAGCGCTTTTACGACGAGGGCGAGGATATCTGGCCGAAACGCTACGCCATCTGGGGACGGCTGGTGGCAGCCCAGCCCGACCAGATCGCCTACATCGTCTTCGATGCGAGTTCGCGTAACAGCTTCATGCCGACGCTGTTTCCGCCGATCGAGGCTGAAAGCATCGCTGGCCTTGCCTCCAAGCTCGAACTCGATCCGGCCGCGCTGGAAAAGACCGTCGCCGATTTCAATGCCGCGGTACGGCCCGGTACCTTCGACCACACTATCCTCGACGATTGCCGCACCGAAGGCCTGACCCCGCCCAAAACCCATTGGGCGCGGCGGCTTGAGACGTCGCCTTATTATGCCTATCCAGTACGGCCCGGCATCACCTTCACCTATCTCGGCACCCGCGTGAACAAGCAGGCGCGCATGGTGATGAAGAACGGCAAGCCGGCCGCCAACATGTTCGCCGCCGGCGAGATCATGGCCGGCAATGTGCTAGGCCGAGGCTACGCAGCCGGCATCGGAATGACCATCGGCAGCGTGTTCGGGCGGATTGCGGGCCGTGAAGCGGCGAAGAATGCGCGGAATTGAAACAGCCTGGGATCGCCTCGCCCCGCTTGCGGGGAGAGGGAGAAGAAAAAAAGGAGGAGCCATGTCACGCCTTGCGATTGCTGCGGTCACCGCCACTCTGGTGGCCGCGACGTCAACACAAGCCGCCGAAGGAATCGCGCTGCGCGACATGGGCTCGTTCCATGTCGGCGGACGCCTCGTCGAGATCAGCGGCAAGCCGGTGAAAGAAGTCGTGTTCACGCCGGGCGGCGTGCCGGCGAAGGTCGATCCGAACGGCACCTACCAGGTCGAGCAGATGTATGTGCAGTATTTCCTGCCGGCCAACGAACACGGCGCCTATCCGCTTCTGATGTGGCACGGCGGCGGGCTGACCGGCGTCACCTGGGAGACCACGCCCGATGGCCGCGAAGGCTGGCTGAACTATTTCCTGCGCAAGGGCTGGAGCGTCTACAACTCCGACGCGGTCGAGCGCGGTCGCGCTGGCTGGGCGCAATATCCCGACATCTTCAAGAGCGAGCCGGTGTTTCTGACCACCGCCAACCCGTTTCTGCGCTTTCGCATCGGCGACGGCCCGGACTCCTACGATTCCGATCCCGCCAAGCGAAAGACGATGCCGGGCAGCCAGTTTCCAGCCGAGGCTTACGACAATTTTGTCAAGCAAGGCGTGCCGCGCTGGACCACCAATGATGACGCGACGATCACGGCCTATCTGGCCGAGATCGACCGCGTCGGCCCGTGCATCATCATGGTCCACAGCCAGGCCGGCAGTTTTGGCTTCAAGGTCGCGCAGGCACGGCCCGACAAGGTCAAGGCGCTCATCGCGGTCGAGCCGGCCGGCGTCGGCGATCCCGCGAAGGTCGATGTGCTGAAGAATATTCCAACCCTGATCCTCTATGGCGATTACATCGAGCGCGACTCACGCTGGCCGAAGATGCGCGCCACCGGCCTTGCGTTCGCGGAAGGCATCAAGGCCGCGGGCGGCAGCGTCGATGTCGTCGACCTGCCGCAGGTCGGCATCAAGGGCAATTCGCACATGATCATGATGGACAGGAATAATGCCGAGGTCGCCGGCCTGATCCAGAAATGGCTGGAAGGCAAAGGCCTGACCCGGTAACCCCAGAGAACACAGAGCGGCGCACCATGCACGGAACCAGAATTTTGGAAGAAGCCGACCGGCTGATGACGGTCTGCAATTCCTGCCGCTACTGCGAGGGGCTTTGCGCGGTGTTTCCGGCGATGGAGATGCGCCGCTCGTTTTCCGACGGCGACCTCAATTATCTCGCCAATCTGTGCCACGCCTGCGGTACCTGTTACACCGACTGTCAATTCTCGCCGCCGCATGAATTTAACGTCAATGTGCCGAAGACTTTGGCGATCGCGCGCGTCGATTCATGGTCCGCCTATGCCTGGCCACGCGGTTTCTCGGGCCTGTTCGCGCGCAACGGCCTTGCCATCAGCATCATCGCCGCCTTGAGCGTCGCGGCATTCATTTTCGGCTTTGCCGCCTTGACCGACCGACAGGTGCTGGTCGGTGTGCACGCCGGCCCGGGTGCGTTCTACGCGCTGATGCCGCACAACGCGATGGCGATGTTATTTGGCGTTGCCTTGCTTTACGCGATCATCGCGCTCGTGATGGGCGTACGGGCTTTCTGGAACGATATTGGCGAGCCGATCGGCATGTCGGCCGACCCGGGTTCGCTCTGGCAGGCGATGAAGGACGCCGGACAACTGCGCTATCTCGACGGCGGTGGCGTCGGCTGCGTCAACGAGGACGAGCGCCCGACCGATCACCGTAAGATCTATCACCACCTGACCTTCTACGGCTTCTTGTTATGTTTCGCGGCCACTTCATTCGCGACGCTGTATCACTATTTGTTCGCGCGCGAAGCGCCCTACCCTTGGTGGGACCTGCCCGTCGTGCTGGGCACGCTTGGCGGCATCGGGCTCTTGCTCGGCCCTGCGGGGTTACTCGCGGAAAGATTCAAACGCGATCCGGCGCTGATCGACGCGAAGCGCACCGGCATGGATGTCGCCTTCATCGTCATGCTGTTCCTGACGAGTCTTACCGGTCTTGCGCTCCTCGCCTGGCGCGACAGCGCCGCGATGGGGCCCCTGCTGGCGCTGCATCTCGGCGTGGTGTTCGCGCTGTTCATCACGTTACCTTATGGGAAGTTCGTGCACGGTCTTTACCGCACCGTCGCGCTGGTGCGCTATGCGAGGGAACGGCGGATGATGGGGCATGGGTCGGCGGAGTAGACGTCCTCACCCTGAGGAGCGGCCACTTGGCCGCGTCTCGAAGGGTGAACCCGCCCTCGTCCTTCGAGACGCGCGCAAAAGCGCGCTCCTCAGGATGAGGGCTTCTAGAGATCCACCACCACGTAATCGCTTTCCACCGCGACCTTGATGGTCTCGGCCACGTACGGTCCCTTCACCACGCTTGCGCCCGGCTCGACGTTGACGGGGTAGGCCCTGGCGCGGAATCGCTTCGGGTCGCAATAGGATTGCCCGGTACGGATATCGAATTCCCAGCCATGCCAGGGACAACGGATGATCTCGCCCAACCGGGTGTATTCGATCTCGCCGGGATCGGACGATTGCGCAAGCCCGATCAGCGGGCCCTCACATAAAGCCGCGCCCTGATGCGGGCAACGGTTCAACAGGCCGAAGAACTCGCCGTTGATGTTAAACACCGCGATCGGACGTTGATCGATGGTGAGAAATTTTCGCGTGCCCGGCGGCAATTCCTCCACCGCCGCGATGACGTGACGGGTCATGTTGATTTACGCCAGCCCATACAGCTTCAGCGCATTGTTCAGATAAAACGCCTCGCGGTTGGGCTCGCTGACACCGGGTGGCAGCACCCGTGATGGGTCGTCAAAATCCCAGTGCGGGTAATCGGTGGCGAACAACAGCTTGTCCCACCCGACCCAGTCGATCACGTCGAACAGATGATCGCGCCGCTCAGGGTCCTCCATCGGCTGCGTAGTAAAATAGATGTGGTCGCGGATATATTCCGACGGCGGCCGCTTCACATGCGGCACCTCGCTTTTCAGCCGCTGCCAGCTCTTGTCGAGCCGCCACGACAGTGATGGCGCCCAGCCGAAACCGGCCTCGATCATGATCATCTTGAGTTTGGGGTGCCGCTCGAACACGCCTTCCAGCACGATGCTCGCCAGCACCGCCTGCTGGCATTGGGAATGACCCACCATTTCCTCGATGTAAAAGCTCGGCCAGCCGGAGGCGGTGATCGGATTGCCGCCAAAGCCGAAGGCATGCACGCCGACCGGAAGCCCGACCTCTTCGGCCGCCTCGTAAATCGGCCAGTAGCGGCGCTGGCCCAGCGGCTCGACGGTGCGGCTCAACAGCAGCACCTGGACGAAATTCTTGTCGTGCCCGCGCTTGCGGATTTCGGCGGCGGCCGTCGCGCCATCCTCGTTGGCGACCACGATGGAGCCCTTCAGGCGGCAGTCCTTGCTGGTCCATTTCTCGATTTGCCAATCGTTGATTGCCGAACAGATCGCGGCGGCAAGTTCGTGGTTGCGGATGCCCTGCCCGGTGGCGAGCGGATTGAGCACGCCGAGCACGACATGGTTCGGGTCGAGATGTTGCTGCTGCATGAACGACAGCGACGAACCCTGCGGGCCGCCTTCGGGCGGATAGGCATCGCGGCGCGCGGCGTTGGGCTGCGCTTTCGGATAGGGTGGCCCGTCCATCATCCCTTGATAGGGATGCGCATTGTAGGTTTCGAGATGCTGGTGCCAGCGCTTGGCGAGATACGGATACAATTCGGTTTTGGTCGCGCGCGCGGGATGAATGTCGCAATCGGCAATCGCGGTCTTGGCATCGGCGGACGAAGCCGGCTCCGGAAGCTCGCGGAACTGGACGTTCATGGCGTTTCCTCCTTGAGCGCTAACTGCTTCAGCCGGCCATAGGTCGCATAGGGATTATCGATCATGATCTTGCGGACCAGCTCGGGCGACATCCCCTCGGGCAGCGCGGCATCACCATCGAATTGCCAATGCGGATAGTCGGTCGAGAATAGAAGCAATTCGTCCGACTGCATATGATCAAACAGCCGATTTAATGTCTGGGGATCCGGCGGGGCATCGATCGGCTGCAACGAGAAGCGGATGTTGCTGCGCACAATTTCAAGCGGCGCGCGATCCACCCATGGCGTTTCCATGCGGATGCCGCGCCAGAACTTATGCAGCCGCCAAAGATAAGACGGCAGCCAGGTGAAGCCACTTTCCAGCATCACCATTTTCAAACCCGGATGCCGTGCGAACACGCCTTCGACGATCAAGCTGGTCAGTTGCGTCTGAAATGCCTGCGCCTGCGCGACATAATCCTCAATGTGATAGGAGCCCCACCCCACCGACGTCGGCGGGTTGTGATAGCTTGATCCGGCATGGATGCCGATCGGCAAGCCAAGCCGATCGGCGGCGGCGTAAATCGGCCAGTAGGCGCGCTTTCCCAGCGGCATGTCGCCCATGACCAACATCAGTACCTGGACGAAACGCTCATCCCTTGCGCAGCGCTCGATCTCCGTGACCGATTTTTCAATGCTCTGGACGGGGATCACGATCGAGCCGCGCAAGCGAGCGTCCTTGTCGAGCCACTCCTTCACCAGCCAGTCGTTCAGCGCCCGGCAGAAGGCATCGGCCATGTCCTCGGAGAAGACCATCTGCACGCCAAAGAGCGGGTTGCAGATGCCGTAGCTGACCCCGAAAGGGGCAAGCGCCCGCGCCTGCATGTCCGCAAGGCTCGCGCCGGGCTTGCCCTTTGCCGGCCGCCAGTCTGGCCGCGCGGAGATCGGCGAATTCGACGGATAGGATTGCGACACCAGGTCGGTCATCCCCCGTGTGGTGACCTGATCGCGCCAATAGTCGTTCAGATAGGGCAACAGGCTCGTCAAATGAGGAACGGCGGGATGCAGGTCGCAATCCACGCCACCCGCAACTGGTGACGTCATGACGCTGGTTTCCTCCCTCGCCCAAGGCCTCTCGTTTGCGGCGTCTTGTCACCCGCGCCGCTTGTGGAGGCGCATTGAAGCAGGCCGGCTCACGGCTCGCAACTCGGCAAACCGCATGGCCGTGTGCTAGAAAGGCCTCGAAAGCCGCGCAAGGGAGGGTTTGATGCTTCGGACCGGGATGGCTGCTGTTGCGACGACCCTGCTTTGGGCCGGCACATCGTTGGCGCAGCAGCCGGCGGCGACACCGCCACCTCCTCCTGATTTCTCCAAGGTCGAAATCAAGACCACTGACCTCGGCGACAACATGTATATGCTCGAGGGCCAGGGCGGAAACATCACCGTGGCGGTCGCCAAGGACGGGATCATCATGGTGGATGGCCAATACGCGCCGCTGCACGACAAGATCAAGGCCGCCATTGCCACGGTCTCGAACCAGCCGATCAAGTATCTCATCAACACGCATTTTCACGGCGACCATGTCGGCGGCAACGAGCCCTTCGCCAAGGACGGCGCCACGGTGATCTCCGAGGTCAACGTCAAGAACAGGCTGGCGGCCGGGACCACCAACGGCCTCACCGGCGTCAAAACGCCGCCGGCGGCGCCAGCCGCGCTGCCGTTGAAAACCTATACCGGAGCCTTTCAGATCAGGCTCAGGGGCCGCGTCGCCGATCTCAAGCATATCGAGCACGCCCACACCGACGGCGACACCTATGTCTGGTTCAAGACTGCCAATGTGCTGTCGACCGGCGACACCTTCACCTACGGCCGCTATCCCAATATCGATTTCGCCAATGGCGGCAACATCAAGGGCATGATCGCGGCGACCGACGCCTACCTCAAGCTTACGAATGCCAAGAGCCGAATCGTGCCGGGCCATGGGCCGCTCGCCGATAAAGCCATGCTGACCGAGTACCGCACCATGCTGGTCACCGCGCGCGACCGCATGGCGAAGCTCGTGAAGGACGGCGAGAGCGAGGATGACGTGGTGGCGGCAAAGCCGTTCGCCGATCTCGACGCGAAGTGGGCGCCGACGGAGCTCGCCAGCAAGAATTTTATTCGTGTCGTCTACCACTCGCTGGCCGACAAGCGAGATACTGAGCGGCCGTCATTTCGAAAACTCTTCCGCAGGAGCTGACGACCGATGAAGGAGCTCGTGGCCATTGCCGAGCGGATCGCCGTCAAGCTGGTGGCGCGGAAACAGACCATCGCGGTCGCCGAGTCCTCGACCGGCGGTCTGATTGCCGCGAGCCTGCTCGCCGTGCCCGGCGCATCCGCGTATTTCCTGGGCTCGGCGGTCGTTTATGCGCGCGATGCGCGGCGGATCCTGATGGATATTCCCGATGAGGCGATGAAAGGAATCCGTTCGGCCTCGGAGCCCTACGCCGCATTGCTTGCAAGCAAGATCCGCCATCGCTTTTCGACCGATTGGGGCTTGTCGGAGACCGGCGCAACGGGACCAACCGGCAACCGCTACGGCGACGCGGCCGGCCATAGCTGCATGGCGGTTGCGGGCGCGGCGCCGTCTGTGATGACGCTCGAGACCGGCAGTACCGACCGGCTCGGCAACATGCATGCGTTCGCGGCGACTGCGCTGAATTTGCTGCTGCAGAATTTGTCGCGGTGAGAATTTCGATTGATCGCCGCCATCATCGGCTCGCGCAGATTCGTAGGGTGGGCAAAGGCGCGCTTCGCGCCGTGCCCACCATATGCATATGCGCTTGAAGTGGTGGGCACGCTTCGCTTTGCCCACCCTACTCGCTGTCGCGACGACTTGCGCGCGTTCGTGAGCGATGCTGGCTCAGATTTGATTTTCAAACAGCGGCATTGTTAACAGATAGAGCTTCGCGATCTCGCCACGTAAACCGCGCGAGTTTTGCTTTGAGTTCCTGTCCCCTGAACATCAGAGCAACTGTGCTGGAAGTAGACCGGTGAACGTCCGGCCTCAAGGCTGGCGCTGGCGCGCCCCCGCGTGCGCGGCTGACGGCCTTGACCCCGTCCGCTCGCCGGTCTGTTGGCTTTGCAAGCGCTCGGTCGAGGACC
>DASQOU010000344.1:0-25606 GCA_035644295.1 Bradyrhizobium sp.
GGCGCACTGGACCAGCCGCGAACCCCGGCTCAAGGCCGCCATCCTGGTCGGGCAGGACGACACGCAAGCCGCGGTCGCCGAGATCGAGCGCTGTGCGAAACTCGGCCAGTATGTGCAGATCAACGTGTCGCCGCGCGCCAACGAGCCGCTCGGCCGCCGCCGCTATTGGCCGATCTATGCCCTGGCCGAAGAATTGGACCTGCCGCTCGGCATTCATGTGGGCGGATATGGCGGTCACGCGCCGGCCGGCGGCGGCTGGCCGTCCTACTATGCGGAAGAGCACCAGTCGAATGCGCATACGATGGCGGCAACACTTACCAGTCTCGTGATCGAAGGCGTGCCTGCGCGCTTTCCACGCCTCAAGATCGTGTTCATCGAGGGCGGGTTTGGCTGGATTTCCTCGGCCATGTGGCGAATGGATCAACATTTCGAACGCTTCCGCGCCGAGGTTCCGTATCTCAAGCGGCGTCCGTCCGAATATGTGCGCCAGAATTTCTGGTTCACGACCCAGCCGATCGACGAGCCCGACGAGGCAAAGCACCTGCGATCCCTGATCGAATGGGTAGGCATAGATCGCCTGCTGTTCTCGTCGGACTATCCGCATTGGGATTTCGACGATCCGCGCTTTGCGGTCCGCACGCCGCTGACCGACGTCGAACGCCAAAAGATCTTCAACGGCAACGCGCGCGCGCTTTACAAGCTCTGATCTGGTTCTATGGCCCGTCACATTGTCGCGCGCACCACGGATATCCCGCCCGGCGGCAACAAGGTGGTCGCCGTGGAGGGGCGCGACATCGTCGTGTTCCATGTCAATGGCGAGTTCTTTGCCCTGCTCAATCGCTGCCCGCACGCGGGTGCGCCACTCGACAAGGCCGCCTGTGTCGCGCGTCTGACCTCGCCGGAGCCCGGCGTCTATCGGCGAACTCGAGTCGGCGAATTGCTGCGTTGTGCCTGGCACGGGTGGGAATTCGACATGCGCAACGGGCAATCCTGGTTCGATCCGAACCGCGTCAAGGTGCGGACCTATCCGGTCGTCATCGAGGACGGCGAAACGCTGGCCAAGGGGCCTTACGTGGCCGAAACCTTTCCGGTTCACATCGAGGACAGCTACGTCATCATCGAGACGTGAATTCTCGGTCGCACGCACGCTGTTCGCAATGCTTCATCGACCCACGGATCAAAATCCGAAGGCATGCTTTGCGGAATACGCGCCCCTCCACTCGCCAGATGCATCTTGCATGCTATAAGGCGGCTTCCTTGATTACGCCAGGTGAGAAGCGAATGTCGAAGCAGTCGATGCGCGAGGAGGCCGAGCGTCTGATCCGCGAAACCATGGCACGCAAAGCGCTGACCGTGAAGCAGGGCAATACCCGGATCGAGACGGTTTGCGGAAAATGCGGCGCGCCGAACCGCCTCTCGGCGGAAAAGGGCGCCACGCGGGTAAAGTTCGCCTGCAAGCAATGCGGCCACAAGCAAGAGACGCTGTGAGGTTCCACGGCTCGATTTAACGGCCGTTGTTACAGATGCGGTTTCCCGAAATCTCTACATCGCCGTTCGCTGACAAAATCCGAGGCGATCAGAGCGCCTTCTCGAAATAAAAACGGGTCAAGCCGCCGCCCGCCTGCTTGGTCGTCATAGTCTCGGCAACTTCGGTTCGGATGTGGAGAAATCCACTCCTTCGATAAAACCTGACAGCGGCTCTTTGAATCTGAGCGGTGCTCAAGATCATCTTTGTAAATCCGAGGGCGCGCGCTTCTGCCTGCGCACAATCGAGCATGCGTTGCGCAATTCCTGAGCCGCGGTAACCTTGATCGAGATACATTCGGCGAAGCTCGGTGTCGTTGACGCCGCGGCTTTCGATGCCAAACGTGCCGACAATCTCATTGGCGCTTTCGACGACCCAAAAGGCGTTGCGCTTTGCCTCCGAAAAGATCTCGGCAAGCTCCCTCAGCTCACCGTTGGTTGTGGTCGCGATGTATTGCTCAAATAACTTCTCCATCCCGACCGGCGCGAGTTCTCGATTGATGCGCGTCCACAGCGAAGCCACCGGATCGTAATCCGTGGCCTGGTATCTACGGAAGGTGACAGGATGGGCCATTGGCAGCAATAACTTCTCGCGTACGCCGTGTCCCGCGCCTAACCGCCCTTCACAAACGCTGCAAAGGCCTCGGCATAGTCCGGGTGCCAGCGCGATAGCGCAGGGCGGTTTTCGACGATGTCGCCGGCGGCCCAGAGGATGCGGCGCTCGTCGAGATGTCGCGGCACGTCGTTGTCCGGACAAAGAATGTAAAAGTCACCGGCCGTCACGCGCTCGATCATGAAATCGACGGTCTGCTCCGGCGTCCACGCCGCGGCCGGCTTTTCGGAGCGGCCCTTTGCCGTAAGACCGGTGAAGACAAATCCGGGGATGAAGAGATGCGCACTGATCTTGCTGCCGGCGGCATTGCGCAACTCGTGTTGCAGCGCCTCGGTGAAGGCCTTCACGCCTGCCTTGGAGACATTATAGGCGGGATCGCCGGGAGGGGTCGTGATGCCTTGTTTGGAGCCGGTGTTGATGATGAATCCCGGCCGGCCGCGCGCGATCATGCGAGGCGCAAAAATCTGCGAACCGTGGATCACGCCCCAGAGGTTCACGCCCAAAATACGCTGCCAGTTCTCCGCTGGACCGAACATTTGGCTGCCCGGCTGGATGCCGGCGTTGTTCATCAGAATGTCGGTGCCGCCGAACCGCTCTTGCACGGCGACCTCCAGGCCCGACACCTCTTCGGCCCGACGGACGTCAACGGTCATTGCCATAATATCGGCTGCCCCGCCCGGCGACGCCGATGACAATTTCGCCCCGGCCTCGGCGAGTCGATCAGTTCCCAAATCCGCAATGCAGACTTTCATGCCTAGCCGAGCAAATCGCATCGCCGCTGCAAAACCCAATCCGGACGCACCTCCGGTGATGACGGCGACCTCATTGGGCGACATGGCTGGGTGGGACAATGAATTCTCCTGACGTGTAGGGATGCTATCTACCGAATGGTCGGATCGCTGATCCCTGAGTTAGCCCAACGGGGCAGGTCGACCACGCACGAAATGACATGGGAGGTCTTCGCGCGATCGCTATCTTGCCGGCCAGCCTTTTGCGAGCAAGGCGAACCGGTTACATAGGCGGATCTAGAGAAGTTATTTTTGGGGCGCAGAGATGAATTTTCCTTCGTTGTTTTCACCGCTTCAAGTCGGACCTTACCGGCTGCAGCACCGCGTCGTGATGGCGCCCTTGACGCGGATGCGGGCAGAACGGTCAAGCTTCGCGCCGCGGGCGTTGAATGCGGAATATTACGGCCAGCGAGCCACGCCGGGCGGCCTGATCATCGCCGAAGCCTCGCCGGTGGTGGCGACCGGACGCGGCAATCCCGCCACGCCCGGCATTTATTCGGATGATCAGATCAGGGGATGGCGGGGCGTCATCGAAGCGGTTCACGCCAAAGGCGGCGTGATCTTTCTCCAGCTCTGGCATGTCGGCCGGGTTTCGCATTCCTCGTTCCAGCCGGGTGGCGCGTTGCCGGTCGCGCCATCGGCGGTGCCGATCGTGGGCAACGGAATGATGGCGATGACCGCCGACGGCAAGGTAGTGCCCTATGAAACGCCGCGCGCGCTCGAGACCGGCGAAGTCGAGGGAATCGTCGAGGCGTTTCGACAGGCCGCCGGCAATGCCTTGAAGGCCGGGTTCGACGGCGTCGAAATCCATGGCGCCAACGGCTATTTGCTCGAGCAATTCCTGCAGTCGCGCAGCAATTTGCGGACCGACCGGTATGGCGGATCGATCGAGAACCGCGCGCGGCTGCTGATGGAAATCACCAAAGCCGCGATCGAGGTGTGGGGTGCTGATCGCGTCGGCGTCCGGTTGTCGCCCTACGGTGTGGCCAATGGCAGCGGCGAAGCCGATCCGATGCCGCTCTATACCCATGTCATCGAGGCGCTCGATCGGCTCGGCCTTGCCTATCTGCACTTCATCGAGCCGCGATCGAGCGGTGCCGGCCGCGCCGAGGTCAACCATCAGAATGTACCCTCGGCGATGGTGCTGTTTCGACCGGTCTGGCGCGGCGTCCTGATCTCGGCCGGCGGATTCACCGGGGAAGCAGCGGAGGCCGCGATTGCCGATGGTCATGCCGACGCCATCGCGTTCGGCCGCATCTTCATCTCCAATCCCGACCTGCCGCGCCGTCTGCAACATGGTTTCCCGCTGACACCCTACAACCGCGCGACCTTCTATGGCGGCGAGGAGACGGGCTATACTGACTATTCCGGCTATGGCGAGTTGGAGCAGGCTTGAGGAACCGCCGTCATTCCGGGATGGTGCGTTAGCACCAGACCCGGAATCTCGAGATTCCGGGTCCGATGCTTCGCATCGCCCCGGAATGACGAAGAACGAAGACGCAAATGCCAAAACCACCAAAAGCGCTCGGAATTGCCCAAGGCCAATGCCTGTGCGGCAGCGTCGGCTTCGAGATCGATGTGCCGGCGCGCTGGGCCTGGCACGATCATTCGATCGCCAGCCGTCGCGCGCATGGCGCGGCCTACGCCACTTATGTCGGAAGCTGGCGCAAGCGTTTTCGCATCACCAAAGGCGAGACGTGGATTGCCCGCTTCGACGACAAGGCCGCGAAAGCCACCCGCAGCTTTTGCAAGCGTTGTGGCACGCCGCTGATATACGAACGCGTGCGCTCGCCGCACATGGTGAACATCCCGCGCGCGCTTTTTGCCGGCCGAACCGGCCGCCAGACGCTCTATCATGTCGCGATCGAAGAGCTGCAGGAGTGGACCTATGCCGGCGAGCCGCTGGTGCCGCTGAAGGGTTTTCCCGGCGTGGTCTGGCAGCGTTCGAAAAAGAAGCGACGCGGCGATCGCGACGGGATGTTTTGATCGCGCAGGGCAGCCATGAGCGCGCTTCCTTGCATCACGCCTTCAAGTTTGATCATGATGCCACGACCGCGACGGCAACGGTCCGCGGGCAGGAGGAGACATGAAAAATCGCATCACCGGCCGCTCGGCGTTCCTCGCACTGCTAAAGGACGAGGGCATCACGCATCTGTTCGGCAATCCCGGCACCACCGAATTGCCGATCATGCATGCGCTGAAAGATCATCCCGATCTCACCTATGTGATGGCGATGCAGGAAAGTCTGGTGGTCGCCATCGCCGATGGTTATAGCCGGGCGTCGGGCCGCCTCGTCGCCTGCAATGTCCATGTCGCGCCCGGGCTTGGGAATGCGATGGGCTCGCTCTACAACGCGCAATTCACGGGCACGCCGATGATCCTGACGGCCGGTCAGCAGGAGCAGGGCCACGGCCTGATGGAGCCCTTGCTTTACGGTCCGCTGGTGCGGATGGCCGAGCCGCTGGTGAAATGGGCGGTCGAGGTGACGCGGCTGGAGGATCTGCCGCGGATCGTGCGCCGAGCCGCCAAGATCGCGACCACGCCGCCGACCGGACCGGTGTTCATCTCGCTGCCGGGCGATATCCTCAATTCGGAGGCCGGGATCGACCTCGGCCGTTCGACCCGCGTCGATACCCGCGTCATCCCCTCCGATGAGGCGCTCAAGGCGCTGGTGGCGCGCATCCTCAAGTCGCAGCGGCCCGCCATCATCGCCGGCGACGAAATTGTAAAGAGCGACGCGCTGCAGGAAGCGGCGGCGTTGGCGGCCGCGCTCGGCTGCGCGGCTTATCAGCAATCGGCGCCTTACGGCGCGCATTTCCTGTCGGAAAGTCCCTGCTTCATGGGCGCGCTGTCACGGTCGCAAACGCAGGTGCGCGAGGTGCTGTCGGCTTACGATCTCCTGATCGTGCTTGGCGCCGACCCGTTGCGGATGTCGGTGCACAGCGAGACGGAGCCGCTGCCGGAGGGAATGCCGATCGTGCAGATCGGCCTCGTCGAATGGGATCTCGCCAAGAACTTTGGCGCAGAGATCGCGCTGAAGGCCGACGTCAAGGAAACCCTGCGCGCGCTGGTGCCGGCGCTGAAGTCCGCCGGCGGCGCAGCGTTAGAGGTCCGGGCCCAACAGGGGATCGCGGCGCTGGCAGGGAAGAACTGGATGGCCCGGCGTCCTGGCCTGATCGAGCAGATCGCGAAATATGGCGATCGCTCGCCGATCGATCCGGAATATCTGACCTTGCAGCTAATCGAGGCGATGCCCGAGAACGCCATTCTCGTCGACGAGGCCCTGACTTCCTCGCGGCAGGCCCTCGCGCTGCGGCCGCACCGCGACCGCTACGGCTATCATGCGCTGGCGTCGGGCGGCATCGGCTGGGGAGTGCCGGCGTCCGTCGGCGTCAGCCTGGCGAATCCGGATCGGCCGGTGGTGTGCTTTTCCGGTGACGGCAGCGCGATGTATTCGATCCAGGCGCTGTGGACCGCAGCCCATCACAAGCTGCCGCTGACGGTCGTGATCGCCAACAATGGCGGTTACCGCATCATCAAGCAAAGGCTGCTCGCGTTTCACGGCGACGACCATTACGTCGGCATGGATTTTGCCGACCCGCCCGTCGATTTTACCGGCATGGCAAAATCGCTCGGGCTTGAAGCGATGCGGATCACGGAAGCGAAGGATTTGAAGTCTGCGCTGGCGTCGGCGTTCAGGCGGCCCGGTGCGAAATTGATCGAGGTCGTGGTCGACGGAACGGTCTGAGAGAGGCCGTCATTCCGGGATGGTGCGTTAGCACTAGACCCGGAATCTCGAGATTCCGGGTTCGATGCGTTGCATCGCCCCGGAATGACGGCGAGAGCTTACTCCGCCGCTTTCGCCGCTGCGCCGGGCCGATGCTGCGCAGCCGGATGCGGCGCGGTGAGGCGCGCGCGGCCCGCGCCGAACAATTTTTCGCGCAATGTTCCCGGCTGGTACGAGGCCTTGTACCGCCCGCGCCGCGCCAGTTCCGGCACCAGCATGTCGGAGATGTCCTCGAAATCGCCGGGCGAAACCGCAAACGGGACATTCAAGCCGTCGACATCGGTCTGGTCGAACCACGTCTCGATCGCGTCGGCGACCTTTTCCGGCGTGCCGACCACGAGCGGTCCGATGCCGCCGATGCCGACATGCTGGGCGACCTCGCGCACGGTCCAGATCCGGTCTGGATCGGCGCGGGTGATGTTGTCCATCGCGGTGCGGCCGGCGTCGTTTTCGACGTGGCGAACCTGCTGGTCGAGATCGTAGGTCGAGAAATCGACGCCGGTCCATCCGGACATCAGGGTCAGCGCGCCCTCGGGACTGACGTGGCTGCGATAGTCGGCGTATTTGGCTTTGGCCTCGGCTTCGGTGTTGCCGAGAATAATGGTGAACATGCTGAACATCAGGATTTCGGCCGGGTTGCGTCCTGCCTTCGTTGCGAGTTCGCGAATGGCGGCGACGCGCGGCGCGATGATTTTGGCCGATGGCCCCGACATGAATACGCATTCGGCATGCTGGGCAGCGAACTGGCGTCCGCGCGGCGAGGTGCCGGCCTGATACAAAACGGGCGTGCGTTGCGGCGACGGTTCGCAGAGGTGAATGGCATCGACCCGGTAATTGTTTCCCTGATGCAGGATGCGATGCACTTTTGCGGGGTCGGCGAAAAAGCCGCGCGCGCGGTCGCGCAGCGCCGCGTCGTTTTCCCAGCTTCCTTCCCAGAGCTTGTAGACCACTTCCATATATTCGTCGGCGACATCGTAACGGTCGTCATGCGAGGTCTGCTTTTCCTTGCCCGCACCCTTGGCGGCGCTGTCGAGATAGCCGGTCACGACGTTCCAGCCGATCCGTCCCTCGGTGAGATGGTCGAGCGTCGACATCCGCCGCGCGAACGTATAGGGCGGCTCGTAGGACAGATTGGACGTCACCCCGAAGCCAAGATTCTCGGTGACCGCGGCCATCGCCGGGATCAGCAGCAGGGGATCGTTTGCGGGCGTCTGCGCGGCGTTGCGCAGTGCCGCGTCAGGGCTATTGCCGAACACGTCGTAGACGCCGAGCACGTCCGCCAGGAAAAGACCGTCGAACCGTCCGCGTTCCAGCGTCTTGGCGAGGTCGATCCAGTAGGGCAGGCGGTTATATTCGGCGGTGCGATCGCGCGGATGGGTCCATAGCCCCGGCGATTGATGCGCGACGCAGTTCATGGCGAAGGCGTTAAGCCGGATTTCTTTTTTCATGACAGGGTAACCCCAGACGCCTTGTCGTGCGGCAAGGTTGCCGCGTGTGGAGACAGAAGATTATCGGCCGGCCTGCTGGAACGGCAATTTCGCATCCGCGGGCGGCTTCACGCGTGCGACGTTGAGCGTCATCGAGACCGCGTCGTAATATCCGTTCACCCCGACGAGATCGATGATGCCCCGTTCGCCGAATTTCTCCAGCGCTCTCGCGTAGATCGCATCGTCGACACCGTGATCGCGGCGAAGCTGGGTGGTGAACTCCCAAACGATCGCCTCGTCGTCTTTCATGTTGTCTGGCTTTTTCCCGGCCCCGATGGCCGCGACGATCGCAGGATCGAGGCCCGCCTTGAGCGCCAACGGCTCATGCGCGTACCACTCATATTGCGAGCCCCAGGCTTGCGCGGTCATGAGGATCGCCATTTCGTTGACGCGTTTGTCGAGCGAGGTGTTGAACCTGACATATTCGCCGACCTTCTGCAGACGATCCGCCAGCTCCGGGCTGCGTAGCCATGCGTTGAAGGGGCCGCTCAACGCCTTTCTCGGTCCGGACATGATGGCATCGGCAATGCCACGCTGCGCGGCTGACATTTTATCGAGGGGAATTTCCGCCATGCGCTCGCCGGTCAGGGCCAACGCGGAACCTGCAAAAAGCATACAGACGGCCGAGACGCGCAGGATCGTTTTCATGGAGCTTCCCCTCAGGTTCGCCCGATCAAGCGCCGGGCCGTTGATGCAAATTGTTGCACTCCGGCCGGGTTTAGGCAAAGCCAAATCCTCGGCCTCTTCCGGCCGGCGGCGTATCACGCTAACGTGACGGAATGCGAATTCTGTGACCGGGATGAGAGGCGAAGACATGACCAGAGCCGCCGCGATCGCCCGGGCCCACGACATTCTTCATTCCGGCGAGTTTCTCAGAGCACTCGACCAGAGGGTTTCCTATCAGACCGAAAGCCAAAACCCCGAGAAGCGCGAGGCACTGCGCACCTACCTCACGGAAGACCTTCAGCCGGCATTTTCGCAACTCGATTTTGCGACAAGACTGATCGAATCCCCGACCGGAAAGCATCCTTACCTGCTCGCGGAATACCGCGAGAGCGGATCGGCGCCTACCGTTCTGATGTACGGACATGGCGACGTCGTCGACGGCATGGTCGGGGAGTGGCGCGACAATCTCGATCCATGGCGCACGACAATTGCAGGCAATCGGGTTTACGGCCGGGGCACCGCCGACAACAAAGGCCAGCACAGCATCAATATGTCGGCCCTTCAGGCTGTGCGTGAGACGCGCGGCGGCCGGCTGGGCTTCAACGCCAAATTCATCATTGAAACCGGCGAGGAAATCGGCTCGCCGGATTTGCGTCAGGTCTGCGAGCAACTGCGCGATGAGCTGAAGGCCGATCTGTTTCTTGCGTCCGATGGGCCGAGGCTTTCCGCCGATCGCCCGACATTGTTCCTCGGCTGCCGCGGCGGAATACGGATTCATCTGGACGTGAAGCTGCGCGAGGGTTCGCATCATTCCGGCAACTGGGGCGGCGTCCTTGCCAATCCCGCGACCATCCTCGCCAGCGCCATCGCCGCACTTGTCGACGGCAAGGGGCGATTGCAGGTCGAGGCATTGAAGCCGCCACGCCTTTCCAACCAGATCCGCTCCGCCTTGGCCGACGTGAAGATCGAGCCGATGACGGATGAGCCGGCGCCCTCGGAAAACTGGGGGGAGGAAGGCTTGTCAGCCCCCGAACGGCTTTATGCGTGGAACACGATGGAAGTGCTGGCGATGTCGTCCGGCAACATCGAAAAGCCGGCCAATGCCATTCCGGGACAAGCTTCTGCCGTCCTGCAGCTTCGCTTTGTTGTCGGCACCAGGGTCGACAACATTGCCGATGTGATCAGGACGCATTTGCACGAGCGCGGCTTTCCGATGGTGGAAGTCCAAGCGACACAGAGGTTTGCTGCGTCACGAACCGATTTCGAGAGCCCCTGGGTCAACTGGACGGCGGAATCGATCCGCAAGACGACGGGAAAGGCTCCCGCGGTTCTGCTGAATTTCGGCGGCTCGCTGCCGAACGACGTGTTTTCCGATTCGCTCGGCTTGCCCACGATGTGGGTGCCGCACTCCTATCCGGGCTGCTCCCAGCATGCACCCGATGAGCATATTCTGCTGTCGGTCACCGAAGAGGCGCTCGGCATCATGGCGGGTCTATTCTGGGATTTGGGCGAAATGCCGCACCCTTTGTAGGAATTTTCCGATGAACGAAAATCCCGAACAGTTTCGCCGCTACATCGCGCCTGTGCTAAGTCAAATTCTCAAACTATCCACGTTCGACAAACAAGGAGAACACGTATGAAACGCATGCACATTCTGGGCTCCGCCCTCGCCGTTGCGTTCTGCGCATGCCAGGCGGATGCCGAGGAACTCACGGGGACGCTGAAGAACATCAAGGAAACCGGCGCGATCACCCTTGGCTACCGCGACTCGTCGATTCCGTTCTCCTATCTGGATGATAACCAGAAGCCGGTCGGCTATGCCATGGACATTTGCTACAGGATTGTCGATGCCGTGAAGAAGGAGCTCAAGCTCGACAAGCTAGAGGTCAAGCTCAACCCGGTGACGTCGGCGACCCGTATCCCGCTGATGGCCAACGGCACGGTCGATCTCGAATGCGGTTCGACCACCAACAATGCCGAGCGGCAGAAACAGGTCTGGTTCACCAACACGCATTATTTGACGGCAAGCCGCTTCGTTTCGAAGAAATCGAGCAATATCAACTCGATCGACGATCTCAAGGGCAAGCCGGTGGTTTCGACCTCCGGCACCACCAACATCAAGCAGCTCAACGAAGCCAACGCGGCGCGCAATCTCGGCGTCAACATCATCCCGGCAAAGGATCATGCGGAGGCATTCTTGATGGTGGAGACCGATCGGGCGGTGGCATTCGTGATGGATGACATTCTGCTGGCGAGCCTCGTGGCCGGATCGAAGGAGCCCACCGCCTACGTCATCTCCAAGGATGCGTTCTCGAAGCCGGAGCCCTACGGCATCATGGTGCGCAAGGACGATGCGGCTTTCAAAAAGGTGGTCGATGCCGCAACCGCCGCGCTCTACCAGAGCGCGGAAGGCCAGAAGCTCTACGACAAATGGTTCACGCAGAAAATTCCACCGAAGGGGCTAAATCTCAATGTGCCGATCAGCGCCGAGCTGAAGCATGAGTTCGCCAAGCCGTCCGATTCCCCCGATCCGGATTCCTACAAGGCGATGTAGGGTTTTTCGGCTCGTGCGATGGCCCGCCGGGCCATCGCACGAATTTCGGGAGCGCATGACGGCCGTAAAATCTATTCCGGCCCGAATGATCCGAGCGAGGAGAATACGAATGAAGCGACTGCGTGTGATTGGCCTTGCGATCGCCGCAGCTATTTGTACCGCGCAGGCCAGCGCCGAAGAGCTTACGGGAACGCTGAGAAAAATCAAGGAAACCGGCGCAATCACCCTTGGCTATCGCGACTCGTCGATTCCATTTTCCTATCTGGACGACGACCAGAAGCCGATCGGGTTTGCCATGGACATCTGTTACAAAATCGTCGACGCCGTGAAGAAAGAGCTCAAGCTCGACAAGCTCGCGGTCGAATTCACTCCGGTGACGTCGTCGACCCGCATTCCGTTGCTCGCCAATGGTACCATCGACCTTGAATGCGGAGCGACCACCAACAACGCAGATCGTCTGAAGCAGGTTGCCTTCACCAACACTCATTTTCTGACCGCTACCCGCTTCGTCTCAAAGAAGTCCAGCAAGCTCGACTCGATCGACGATCTCAGGGGCAGGCCGGTGGTTGCGACCTCAGGCACCACCAACATCAAGCAGCTCACCGAAGCCAATGCCGCTCGCAAACTCGGCATCAACATCATCCAGGCCAAGGACCACGCCGAGGCGTTCCTGATGGTCGAAACCGATCGGGCGGTGGCGTTCGTGATGGACGATATCCTGCTCGCCAGTTTCGTCACCGGATCGAAGACGCCAGACGCTTACGTCATTTCCACCGACGCGTTCTCCAAGCCGGAGCCCTGCGGCATTATGCTGCGCAAGGACGATCCGGCTTTCAAGAAGGTGGCCGACGATGCCACCGCCGCGCTCTACCAGAGCGCGGAAGGCCAAAGCTTGTATGACAAATGGTTCATGCAGAAAATCCCGCCCAAGGGGTTGAATCTTAACGTGCCGATCGGCGCGGCACTGAAGCGTGAATTCGCCAAGCCGTCCGACTCCCCTGATCCGGATTCCTATAAGGCGATGTAGGGGGTATTGGTTAAGGCGGCGGCCCGGTCCTTGCATAGGCGTTTGGGCCGGACATAGTCTCTGGACACGGTACGGGGCTCGCGGTCGCTGGCCGTAGACCAAAAGGTTACATTCCATTCCGGACTGAAACTATGCAACCATCGCCGCAGTCATCCAAGCAAGGAGAATAGGAAATGAAACGCCTGCGTATGATGGGCCTTGTGCTCACTGCTGCTTTTTGTGCCGCGCAGGCCAATGCTGAGGAGCTCACTGGCACGCTCAAGAAAGTCAAGGAGACCGGCGTCATCACGATCGGCTACCGCGACTCGTCGATTCCGTTCTCGTACCTCGACGACAACCAGAAGCCGATCGGCTTTGCGATCGATATTTGTCTGAAGATCGTGGACGCCGTGAAGAAGGAGCTCAAGGCCGACAAGCTCGCGGTGGAGTTCAATCCGGTGACCTCATCGACCCGTATTCCATTGCTGGCCAACGGTACCATCGACCTCGAATGCGGATCGACCACCAACAATCCCGACCGTTTGAAGCAGGTTGCGTTCACCAACACCCATTTTCTGACCGCGACCCGCTTCATCTCGAAGAAGTCCAGCAAGCTGAATTCGATCGAAGATCTCAAGGGCAAATCGGTGGCCTCCACCTCCGGCACCACCAACATCAAGCAGCTGACCGAAGCCAATGCCGCCCGCAATCTCGGCATCAACATCATCCCGGCCAAGGAACACGCCGAATCATTCCTGATGGTCGAGACCGATCGTTCGGTCGCGGCTGTGCTGGACGATATCCTGCTCGCGAGCTTCGCCGCCGGATCGAAAGACCCGGGCGCCTACGTCATTTCCACGGACGCGTTTTCGAAGCCGGAGCCCTACGGCATCATGCTGCGCAAGGACGACCCCGCCTTCAAGAAGGTGGCCGACGACGCCACCGCTGCGCTCTATCAGAGCGCCGAGGGCCAAAAGCTCTACGACAAATGGTTCATGCAAAAAATCCCGCCCAAGGGACTGAATCTCAACGTGCCGGTCGGGGCTGAGCTGAAGAAGGCGTTTGCCAAGCCTTCCGATTCACCCGATCCTGATTTCTATAAGGCCATGTAAGGCATGTGAGCTGTTACAATGGCCCGGTCATTGCCTGAGCGAACCGTGAAAGCGCAGGCTCGATCTGTAGCGGCGTGGGGACTGCCGTTGTGAACTATCATTGGAACTGGCGCATCTTCTGGGAGCCGGCCCCAAATGGGACCGGCAGCTATCTCGACATGCTGCTGACCGGCCTCGTGCTGACGATCGAGACCGCGCTCTGCGCCTGGATCATTGCGCTGGTGTTCGGAGCGGTCATCGGCGTGCTGCGAACGCTGCCGTCGAAGACCGCGTCCCGGTTCGGCTTTGCCTATGTCGAATTCTTCCGCAACATGCCGCTACTGGTGCAGTTGTTCCTCTGGTTCTTCGTGTTGCCGGAAATCCTGCCGCCGTCGTGGGGGCTTTGGATGAAGCAAATGTCGAACGCGCCGTTCTATACGGCGGCGATCGGGATCGGGCTGTTCATGTCCGCACGGGTGGCCGAACAGACGCGAGCAGGCATCAATTCGCTGCCGCGTGGACAGAAATTGGCCGCAACCGCGCTTGGATTGACGACGGCGCAAACCTATCGCTACGTGCTGTTGCCGATGACATTCCGTATCATGCTGCCGCCGCTGACTTCAGAATTCCTCTCCACCATCAAGAATACTTCGGTGGCCATCACCATCGGCCTGGTCGAGCTGACGGCCGAGGCGCGGGCGATGCAGGAGTTTTCCTTTCAGGTATTCGAAGCCTTCACCGCTGCGACGATACTTTACCTTCTGATCAATATCGTTGTCGTCATCGCCATGCGCTTCCTCGAGCGCGGACTGGCGGTCCCCGGCTACATCACCGGGAAATAGCTCATGTTCGCCAATTTCGACTTCGATGTGATCCGCCGCTCGCTCGGCTATCTGTTCTTCGACGGCATGACGTTCACGCTGACGCTGACGAGTCTGGCCACGCTGGGCGGCATCTTCTTCGGAACGCTGATTGCATTGATGCGATTGTCCGGCTTCTGGCTGCTGGGACGTATTGCCGGCCTCTATGTCGACCTGATGCGGTCGCTGCCGCTGGTGCTGGTGATCTTCTGGTTCTATTTCCTCGTGCCATACATCGGGCAGTGGTTGACCGGCTCATCGCGGCCGGTTCGGGTCGGCGCGTTTGCCTCCTCGCTCGTCACATTCACCTTGTTCGAGGCTGCATACTTCTCGGAAATCATGCGCGCGGGCATCCAGTCGATCTCGAAGGGGCAACCCGCCGCCGCCCAGGCGCTCGGCTTGAGTTACGCCCAGACCATGCGTTACGTCGTGCTGCCGCAAGCGTTCCGCAATATGCTCCCGGTTCTGCTGACACAGACGATCGTGCTGTTCCAGGACACCTCACTGGTTTACGTGTTGTCGATTCCGGATTTCCTCGGCGCAGCCAGCAAGGTCGCGCAACGCGACGGCCGGCTGGTCGAAATGTATCTGTTCGCGGCACTCGTCTATTTCGTGATTTCCTGCGTCGCGTCATTCGGCGTCAGGCGCCTTCAGGCGCGCATCGCCTTCGCCCACTGAGGTTGGTCCATGAATTCGAAACCGGCATGCTCGCGTTCGATCACCTCTCCCATCGGGAGAGGTCGGATCGCATTTGCGATCCGGGTGAGGGGTTACAGTTTATCGTTAGACCACAACCCCTCACCCCAACCCTCTCCCTATGGGAGAGGGAGCGCACCTTCCTTGCCGCACCAAATCGCGAGACCATCATGATCGAAATCAGTCACGTCGACAAATGGTACGGGCCAAGTTTCCAGGCGCTGAAGGATTGCACCACCAGTGTCGCCAAGGGCGAGGTCGTGGTGGTGTGCGGCCCGTCGGGCTCGGGCAAATCGACACTGATCAAATGCGTCAATGCACTGGAGCCGATCCAGAGCGGGGAAATCATCCTGGACGGCATCAGGGTCAACGACCCCAAGACAAATTTGCCGAAACTGCGTGCCCGCGTCGGCATGGTGTTTCAGCATTTTGAACTATTCCCGCATTTGAGGATCATCGAGAATCTCTGCCTGGCGCAGGAAAAGGTTCTGGGACGCTCGCATGACGAGGCGATCGCCAAGGCCTCAAAGCTGCTCGACCGCGTCGGCCTCAAGGACCACGCGCAAAAATACCCGGCCGAATTGTCCGGCGGGCAGCAGCAGCGCGTCGCCATCGCCCGCGCGCTCGCAATGGATCCGATCGCCATGCTGTTCGATGAGCCCACGTCCGCGCTCGATCCCGAAATGATCAGCGAGGTGCTGGATGTGATGGTCGATCTCGCGCGCGAGGGCATGACCATGATGGTCGTCACCCACGAAATGGGTTTTGCCAGCAAGGTGGCGCACCGCGTCATCTTCATGGACGAGGGCGAAATCGTGGAAGACGCGCTCAAGACCGATTTCTTCGGCAAGCCCCGCAGTGACCGCGCGCAGAAGTTTTTGTCGAAGATTTTGTCGCACTGATTCTCGATGTCATTCCGGGGCGCGTCGAAGACGCGAGCCCGGAATCTCGAGATTCCGGGTCTGGTCCTTCGGACCATCCCGGAATGACGACCCCAGGGTTTATCGGCGGCAGCAATTTGCGTATACCGTGTCGGCCGCTTCGCCACCCGCAAGGAGAATTCGTTTGGATCAGATTGCCTACGTCAACGGTTCGTTCGTGCCGCTCACCGAGGCCAAGGTCTCGATTTTGGACCGCGGCTTCTTGTTCGCCGACGGCATCTACGAAGTTTCTGCCGTGCTGGACGGCAAGCTGGTCGACAACGCCTCGCATCTGGCGCGGCTGGAGCGTTCGGTCGGCGAAATCAAGCTTGCCTTGCCGGAAACGCTGGCGCGCATTGAGGAGATCCAGCATGAGTTGATCACGCGCAATCAGCTCGAAAGCGGCCTCGTCTATATCGAGGTGACGCGCGGCGCCGCTGCCGGGCGAGACTTTGCGTTCCCCAAGGGCGTGAAGCCGACCCTTGTCATGTTCACCTCGGTCAAGGACATCGTCAACGCGTCGTCGGCGAAGACCGGCATCGGCGTGATTACCGTGCCCGATATCCGCTGGGAACGCCGCGACATCAAGAGCGTGGCGCTATTGGCGCAGGTGCTGGCCAAGCAGGCCGCGGCGGAAGCCGGCGCCGGCGAAGCCTGGATGATCGAGGACGGCAAGGTGACCGAGGGAGGATCGTCATCGGCTTTCATCCTGACCCAGGACGACGTGCTGGTGACGCGGCAGAATTCATCGGCGATTTTACCGGGTTGCACCCGAAAGGCGGTGGTCGCGCTCGCCGAAGAGCGCCAGCTGCGTGTTGAGGAGCGGCCATTTACCGTTGCCGAGGCTCTCGACGCGAAGGAAGCCTTCATCACCAGTGCGTCCTTGTTCGTGCAGGCGGTGGTGAGCATCGACGGCAAGACCGTCGCCAATGGCAAACCCGGGCCGATGGCCCAGCGCCTGCGCGAGATCTACATCGATTTCGCCCGCGCCACCGGGGTGTGACCGCGCTCGCTTCGAATCCCGGAATGACGGCATACTACGGCTTCAGCATCAGCTTCTGCACGCGCCAGTTCAGCAATTCCGCAACGTAAATCACATTCTCCGACGGGCACGCCATGGCGTGGATCCAGCCGAACTGTTTCAACTGCTTGCCGGACTGGCCGAGCATGCCGAGCACTTTGCCCTCGAGGCTCAATTTGTAGATCCGGCCCGGCCAGGCGTCGGAGCTATAAAGCACCTGATTGGGCGGCGGCGTAATGCACAACGACCACGGCGATCCTGGCGCGAAGGTACCGTTGGCGATCATCGCCTCGTCGGGGATCTTGCCGATCGCCGGTTTTGCATCCGGCGGCACCGGCACATCGATGGTGAACTGGCGCAGGAATTTGCCCTCGCCGTCGAACACCTGGATCCGCCGGTTGCCGCGGTCGGCGACATAGACATTGCCCTTGGCGTCGGTGGCGATCGAATGCGGGGTGTTGAGCTGACCGGGCTCCTTGCCGCGTTCGCCCCATGATTTCAGCCAGTTGCCATCCTTGTCGACCTTGGCAATGCGCGAGTTGATATAGCCGTCGCTGATGAAGGTGTTGCCGGCCTTGTCCCACGCCACATCGGTGACCTGACGAAACCGGCCGATCTCGGCCGGCAGCGGCGGCTTTGGATGTTTCAGCGGCCCGGTCTCTTCATCGGAGGCCTCCTGCTTGCGGCCGAACACCATGGCGACGCGACCCTCGGGATTGAACTTGATCACCATGTCGGAGCCTTTGTCGGTGACCCAGATATTGTCGGCGGGATCGACCTTGACAGTGTGGCTGAACGACCAGGCATAGAGGTTCTTGCCGATTTCGCGGACGAACTGGCCTTTCGCATCGAATTCCAAAAGCTGCGCCGCGGCTGCGGCAAACGCCGGCCCCGTGGTGTTGCCGCGCGACAATACGAAAATGTGGCCTTTGGAGTTGAGCGAGACGCCCGAGACTTCGCCAAAGTATATGTTCGGCGGCAGGTGGAGCGGATTGGGAACGGAGTCGAAGGCGATTTCCGGCACGGCCTGCTGCGCGAGCGCCTGTGGCCCGATCAACAACAGAAATACGGTCAGCCAGTGCCTCATGATATCCTCCCGAACGCGTTCATTTTTTGTTGGTTCGTCCCGATGCTAGTTCAAGCCAGGTCCCGGCGTCCATATTCCCCGCGCGCATTGCGCGTCATATCCGCAATCGCCCAGCGCATGGCACTGTGCGGAGGCAAAATCTGCTAGTGTATCTTTCAAACGGCCCGCGCCAGCAAAGCTCATGCTCTTTGGACAGCCTATGAAAACCTCTCGGTTGTCGTTTGCGCTTGCTGCGCTGTTGCTCGCGGCATTTGCGACCGGCGAGGCAAAGGCCTTGTACCCGGAGCGCGCCATCCGGATCGTCGTTCCCTTCGCGCCGGGCGGCGGGACCGACGTGGTCGCGCGCACATTGGCGCAGGAGATGGCCAAGGATTTGGGCGTCTCGGTTGTCATCGAGAACAAGCCCGGGGCAGGGACCATCATCGGGACTCAGGCCGTCGCCGTCAGCGCGGCGGACGGCTATACGCTGTTGATGGGGACGTTCTCCCACGCGGTCAATTCAAGCCTGAGCGCGAACCTGCCTTATGATCCGCACAAGGATTTTGCAGCCGTGGCCCTGATCGCGCGTTCCTTCAATATGGTCGTCGTCAATCCCAAATCCCCGTTTCAAACGATTGCCGACTTGATCGCGGCGGCGAAAGCCAATCCCGAAAAACTATCCTACGGGACATTCGGCGTTGGCACCTCGGCCCATCTCGCGGGCGAACTGTTCAAGAACATGGCCAAGGTCAATCTGACCGCGGTGCCCTACAAAGGTGCTGCGCCCGCCATCACCGACCTGATCGGCGGCCAGATCCAGGTGATGTTTACGACGGTCGCGAGCGCGGCGTCGCTGGTCGAAGCCGGCCAGTTGCGCGCGATTGCGGTGACATCGGCGGAACGCTCGCCGGCATTTCCGAAATTGCCGACGGTTGCCGAAGCGGGCGTCCCCGGCTATGCCGCCGAGAGCTGGTACGGCCTGTTCGCGCCGGCCAGGACCCCGGCCGATATCGTCGAGCGACTCAACAAATCGGCAGCTTCGGCCGTCCAATCCGACCCCTTCAAAAGGCTGGGCGTGAACGAGGGCCTGGTCGTGATTACGCGTCCTCCGGAAGAACTCGACCGATATGTCCGCGGCGAGGAGGAGCGCTGGCGCCGTGTGATCGAGGACGCCGGGATCAAGGTCGAATAGGATGACGCTGGGATGACATCCTGTTGCAGTGCGGCAGAGGTTGGTGGAATTTTCGCAGAGTAGCGGGGTTGCAGAGGACGCGTCTTTCAGGCACTTGGCGGGACGGCCCTCGGCTTTCGAAATCAACCCGTCAGCCGGCAATTCAGACCCATGGAGGATTACAATGTCCAGTACGCTTCAGCGCATGCTCGCTGCTGCGAGTTTCGCTTCGATCTGCATCGCCTTGCCCGCCTCGGCGCAGGAAACCGTCCGTATCCGCGGCACCATCGAAAAGATCGATGGCCCCGTTTACGTGGTCAAGAATCGTGACGGCGCGGAACTGAAGGTGACGGTTAGCGACCCGGGCCTGTATGTGGGGATCGTGAAGTCGACCATGGCCGACATCAAGCCCGGCATGTTCGTCGGCTCGACCGGAGTGACGCAGCCCGACGGCAGCCAAAAGGCCATCGAGGTCCATATCTTCCCGGAATCGATGCGCGGCACCGGCGAAGGCCATTATGACTGGGATCTCAAGCCCAACACCAAGATGACCAATGCCAACGTCGAGCAGACCGTTGGTGGCGTCGAAGGGCCGATCCTTTCCGTCAAATACAAGGACGGCGAGAAGAAGCTGATGGTGACCCCGGAGACTGCGGTCGTCACCTACGTCATGGGCGACAAGAACGACCTCAAGCCGGGCACCAAGATTTTCGTCGGTGCCGGGAAGAAGCAGGCTGACGGCACGGTGCAAACTCCGCGTGTCACCTACGGCAAGGATGGGTTGACGCCGCCAATGTGACGCGGCGTCGACTTTGACTGCACTATCATGAAAACGAACTTCAACTGGGAGAATATTATGCGTTCAGTCGTTTCGATGACACTGGCGGCTTGCGCCGTTGCGGCGGTGGGTTCGTTGGCGATGGCACAAACTCCGACGCCCGCGCCGGCACCGGCCACACCACCGGCGCCCCCGGCCGCGGGCGGAACGCCCGACAAGATGCCGTTCGATATTCCATACGGCATGTCGATCGGGCTCGAACAAGCCAAGCAGGTGATGGCGGCGGCTGACGCCGAGGCCAAGAAGCGCAACTGGAAAATGAACATCGCCATCGTCGATACCAACGGTGATCTCGTGCATTTCGAGCGGATGGAGGGTGCGCAAATCGCCTCCGGCGCGATCTCGATCGGCAAGGCCCGGACGTCGGCGCGCTTCCGTCGCGAATCCCGCCTGTTCTACAACGCCTTTGAAACCGGTCACGGCTATGTCGCCACGCTCGATCCCACCCTGGTCGCCAGCCCCGGCGGATTTCCGCTGGTGGAAGGCGGAAAGATCATCGGTGCAATCGGTTGCAGCGGCGGTACCGGCGATCAGGATGCGCTGATCTGCAAGGTTGGTGCCGACCTCGTAAAATAAACGCGTAGCTGACCCGGCGCCGTCAGGCGCGGAAGGCTCATGGCAAGGTTCGTTGGCGCCGCAGCGGGAAACCGGCTGCGGCGCGGGCGTGTTCATGTGGACGCGCTTCAATCGTCGCAATGCGGCAGCGCGAATTTGCTGGACGGCACATCGATCCGATCGTTAGATAACCGACCCAAGAACCATTCCCGAGCCGCTGGCCTGTGGAGTCTTCGCATGTGGGTCCTGTTGCTATTGCCATTTATCGGCCTGTTGTGGGTGCCGTTTTATAATTTCCAGGAACCGGCGCTGTTCGGGTTTCCATTTTTCTACTGGTACCAGCTGGCCTGGGTGCCGCTCAGCTCGCTGCTGATCTGGCTGGTGTACCGCCGGCGCACGCCCGACGAAACTCCGTAAAATTCCGCAAGGCAAATTCCGAACAAGGCGTCGTCATGTCCGACCAGATCGACTGGGTAGCGCTTACAGTCTTTGTCTTCTTCTTCGCCCTTGTCACCGTGATGGGGTTCTTCGCCGCGCGCTGGAAGGCCGGTCCAGTCAGCGCCCATCTCGACGAATGGGGCTTGGGCGGACGGCAATTCGGGACCTGGATCACCTGGTTTCTGGTCGGCGGCGATTTCTATACCGCCTATACCGTGATCGCGGTGCCGGCGCTGGTCTATGCGGTCGGTGCCTACGGCTTCTTCGCGCTGCCCTATACCGTCATCGTCTATCCCTTCGTCTTCGCGGTGATGCCGCTGTTGTGGAAGGTGGCGCACGCCAAGGGCCACGTGACGGCGGCCGACGTGGTCCACGGCACCTACAATTCGCGCGGCCTTGAATTGGCGGTTGCGATCACCGGCATGGTCGCGACCATGCCTTATATCGCGCTGCAACTGATCGGGATGGGCGTGGTGATCAAGGCGATCGGCCTCACCGGCGAGTTTCCGATTATCGCCGCCTTCATTGTTCTTGCGTTGTATACGTATAGTTCCGGGCTGCGCGCGCCTGCGCTGATCGCCTTCGTCAAGGACATCATGATCTATATCGTGGTGCTGGTCGCCGTGGTGGTGGTGCCGGCAAAACTCGGCGGATACGGCGCGGTGTTCGCCGCCGCCAACGACGCGTTCACGGCAAAAGGCGGCGCCACAGGCCTGCTATTGAAACCGTCGCAGATGCTGGCTTACGCGACGCTCGCGCTCGGGTCGGCGCTCGCCGCGTTCATGTATCCGCACACGTTGACTGGGATCTTCGCCTCGAAGTCGGCCGATACCATTCGCAAGAATGCGATCCTGTTGCCGGCCTACACGCTTTTGCTTGGGCTGATCGCGCTGCTCGGCTACATGGCCTATGCGGCCAACATCAAGGTGACGTCGAACAACGACGTGGTGCCGGTCTTGTTCAAGGTGCTGTTTCCGTCGTGGTTCGCCGGCTTTGCATTTTCGGCGATCGCGATCGGCGCGCTGGTGCCGGCCGCGGTGATGAGCATCGGGGCCGCCAATTTGTTCACCCGCAATGTCTGGAAATCCTATGTCGACCCTGGCATCAGCCACGCCGGCGAAGCGTCGGTCGCCAAGATCGCCTCGCTCGTCGTCAAGCTGGGTGCGCTGGCGTTCACGATCTTCCTGCCGACGCAATATGCACTCGATCTGCAATTGCTCGGTGGGCTTTGGATTCTGCAAACCTTTCCGGCGCTGGTATTCGGATTGTTCACGCGCTGGTTCCGCGCGGAGGGTCTCTTGCTCGGCTGGGTCGCGGGAATCCTGTGGGGATCGTGGACGGCGTGGAGCAACGGGCTGAAACCGCTCGCAACGATCGAGCTTGGTGGCACCAGCCATGTGTTTTATGTCGGACTGGGCGCGCTGCTCCTCAATGTCGCCGTTGCCGCGATTGCAACTGTGATCATGGGTCTGGTCTTGCCGCGGGGCGCTACTGCTCGATCCTGATATTGCCGGCCTTGGCGACGTCCGTCCACCGCGCGATGTCGGATGCCAGAATCTGCGCGAATTCTGCCGACGAGTTGCCGACCGGCAGGATGCCAAGCGGCCTGAGCCGCGCGACGACTTCTGGCAACCTTGCGATCCGCATCAACTCGCCTTCGAGTTTCCTGATGATGGCAGGTGGTGTTTGCCGGGGCGCGAAGATACCGCTCCACAGCACGGCGTCGACATCGGCGCCGGCCTCCTTCATGGTCGGAACGTCCGGAAGGTCCTCGGTCCGCGCGGGCGCCGCAACCGCGAGCGCGCGCACCTGGCCGCCTTTGACCTGGCTCGACACCGGACCTGCGTCGGCGATGGTCGCGGTCACCTGGCCGGAGATCACGGCCATCACCGAATCGTTTGCGCCCTTGTAGGGGATCTCCTGCATCGGTGCGCCGGTCTTCTGCTTGAACAATTCGGTGACCAGCTGGAACGCGGCGGACGAGGAGGAGTAATTCGTCTTGTCCGGATTGGCCTTCGCGAACGCAACCAGCTCGGCGACCGACTTGATCGGTGAAGACGCGTTGACGACCAGTATCAATGGAAACGAGCCCAGTTCGGAGACCGGAACGAAATCCCGGACCGGATCGTAAGGCAACTTCGCATAGACGGCGGGATTGATGGCCATGGCGCCGCTGGCGCCGACCAGCAGCGTGTAGCCGTCCGGCGCCGATTTGGCGACATATTCGGTGGCGACGATCGCGCCGCCGCCCGGTTTGTTGTCGATGATGACGGGCTGGCCGAGACTTTCGGACAATTTCTGTCCGACGATCCGCGCGATGATGTCGTTACCGCCGCCTGGCGTGAAGCCGACGACGATATGAATGGCCCGCGTCGGGTACCTCGACGGGTCTTCCTGGGCGTACGCGGAATGGATCGTGGCCGCGGTGAGGGCCATCAATCCGAGACACCCGCCGATCAGGAAGTATCTGCGAGGATTTATCATGGCGCTCAAATTCCTGGCTGCTTCAAAGCCGCGTGACGTGAACATGCAGTACGGCCGCCTTGCCGTCGTCCAGCGCGGCCAGGCAACGCTCGATCGCCGATGCGAGATCGTCTGGCTCGGTGACGCACTCGCCATGCGCGCCGAATGCCTTGGCGACTGCCGAGAAATCCCTCCGTTCGCCCTGACGGCCCGAGGTCAACCGCGACTGAAACTGATCGGTCTCGGCGGCAACGCCCTTGGGGTATACGCGCTGCACGGCCGACTTCACCGCCTGCCAGCCGCCATTGTCAACGACGACCGTCAGGATTGGAATCCGGTACCGCTGCGCCACCGCGTAGACGCTGTCGGGTGAGGAAAAATGAAATCCGCCGTCGCCGATCACCTGCACGATGCGGCGATCCGGCTGCGCCAGCTTCAATCCCAGCGCCATGCCGCCGGAAAATCCGAGGCCGCCACCGGCGAGGCCGACATAACTTCCTGGTTTCGTGCGCGTGATGTGCTCCTGCAAGAGGGTTGCGTTGCGGATCGCTTCGTTCACGACAATGTCGTCCACCGACAATTTTTCGTTCAGCGTTGCAAACAGGAAGCCGGGGCTGAGCGCGCCCGAAACGCCCTTGTTGGCGCCCGCCGCGTCGCGTCGCTTCGCGGCAGCTTCGCGGGCGCCGCCCCAGCCTGCGATCCGCTTGACGACGCGCTGGCGCCAGGCATCATCGGCGCGCGCCTCCACGGCTTCGAGCACCTGCCCCAGCACGGTCGTGCAATCACCCTGGATTCGGATGTCGGTCGGAAATCCCCACATCGGAAAGTCCGACTTCAGGGGATCGACATCGATCTGGATCCATTTGATGGCGCCGGCGCGCTTGGCATATTGCGGGATGAACGGCACATCCGAATCCAAAAGCAGACCAAGATCGGCCTGTTCGAGCAGGGGCAGGGGATCGAAGCCGGCGAAGCACGGCGAGGCTTGCGAAATATTGAGGTCGATCGAATTGAATTCCGCAACCCTGATGCCGCAGATCCGCGCCAGCCGCTCCAGCACCGCGACCGCCTCAGGCTTGCGGCCGAGATAGGCCGTGAGTGCAATAGGGTTTTGCGCCGCCATCAACGCTTCCGCGATCGCATTGACCCGCTCCGGCTCGATACCGCCCACTTGCACGCTGCCATATCGCGCGGGCGGATAGGCCGGCATGTCGGCGTCGTCCCATTCTTCCGCGAGCGTTTCGCGCGGCAGCATCATATAGACCGGGCCAGGCGGGTCGCTGTGCGCAAACGCAGAGGCGCGGGCCAGCGCCTCCTTCACCACGATGCCGGACGGCAATGAATATTCCCATTTGACGTAAGGCCTGACGATGCTGGCGATGTCGAACGGGTCTTGCACGAAATGCACGTAGGTATCGCGCGAGCCCGGCAATTCGCCGTGTAGGGTGTAGGGCGCGCGGCCGGCAAACAGCAGCACCGGCAGCCGGTAACGAAACAGGTTCTGGATCGCCATGCAGGCATTCGCGGTGCCGGCATCGACGTGCACGAACACCGCTTGCGCCCGTCCGGTCGTCAGCGCATAGCCGGCCGCCATGTGGACCGCGACAATCTCGTGCGGACACAGGATCATCTCGGGATGTTTACGTCCTTCACGATCCCAATCGGCCAATGCCTCGATCAGGGACACGTGATCGGTGCCCAGATTGGCAAAGATATATTCCACGCCGAGATCGACCAGGCCTTCGAGGAAATGATGCGCAGTGGAATGACGGCTCATGCCTTGCTCCCAGGCGCCGTTTCCGCAACAAACCTGTTGCGCAACGTGCCGATCCCGGTGATCTCGATCTCGACCACGTCGCCGGCTTTGATGTTGGGCGAAGTGCCGTCGGTTCCCATCCAGATCACGTCGCCCGGCCACAACGTGAAATATTTCGTCATTTCGGCGATGAAGGCCGGGATGCCGAAGATCATGTCGTTGGTGCGGAAGCGGTTACTCTCTCTGCCGTTCACCCGGACGATGGTTTCCATCTTGTCGAGGTCGACCGAAGTTTCGATCCACGGT
>DASQOU010000345.1:0-19438 GCA_035644295.1 Bradyrhizobium sp.
CGCGAGGATCCGCGCATCGACGACGTCGACGATCGGCTCCGGCTCCTTCTTCATCCCCTCGAAATAGGGCGGGTTCTGCACATAGGTCGAGCTCATGTTCCAGCGATAGGTTTCGCTCTCGACGGTCTTGATCTTGCGCCAGTTGGCGTCGCCCTTGAACACATCCGCATAGCGCTTCTTGAAGATCGTCGCGGTCACAAATTTCTTCATGTACGCGTTGATCTCCTTCACGGACGGCCAGATATCCTTCAGGTACACCGGCTTGCCGTCCTTGCCGTTGCCGATCGGTTCGGCCGCCAGATCCTTGGTGACGGTGCCAGCCAGCGCGTACGCGACGACCAATGGCGGCGAGGCGAGATAGTTGGCCTGCACGTCCGGGCTGACGCGGCCTTCGAAATTGCGGTTACCCGACAGCACGGCGGCGGCGACAATGCTGTTGTCGTTGATCGCCTTCGAGATTTCTTCCGGCAGCGGCCCGGAATTGCCGATGCAGGTGGTGCAGCCGAAGCCGACCAGGTTGAAGCCGACCTTATCGAGTTCGAGTTGCAGGCCGGAATTCGCCAGATATTCCGCCACCACCTGACTGCCCGGCGCCAGCGAGGTCTTGACCCAGGGCTTGGCCTTCAGCCCCTTGGCGGCGGCATTGCGCGCCAACAGCCCTGCGCCGATCAGGACGCTGGGATTGGAAGTGTTGGTGCAGGAGGTGATCGCCGCGATCACCACGTCGCCATGGCCGAGATCGAAATTGCGATTTTCCACTGCATAGCGCTTCGCGGCGTCTGCGGCCTTCTTGTATTCGCTGACCATCGCGGTGGCGAAACCCTCAGCGACGGCAGGCAATGCGACGCGGCCTTCAGGACGCTTCGGTCCGGCCATCGACGGCACGACATCGCCGAGATCGAGCGTGAGCGTGGTCGTGAATACCGGGTCCGCCGACTTGGCGTTGCGAAACAGGCCCTGCGCCTTGGCATAGGCCGATACCAGCGCGACGCGGTCGGCCTTGCGGCCCGAGGTCTTGAGATAGTCGATGGTCGCGGCATCGACGGGGAAGAAGCCGCAGGTCGCGCCATATTCCGGCGCCATGTTACCGATCGTCGCTTTGTCCGCGACCGAGAGGTGATCGAGACCGGGGCCAAAAAATTCCACGAATTTTCCGACCACGCCCTGCTTGCGCAGCATCTGCGTCACCGTCAGCACCAGATCGGTGGCGGTAACGCCTTCCCTAAGCTGGCCCTTGAGTTTGAAGCCGACCACTTCCGGCAGCAGCATCGACAATGGCTGGCCCAGCATGCAAGCTTCCGCCTCAATGCCGCCGACGCCCCAGCCGAGCACGGCCAGGCCATTGACCATAGTGGTGTGCGAATCGGTGCCGACCAGCGAATCCGGATAAGCCACCTCGAAGGTCGCGGTGTTCTTGCCGACCGTCATCTTCTGCTTCCGGGTCCAGACCGTCTGCGCGAGGTATTCGAGATTGACCTGGTGGCAGATGCCGGTGCCGGGCGGCACCACGGAGAAATTCGAAAACGCCTTCTGGCCCCATTTGAGGAATTCGTAGCGCTCCTGATTCTGCTTGTATTCCTCGACCACGTTCTTGCCGAACGCCTTGTTGTCGCCGAAGAAGTTCACGATCACGCTGTGGTCGATGACGAGATCGACCGGCACCAGCGGGTTGATCTTCTCGGCGTCGCCGCCGAGCGCCTGCATCGCATTGCGCATCGCTGCGAGATCGACCACCGCGGGCACGCCGGTGAAATCCTGCATCAGCACGCGCGCCGGGCGGAACGCAATTTCATGTTCGAGCGCGCGCGTCTTCAGCCATTTCGAGACCGCGACGATGTCGTCCTTCTTGACGGTGCGGCCGTCCTCGTTGCGCAGCAGGTTCTCCAGCAGCACCTTCATGGAATAGGGAAGTCTGGAGATTCCCTTCAGACCGTTCTTCTCGGCGGCGGGCAGGCTGTAATAGACGTAGGTCTTGGCGCCAACCTTGAGAGTTTTTTGGCATTTGAAGCTGTCGAGCGAGGTCATGTGAGGCAATCCCAAATTGTCAGTCATACCCGATAAGGGTATTATAACACCGGCGGAGGGGCTCGGCCGAGAGGCTTGCAGCTGCGGATTGTGTGCTGCGTTAAGTTCCGGCTTATAGAATCTTTCGACAAGCACCGCCACAGCGGCAAGCGGTTCGCAGCAATGCGCACCCGATAAATTCTGATGCGGGACCGCTGGATTCCAGAGGACCGTCAAAGGGGCAAGATGCGGCTCTCGGGACGCGAAATCAGCTGTGTGCGGGGTGGCCGGGAGGTTTTTTCCGGTCTCGGTTTCGAGGCCGCCGCTGGCGAAGCACTGGCCGTCACGGGCCCCAATGGATCGGGCAAAACCTCATTGTTGCGCCTGATTGCGGGCCTGATCACGGTGGTGCGGGGATCTATCAGCCTGGAGGGCGGCGAGGCTGACCTGACCCTGCCCGAGCAGTCGCATTATCTCGGCCACCGCGACGCGATCAAACCGGCGTTGAGCGTGTCGGAAAATCTTGCGTTCTGGCGGGATTTCCTCGGCGGCAAGGCCTTTGATTCTACGGAAATCCTCGGCCTGGTAGGGCTCGATCACGCCGCCGGGTTGCCAGCCGCGTTTCTATCGGCCGGACAACGGCGGAGGCTCTCGATCGCGAGGTTGCTTGCCGTGCGGCGGCCCATCTGGCTACTCGACGAGCCGACCAACGCACTTGACGCCGCCGGACAAACCCTGTTCGCCACGCTGATGGGAGACCATCTGTCGCGCGGCGGCCTGATCATCGCCGCGACCCACACGCCCCTAGGGGTGAGCGCGCGCGAACTGCGGATGGGGGGCGCATCGTGAAGGCGCAAGGCTTCGTGAGGAGGCAGAATCGCACGCCACTCGGCGCTGAACTCTTAGTTCCCTCCCCCCTTGTGGGGTCCGAGGCGAGCGAAGCTCGCTCTCGAGGTCAGGGAGAGGGGTGCCACACGGCGTACTGCTCGTTATTCGGCGACGACCTTCATTTGCGCCCACCCATGGCATGCTCCCATCGAGCATCTTTTTCGGGGCTACCCCTCTCCCCCACCCTCCCCCGCAAGGGGGGAGGGTGCGAACTGTGCTCGCGGCTGCATCCCGCGCAGCGGGGCCTCACATGACCGCGCTCGCGGCATTGGTCCGCAGGGACATCAAAATCGCGCTTCGCGTCGGTGGCGGGGCGCTGATCGGTGTGCTGTTTTTTCTCACCGTCGTGGTGCTGATGCCGTTCGCGCTCGGCCCCGATCTCGCGCTTCTGACGCGGCTAGGTCCCGCGATCCTCTGGCTCGGCGCCCTGCTCGCAAGCCTGCTGACACTCGACCGCCTGTTCATGGCCGACCATGAAGATGGATCACTCGATCTGATCGTGATGAGCCGGACGCCGCTGGAGCTGTCGTGCGCCGCGAAGGCGCTGGCGCACTGGCTGGCCGCGGGGTTGCCGCTGGTCATTGCAACCCCGGTGCTGGGGCTACTCCTGAACCTCGACGCCACGGCGACATCGGCCGTCGCGCTGACGCTGCTGGCTGGCACGCCGGCGCTGACATTTACCGGAATGATCGGCGCGGCGCTGGCGGTGACGCTGCATCGTGGCGGGCTGCTGCTGGCGGTGCTGGTGCTGCCGTTGTCGATTCCGGTGCTGATCTTTGGGGTGGCCGCCTCGGAGGCTGCGATCATCGAACCCTTGGCGTTCGGCGCGCCGTTTTCGATCCTGTGCGCGCTCTCGCTGTTCAGCTTTGTCATCGGACCGTTCGCTGCGGCTGCGAGCTTGCGGCATGGACTGGACTGAGGACCGAATCGATACCGATCAACTCTGGCGGAGGCAGGATGAAACAGCACAAGCCGCATTGTCTGCCAGAGCCACAGCTATTATCAGGGATGTCATGACGCTGATCGATCTTGCCAATCCCACCCGGTTCCTGACCTTGACCGCGCGCCTGTTGCCGTGGCTTGCGGCGGCGACCGCCATCCTGCTCGCGATCGGGCTCTATCAGTCAGCGCTGGCGCCCGACGACTATCAGCAGGGCGCCACAGTGAAGATCATGTTCATTCACGTGCCTAATGCTTGGCTGTCGATGTTCGTCTGGGGCGTGATGAGCCTTGCCGCACTTGGCACGCTGGTGTGGCGGCATCCGCTGGCAGACGTTGCCGCCAAGGCCGCCGCCCCGATTGGTGCTGCGTTTACGTTTCTCGCGCTGGTGACGGGCTCGCTGTGGGGGCGGCCGATGTGGGGCACCTATTGGGAATGGGACGCGCGGCTGACTTCGGTTTTGATTCTGTTTCTGATGTATCTCGGTTTGATCGCGCTGTGGCGCGCAGTCGAGGATCCGTCGCGCGCGGCGCGGGCCGCCGCGATCCTGACGCTGGTCGGCGCGATCAATCTGCCCATCATCAAATTCTCGGTGGACTGGTGGAATACACTGCATCAGCCGGCGTCGGTGATGCGAATGGGCGGACCGTCGCTCGACCGCGCTTTTTTGATTCCGCTTCTGGTGATGGCGGTGGCGTTCTCGCTGCTGTTCCTCACTTTGCATCTGGCGGCGATGCGAAACGAGATCCTGCGCCGCCGGGTGCGCGCGTTGCAATTGATCCAAGTGGCGCAATCTAGCCAGCGGCCGGCGTGAATGCGATGTCGCTAGGCCCCTACGCGCCCTTCATCGTGACATCCTATTTGCTGGTGAGCGCGGTGGTGATAATGCTGATCGGCTGGATCGCGATCGACTACCGCCGGCAGCAGCGACATCTGCGCGAACTCGAAGCCGGTGGCGTCGTGCGGCGCTCCGGACGCAGCGCAACGGACATCAAATGAACGAACCTTCGGCAACCGAGACCGCGCCGCGAACTTCGCGCTGGATGATGGCGTTGCCGCTCGTCGCCTTCGCGGTGCTGGCCGCGATCTTTTGGTTTCGGCTCGGCAGCGGCGACCCGTCGCGGATTCCCTCCGCCCTGATCGGCCATCCGGCGCCGCCGACCGCCCTTCCCGCGCTGGAGGGGCTCGTCAACAACGGCGCGCAGGTGCCGGGGCTCGATCCTTCCGTGTTCAAGGGCAAGGTCAGCGTCGTCAACGTCTGGGCCTCGTGGTGCGTGCCCTGCCACGACGAAGCGCCGCTTTTCACCGAACTCGGCCGCGACAGCCGGCTACAGATGGTGGGAATCAACTACAAGGACGCCCCCGATAACGCCCGGCGCTTTCTCGGCCGCTACGGCAATCCGTTCGGCATTGTCGGCGTCGACGCCAACGGCCGGGCCTCGATCGAATGGGGGGTCTATGGCGTGCCGGAGACCTTCATCGTCGGACGCAAGGGCACCATCGTTTACAAGATGGTCGGCCCGGTGACGCCGGACAACATCAACACGGTGCTGAAGGTTGAAATCGACAAGGCGCTGAAGTGACGATGTAGTCGTCATTCCGGGATGGTCCCAACGGGTCGGCGCTTGCGCCGCCCGATGACAGGCTCCGGACCAGACCTCAGATGTGCAATTGCACATCGGGGGAGCTCGAGATTCCGGGCTCGCTCGCTTTGCTCGCGCCCCGGAATGACGCGTGGGGTGCAGAGCATCATCTACTTCCTCACATCCCCCTCCGCCGCGTCACTGGCTTCCAGCGACACCGGCTCCAGATGGTGGCGCTTGATCAGCGGCATCTGCGTGACGGCGAACAGCATGGTCAGCGGCACCATGCCGAAGGCCTTGAATGTGACCCAGACATCGGTGGACTGGGTGCGCCAGACGATCTCGTTCAGGACCGCCATGGCGAGAAACCACAACGACCAGCGCAGCGTCAGGGCGCGCCAGCCTTGCGGCGTGAGATTGAACATCTGATCGAACATGATGGCGATGAAGGAGCGGCCGAACAGCAGCCCGCCACCGAGGATCGATGCGAACAGCGTATAAACAATGGTTGGCTTTACCTTGATGAAGGTTTCATCGTGCAGCACCAGCGTCAGCGTGCCGAACACGATGACAACGACGGCGGTGACAATCGCCATCATGGGGACGTGCCGCGTCACCGCATAAGAGGCGATCATCGCGGCGATCACCGCCACCATGAACGCGCCGGTCGCCACAAAAAGATTGAACTTGGCGTTGGCGACGAAAAAAACCATCAGCGGCCCGAGTTCGGTCGCGAGCTTGAAAAGCGGATGCGGCCTGGTCTTGTCCATCATTCTATTCCTGCGATCGCCTGTGCGAAATCCCGCGCCGTAAATGGCGCGAGATCGTCGATGCCCTCACCGACGCCGATGAAATGCACCGGCAGCTTGTGCTTTTCCGCTAGCGCCACCAGGATGCCGCCACGCGCGGTGCCGTCGAGTTTTGTCATGACGAGGCCGGTGACGTCAGCGGTACGATGAAACGCTTCGACCTGCGACAGCGCATTTTGTCCCACGGTGGCGTCAAGCACGAGCAGCACCGCATGGGGCGCCGAAGCATCGACCTTTCGGATCACGCGCACGACCTTTTCCAGTTCCTTCATCAATTCGGCCTTGTTCTGCAGGCGGCCCGCGGTATCGACCAGGAGCACGTCGAGCTTTCCCTCCCGTGCCGCTGATAGCGCGTTGAAGGCAAGGCTCGCGGAGTCCGAACCTTGCGCGCCCGCGATGACCGGCGATTTGGTGCGCTCGCCCCAGACCTTCAGCTGCTCGATCGCGGCGGCACGAAAGGTGTCGCCGGCGGCCAGCATCACCTTGCGGCCTTCGGCGGCGAGCTTTGCCGCCAGCTTGCCGATGGTGGTGGTCTTGCCGGAACCGTTGACGCCGACCACAAGAATAACAAACGGCTTCTTCGTCTCATCGATGATCAGCGGCTTGGCAACGGGCGCGAGAACCTTTTCGACCTCGGTCGCGACCACCGATTTCACGTCATCCGCCGAAATCGACTTGTCGTAACGGCCGACACCCACGGCCGTGGCGATGCGCGCGGCGACCTCGGTACCGAGATCGGCACGGAGCAGCACGTCCTCGATATCATCGAGCATCGCGCGGTCGAGCTTGCGCTTGGTGACGAGATCGGCCACCGCCGTCCCGAGCGCGCTCGACGTGCGTTTCAGGCCGCTGGACAGTCGCCGCCACCAGCTCAGTTTTGTGTTTTCCGTCATGCAGGCGGTGTGTTAGCGGTTTCGGGCCATGAGCGAAAGTCTTGACCGAGGAATCGAAGTTCCCGAGTTGACCGCGGATGAAATACTCTCCCGCGTGCTCCACCGCGATGGTTTGATGCTGGTGATCGACAAGCCCGCGGGCCTGCCGGTGCATCGCGGGCCCAAAGGCGGCGCCAACCTCGAATCCTCCTTCGACGCGCTGCGATTCGGCCTGCCGCGGCCGCCGGTGCTCGCCCACCGACTCGACAAGGATACGTCCGGCTGCCTGGTGCTTGGGCGCCATCGCAAGGCGACGGCCTCGCTCGGCCTGCTGTTCAAGCATGGCAGAATCTCGAAATCCTATTGGGCGGTGGTCGAAGGCAGCCCGGCCGAGGACGAGGGCACCATCGACCTACCGCTCGGCCGCCTCAACGCCGAACGCGGCTGGTGGCAGAAGCCAGATCCGGAAGGACAGTCGGCAGTCACCAACTGGAAGGTGCTGGGACGCGGCGACGGCCTCACGTCACCTCTCACTTGGCTCGCGCTCGAACCCGTCACCGGTCGCACCCATCAATTGCGCGTGCATTCGGCAGCTCAGGGCTGGCCGATCGTCGGCGACAATATTTACGGCAATGGTCCCCGCTTCGGCGAGCCGCGCCTTCACCTGCATTCCCGCGAGATCGTGATTCCTATTTCGAAAAACAAGGAGCCGGTTCGCGTGATGGCGCCGGCGCCCGCGCATATGCGGAAACGGCTGAGGGCCTGCGGGTGGAATGAGGAGTGAATCTCCATCCGTCATGGCCGGGCTTGTCCCGGCCATCCACGTCTTTCGCGAGCAAAAGCAAGAAGTAAGACGTGGATGCCCGGCACAAGGCCGGGCATGACGAATTCAAACAACTAACCGCGCGCCATCGCTTCCCTTGACGACAAACGTCCGCACCGTGCCCGGTGTTTCCCCGCTGATCGCGACCGGCAAAAAATGTTCGGTGCGGCCTTGTCTCGTGCTTTCAATCAGAACCTGGCGGGTCGCGCCGATTTCCGATTGGAGCCGCCGCCGCAACGCGGCCTCACCCGCGGCCCGCAATCGACCGGCGCGCTGGCGAATCATATGTCCGGCGACCTGCGGCATTCGCGAAGCCGGCGTGCCCGGCCGCGGTGAGTAGGGAAACACATGCAGGAATGTCAGGCCGCATTCGCTGACGAGATCCTGCGAGCGGGCAAACATCTCCTCGGTTTCGGTCGGGAAGCCCGCGATGATGTCGGCGCCGAGCGCGATGTCGGGCCGCAAGCGCCGCACTTGATTGCAGAAATCGATCGCGTCTTGCCGCGAATGCCGCCGTTTCATCCGCTTCAGAACGAGGTCATCGCCCGACTGCAGCGAAAGATGCAGATGCGGCATCAGGCGATCATCATCTGCGATCACATCCAGGAGGTCGCGATCGACCTCGATCGAATCAACCGATGAAATCCGCAACCGCCTCAGTTCCGGCACGTGCCGCAGGATCTGTTTTGTCAACTGGCCGAGTTTCGGTGTGCCCGGCAGATCGGCACCATAGCTGGTCAAATCGACGCCGGTCAGCACAATCTCGGCGTGGCCACGCTCGACCAGCGCGCGGACCTGGGCCACCACAGCCCCCATCGGCACCGAGCGCGAATTGCCGCGGCCATAGGGAATGATGCAGAAGGTGCAGCGATGATCGCAGCCGTTCTGCACCTGCACGAACACCCGCGGCAGACCGTTTTGAAATCCGCCCACGAGATGCGGCGCCATCTCGCGGACGGCCATGATGTCGGCGACCGCGATCTTTTCGCTTGCGGTGATACCGAATTTCGTAGCGCCATCGAGCGCCGTGCGCGTCGTGCGCCAGGCTTCACTTCGCATCTTGTCGTCATTGCCGACGACCCGATCGACTTCGGCCATGCCTGCGAACATTTCGGCTTGCGTTTGCGCCGCGCAGCCGGTGACAACGATTCGAGCCGAGGGCCGTTCGCGCTTCAGCCGGCGGATCGACTGCCGCGCCTGCGCGACAGCTTCGTTAGTAACGGCGCAGCTATTGATGACGATGGTCTCGGTCAGCCCGGCGCGCTCGGCTTCGACGCGAATAATTTCGGATTCGAAGGCGTTGAGCCGGCAGCCAAAGGTGACGATGTCGACGCTCATGATCTTACGCGACGGACGCAAACAGCGCGGGATCGAAGCGGCCTTCATATTCGAACGTCGCCGTGCCCGTCATCAGCACGTGGTCGTCGCCGTGCCGCCACTCGATCGAGAGCTCGCCTCCGGGCAGCGTCATCTGCACTGTGCGATTGGCGCGCTTCAGCCGGGCCGCGGCCACCGCCGTGGCGCACGCCGCCGAGCCGCAGGCTTTGGTCAATCCCGCGCCACGCTCCCAGGTGCGGATAGTAATGTGGTCGCGGTCGACGATATGGGCCAGCGTGATGTTGGCGCGCTCCGGAAAGATCGGGTGATTTTCCAGAAGCGGCCCGAAGCGGGCGAGATCATAGGCGTTGACGTCGTCGACCCAGAAGATCGCATGCGGATTGCCCATGCTGACCGCGGACGGCGTGTGCAGCACCGGCGCGTCGATCGGACCTATCTGCAGCTCGATCGATCTTGTGTCGCGAAACTCTTCGGCGAGCGGAATATCCTTCCAGCCGAATTTCGGCGGCCCCATGTCGACGGTGTAGAGATCGGCGGCGGGTCCTTGCCAGCAATTCAGGAGGCCGGCCCTGGTCTCGAACGTGGCCGCGGTCTGGCCGGTGGCCTCGAACAGCCGGCGCACCACGCAGCGCATGCCGTTGCCGCAGGCGGCCGATTCGGAGCCGTCATTGTTGTAGATGCGGATGAAAGCCTCAGTGCCGGGAAGGCGCGGCGGCTGCAGCACCATCAGCTGGTCATAATGCACGCCCGCGGGCGAGGCCACCGCACGCGCCTCTTCCGAGGTGACGAGCGCGGGCGCATCGCGCAGATCGACCACGACGATTTCGTTGCCGATCCCGTTCATCTTGGCAAAGCTGTGGTTGGCGAGCGCGCTCATGGAATTCCCGATTTCCGCTTGCCTTATATGGCGAACAACGGCGGATTGGCTAGTACCGCCGATCTGAAGTCCCTGCACCGCAAGCGGCGAATTCGTATCAGGGACTTCAGATCGACAAGCGGGACTAGAAACCATCGACTTGCTGGCGCCCCTTTGCTTTCCGAAGTTCGCTCAAGGTGTCGCGGCGGAGTACCGGCGAACTTCGGAAAGCGGGGCACCAGTGTGGCGTATCTGTGTCGGACGCCTTTTCCGGGCAGGAAGGCCCATGCAATATCTGTTATGGGACGAATGGCGAGCTGGCATGTTAGCATTCCGATGGTTCGCCCCCGTTGCGCCGACGTGACCCGGGACCCCCAAAGCAAGGCGCGGACCGGATTTAAAAGGTTATGGAGAAAGACCTGATGAGTTGCCCCCGCCCCTTCCGCCTTGCCATGGTCGCGGTGGCCGCGATTTCGTTAAGCTTCGCTGAAGCGCTGGCGCAATCGGCACCGACGCCGGCTCCTCCTGCTGCCCCGACACCGGCGACACCTCCTACCGCCGCCGCCCCGGCTCCGTCGGCTAGCCCAACGGCTGCTCCTCCCCCTGCGGCAACACAGGCGACCCCGCCCCCAGCCTCACCCGCGCCGGTCCAAACCGCCGACCCGTTCGGCGAGCAAATCACACTGACGCCGAAAACCGTGATCGTCTTGAAGGGGGCCGCCAACTGGGATTCGGCGTTCGACACGCTGCTGGAGTCGTTCAAGTCACTGTCCGCGTTGCTCGACAAGCAAGGGATCAAACCAAGCGGCAATTGGATGATCGTCTATACCTCCACCGACGATGCCGGCTTCACCTATTTGGCCGAGATCCCGGTCGACCAGGATCCGAAGAATTTGACCAAGGCCATGAGCATGAGCAAATCGCCCGATGGCAAAGCGTTGAAGTTTGTCCACCGCGGGTCTTACGACAATATGGACAACACCTATGAGGCCATCACCAACCATCTCGACGACAAGAAACTTGAAGCCAAGGACACCTTCATCGAGGAATACATCACCGATCCCCTGAAAACGACGGAGGATAAATTGGTGATCAATGTCTACGTGCCGCTGAAGTGACGCCGATAAAGCATCGCATTCCTCTCGCGGCGATTCTCGCCACCGGCATTGCTGCGACCAGCCTGCTCGCCGCGTCCGCCCGGGCCGAGAGCGAACCGCCGGCCGTGATTTCCGTCACCGGCGAAGCCAAGATCTCGGCGCCGCCCGATCTGGCGCAGATCGACGGCGGCGTTACCTCGGAAGCCAAGACTGCGCGCGAGGCATCGGAGGCCAATAACGCGGCGATGGGCAAGGTCCTGCTGGCGCTGAAGGGCGCCGGCATCGACGAGAAGGATTACCAGACCTCGCGGCTGTCATTGCAGCCGCAAAGCTTGAGCAAGTCCAACGGGCCACCGACCATCACGGGCTACCGCGCCAGCAACCGGGTGACGATCCGGCTGCGCGACGTCACCAAGGTCGCGAACGTCATCGATACGCTGGTGGGAGCCGGCGCGAACGACATCGGCGGCATCAATTTCATGGTGTCACAGGCCTCGAAACTTCTCGACGAGGCTCGCGAAAAAGCGATCGCCGATGCCCGCCGCAAGGCCGAAATCTATGCCAAGGCCGCCGGCGTCACGCTCGGCGCACCGCTCAGCATCTCCGAGAGTGGCGCACCCGCTCCGATCGTGTTTCGCAGAATGGCCGCCGGCATCGCCGAATCAACGCCAGTGGCGCCGGGCGAAGAAACGCTGCAGCTCAGCGTGAGCGTGTCCTGGGCGATCAAGCCGGCGCAGTAACCTTGCTGCCATACCCGCAGACCTCATCCTGAGGAGCCGCCAACGGGTCGCGCGAATGCGCGCCCGATGACAGGCTCCGCTGCGTCTCGAAGGATGGAGACTGGCCCTCGTGCTTCGCGACGGCGCTAACGCGCCTCCTTAGCATGAGGGATCACAAAGGGGGCGAGGTTAGAGCTCCACCACCTGCCCCGGCTTGAGCGCGACAAAACGCTCGCGTGGAATCTTCGCCTCATCGAGTGCCGCATGCAATCCGGCCGCCGGCGCGTCGATCGCCTCGTCGGTCAGCTGAAACGTGCCATGGTGATGCGCCAGCGCCTGTTCGGCGCCGCAATCGGCAAGCGCCTTGATGGCGTCGGACGGATTCATGTGCTGATCCTGCATGAACCAGCGCGGCTCGTAAGCGCCGATCGGCAGGATCGCGAGCCGCAGCGGACCGTGCCTCTCGCCAACACGGCGGAAATGGGTGCCCTCGCCGTAACCGGAATCGCAGACGATGTAGATTTTGCCCGCCGGCGTTTCCAGCACAAAACTGGCCCATAACGCCTTGTTGCGGTCGAACAGTCCACGCGCCGACCAGTGCCGGGTCGGCACCAGCGTTACCGCAACGCCGTTGCCGAGTTCGACGCGATCATGCCAGTCGAAGGGTTCGGTCTTGATCGCATCGTCGGCGCTGCGCATCGTGACGTCGTTGCCGAGCGGCGTAATCGTGCGGGGTGAGAATTTTGCCGCCAGTCTCGACAGCGTCGCAAGGTCGAGATGATCGTAATGACCATGCGACACCAGCGCGACGTCGATCGGAGGCAATGCATCGAAGGCGATACCAGGGTCGTTGACGCGCTTGGGTCCGGCGAAACCAAACGGCGAGGCGCGTGCCGACCAAACGGGATCAATCAGGATGTTCAACCCGGCGGTCTGGATCAGCCAGCTGGCGTGGCCGACGAATGACAGCCGCACCTTGTCACCGGCAACCCGCGCCGGCGGGGTATCGGCATGCGGGCTCGGCGCCCATTCGGGCCACGCCTGCCGCTGCCGATCCCGGCCGAACTGCCAGCGCAGCAGGTCGCCAAGGGATTTCGGCGGCACGCCATCGGGATCGAAGAACCGCTCGCCATCGAAATGGTCGGAGACTGGCCCGGCATAGTTTTTCATTCTGGACATCCAGACCGAAGGCACGCCGATGAACGCGGCTGCGGCAGCCAACATTCCGAGAACACGACGGCGGGTAATGTTCATGGCCCGATTGGCCTCAAAAAGCGTGTTTCGGCAAGGGGCAAGCCGTTCATCGAAGTTCACAAAAGTGCCATTTGCCCGCGACTTTCCTTGACTTTTGGGGCTTGCCGGAGTTTAACGCCCGCAATCCTCGAAAAGGACGTTCTTTTCGACCCGCCGCCCGGTCCCTGAGGCCGGAGGTCAACGCCCGACAGCGCGATGCGCCCTCGGGCGCAAAATTGTTTGGAATTCCCCTCATCCCGAGGAGCCGCGAAGCGGCGTCTCGAAGGATGGGCCTACGGCAGAATGGCCACCCTTCGAGACGCAGGCTGCGCCTGCTCCTCAGGGTGAGGCAACAGGAAGAAAAGACGTGTTCGACAATCTGTCGGAAAAACTTGGTGGCATTCTCGATCGGCTGACGCGGCGCGGGGCGCTGACGGAAGCCGACGTCGATGCCGCGATGCGCGAGGTGCGCCGCGCGCTGCTCGAGGCCGATGTCTCGCTCGACGTGGTGCGAAGTTTTACCGAAAGGGTCCGCGAGCAGGCGATCGGCGCCACCGTGGTCAAGTCGGTGACGCCCGGCCAGATGGTCGTGAAGATCGTCCATGACGAGCTGATCGCCACGCTCGGCTCCGACGGCCAGAGCATCGACCTCAACGCCGTGCCGCCGGTTGCGATCATGATGGTCGGGCTGCAGGGCTCCGGCAAAACCACCACCACCGCCAAGCTCGCCCGCCGCCTGACCCAGCGCGACAAGCGCAAGGTGTTGATGGCATCGCTCGACATCTATCGCCCGGCGGCGATGGAGCAGCTCGCAGTGCTCGGGCGCGACCTCGAGATCCCGACCTTGCCGGTCGTCGCCGGCCAGAAACCTTCGCAGATCGCCAAACGCGCGCTGGAAGCGGGAAAGCTCGGCGGCTACGACGTGGTGCTGCTCGACACCGCCGGCCGCACCACGCTCGACGAAGAGATGATGACGGAGGCGGCCGAGATCAAAACCGTGGCCAACCCGCATGAGGTGCTGTTGGTCGCCGATTCGCTCACCGGCCAGGACGCGGTCAACCTGGCGCGCGCGTTCGACGAGCGCGTTGGCCTGACCGGCATCGTGCTCACACGTGTGGACGGCGACGGCCGCGGCGGTGCGGCGCTGTCGATGCGCGCGGTCACCGGCAAGCCCATAAAACTGATCGGCACCGGCGAGAAGACCGACGCGCTGGAAGATTTTCATCCGAGCCGAATCGCGGGCCGCATTCTCGGCATGGGCGACGTGGTGTCGCTGGTGGAGAAAGCCGCCGCCAATATCGATGCGGAAAAAGCTGCGCGCACCGCCGAGCGGATGCGCAAGGGTCAGTTCGATCTGTCCGACATGCGCGAGCAATTGCTGCAGATGGCGAACATGGGAGGCATCTCGGGGCTGATGGGCATGATGCCCGGCATCGCGAAAATGAAAAACCAGATCGCCAGCGCCGGGATCGACGACAAGATCATAAAACGCCAGGTCGCGCTGATCGATTCGATGACGCGGGGCGAGCGCAAGAATCCCGACATCCTCAAGGCCAGCCGCAAGAAGCGGATCGCCGCGGGCGCCGGCGGCAAGGTCGAGGACCTCAACAAGCTCCTCAAGATGCACCGGAACATGGCCGACATGATGAAGGCCATGGGCTCCGGCAAGCGCGGCCCGATGGCGGGCATCGCGCAGGCGATGGGTTTTGGTGGCGGCGGCATGCCGTCGCCCGAACAGATGAAGGCGCTGGCCGAAAAAATGCCTGGAGGCGCTGGGCCGGGCGGCATGCCCGCGCTGCCGAAGGATCTTCCCGCCGGTCTGCGCTCGGGCCTGCCTAATCTGCCGGGACTTACGGGCTTGAGCGGCAAGCCGACCTTGCCGGGGCTCGGCGGCTTTCCCGGCCTGGGGAAGAAGAAATGAGAAAGGTCGAAACACTTTCTACTCGTCATTCCGGGATGGTCCGAAGGACCAGACCCGGAATCTCGAGATTCCGGGTTCGCGCTGCGCGCGCCCCGGAATGACGAACCAATCGAACAATCAACATTCACCTCATCATCAGGAGAACCAGATGTCAGTCGTTATCCGCCTCGCTCGCGCAGGCACCAAGAAGCGCCCGGTCTATCACGTCGTCGTCGCTGACTCGCGGTTTCCGCGCGACGGCCGCTTCATCGAGCGGCTCGGCCATTTCAATCCGCTGCTGCCCAAGGACAACACCCAACGGCTGAAGCTCGATATGGACAAGGTCAAGGCCTGGCTCGCCAAGGGCGCCCAGCCGTCGGACCGCGTGACGCGCTTCCTCGATGCCGCCGGTGTCGCCAAGCGCACGCCGCGCAACAATCCGGAAAAGGCCGTGCCGCGCAAGGAGCGCAAGGCGCAAGCCGAAGCCACCGCCAAGACGGCGTAAGGTCAAAGCATGACCTCGGCCTCGTGCTTCGAGACGCACGGCTTTCGCCGCGCTCCTCAGCATGAGGAACTATCTTCTCGTCCCTGCGTAACGGCTTCGCCGTTATCGCTGGAGGAGCGCGCGATTGCGCGCGTCTCGAAGGATGAGGCCAGCTAATGCCCCCGCAAATTTGCGTCGCCCGCATCGGCGCTGCGCATGGCGTGCGTGGCGCGGTAAAACTGTGGACGTTTACGGAAGACCCGTTGGCGGTGAAGCGCTATGGGCCGCTTTCGACCAAGGACGGGGCGCGGCGTTTTGAAGTGACGAGCGCGCGCGAGGCCAAAGGCCATCTGGTCGCAACCCTCGAAGGCGTCACAACACGCGAGCAGGCCGAACGCCTCAACGGCATCGAGCTTTATGTCGCGCGTGAAAGACTGCCTGACGCCAGGGAGAACGAGTATTACCACGCCGACCTGATCGGACTCGCCGCGGTAACGCTCACAGATGACCCGCTCGGCCACGTCGTCGCGATCCACAATTTCGGCGCCGGCGACATCATCGAGATCGCGCCGCCGCATGGCGCGACCATGCTGCTGCCATTCACCCATGTCGTGGTGCCGACGGTCGATCTTGCGGGCGGACGCGTCGTGATCGAATTGCCCGAGGAGATCGAGGGCGAAGACGAGGGATCGCTTTAGCGCCGGCTCCCCGCGGAACACGCATGGCCATTCAGATCAACCATCAAAAATAAGAGAGCCACGGCCAAACGACTTGCGGTCAATTTCCAGCTCAGGCACGCTTGGGTTGTCACACCCCGGCCATTGTTCCGCGCCATCCTGCCGCGCTGCCACAGCCCCAGAGTCATTCCATGCTGCGCTACGCTTCTCTCGCGGTCATCGGCTTGCTTGCCACAACGGGTTTCCTGTCTGCCCAAACGGTTCCTGCCGAGTCGCCGCCAGCGGCGGCCTCGCCCCCCGCTGAAACGCCGAACAGTCCGGAGCCTATGGAAGAGCCGCAGACCGGCGACCACTGGACCTATGAGGTTCGGGACGAAATCACCGGCGACGTCAAATCGACGTTCACTACTACCGTGACCGATGTGTCGGCCTCTGAGATCAGCATCCGGTCCGCACAGCTCGGGAACAATAACTTTGGCTATCAGTCCTTCGATCGTTCCTGGAATGTGACGAACAACGGAACATGGCGATTTACGCCCAATGACGGCACCGGCGTTAAACTACCGCTTGCAGTCGGCAAGAGTTGGTCTTTCAAATCCACCGACGTCAACACCTCGGCCGGGGTTAGCTGGAAGCGCTCGGGCACATCGAAAGTGACCGCGAAGGAAAGCGTCACAACGAGAGCGGGCACGTTCGACACCTTCAAGATCGAAACCACTATCGAGACGCAAAACGCCAATGACCCAACCAAGAAATTCCAGTCGGTCCAGCAGACCTGGTACGCCCCGCTGATCGATCATTGGGTGAAGCGCTCTTCCATGTCACGCTCGGAGGGCCGCGTCCGCGACAAGAGCACCGTGGAGCTGGTTGAGTATGGCCGCCGCTAGTCGGCCGTCCGCGCGACCCTATCGCATACCAACAAGAGGGCACGTGAATGCTTCGTTACGCCGTTCTGGGGTTGATTGGTCTCGTTACCGGGAGCGCGTGGGCACAGCAGCCGACGCAGGCGCCTGCAGCGGCGGTGCAGCCTTCGAAAGCTGTCATCAGGATGGAAGAGCCGTTGGTTGGCGACCACTGGACTTACGACGTGCGGGACGAAATTACCGGGACAATCACCGCTACCCGCACCAACGTCGTGACAGAGGTAACAGCGAAGGACATCAGTACTCGCGTCGACACCGTGGGTAAGCCTGAACCGGGCCAGATCGTTTACGATCGGTCATGGAACGTGACCCTTTCGGGGCAATGGAAATATTCTCCCAACGACGGCGCCGGAATTCAAATGCCGCTCACGGTCGGCAAAATCTGGAATTTCCAAGCGAGCGAAACCAACGTTTCCAACGGCTACATCTGGAACCGGTCGGGCAAATCGAAGGTCATCGGACAGGAGACGGTGACCACAAAGGCTGGCACCTTCGATACATTCAAGATTGAAACGTTGCTTTCGAGGAAAAACGTCAAAGACCCGACCCGCAAAGGCGAAGTGACGGCAGTTACCTGGTATGCCCCCGTGATCGATCACTGGGTCAAACGCACCTTCGTCTCCCGCGTGGACAGCCATCTGCTGGTCAATAACACCATCGAACTCACCGAATACGGCCGCAAGCAGTAGGCCTCAGGCGGGGCGCCCGGCCAGCATCTGTGTGTGATGTGGTTCTGAGCCGGCCGCTGCCGCGTGTGCCGGCCCAGGACGTCGTGGACCGTTTGACGGTCCGCACCGAAAGCGCCATTGGAAGGCCATGACTTCCAATCCAACGATCTGGCGCGCGACCGTCCTCACCCTGTTTCCGGAGATGTTCCCGGGGCCGCTCGGCGTCAGCCTTGCGGGTAAGGCGCTGGTCGCAGGCTTGTGGGCTCTGGAGGCCCGCGATATCAGGGATTCGGCCACCGACCGTCACCGCAGCGTCGACGACACGCCGGCCGGCGGTGGCCCCGGGATGGTGCTGCGCGCCGACGTGCTGGCGGCCGCGATCGATGCCGCGGATATCGCCTCAGACCGGGAAAAAGACCGGCCAAAAGGCCGACCGAGGCTACTGATGAGCCCCCGGGGTCGGCCATTGACCCAGTTGCAAATCATGGAACTGGCCGCCGGGCCCGGCCCCCTGATCGTTTGTGGCCGGTTCGAGGGCGTCGACCAGCGGGTCATCGCGGCACGCGGCCTGGAAGAGGTCTCGATCGGCGATTACGTGTTGTCGGGCGGTGAAATCGCCGCCATGGCGCTCATCGACGCCTGTGTCCGACTGCTGCCGGGGGTGATGGGAAAGTTCAGTTCCGGCGCCGATGAGAGCTTTTCGGAGGGGTTACTGGAATACCCGCAATACACCCGTCCGCAGGAGTTCGAGGGCCAGCCGATCCCGGAAATCCTGCTCTCGGGCGACCACGCCAAGATCGCCGCCTGGCGGCTGGCCGAGGCGGAGGCCCTGACCCGGGCGCGGCGGCCCGACCTCTGGGCGGCCAAAAACAGCGGCCAAAAGCCGCCAAAAACCACGACGAAAGGGTGACAACGCCCTGCCTTTGCCGTATACGGGCGCCAAATCCGCGCAGGATAAACGAATACTCGCGCGAGCCCGCGCGCATTTTGCGGCTGCGGCGCGCCGCCGATGGAGAATCCACCATGAACCTCATTCAACAGCTCGAAAAAGAGCAATTCGAAAAATTGTCCGCCGGCAAAGAGATTCCGGAATTCGGACCCGGCGACACCGTGATCGTCAACGTCAAGGTGGTCGAAGGCGATCGCTCGCGCGTGCAGGCCTATGAAGGCGTCTGCATCGGCCGCTCCGGCGGCGGGCTCAACGAGAGTTTTACGGTGCGCAAGATCTCCTACGGCGAGGGCGTCGAACGCGTATTCCCCGTGATGTCGCCGATGATCGACTCGATCAAGGTGGTGCGCCGCGGCAAGGTGCGCCGCGCCAAGCTGTATTACCTGCGCAACCTGCGCGGCAAGTCGGCCCGCATCGTCGAGAAGACCGAGCGGGCGGCGGCTGTCGGCGAATAATCCCGCCGCATTAGGTTTGGTAAAAAGGCGCGGGGCTTGCCCCGCGCTTTTTTTGTTGCGCCTCCCCGTCATTGCGAGGAGCCACCGGGTCGCGCGAATGCGCGCCCGATGACAGGCTCCGCGACGAAGCAATCCAGAACTGGCAGCTCCGCACAGACTCTGGATTGCTTCGCTTCGCTCGCAATGACGGCGAGCGCTCAGCGCTTCGACTTCTTCGCCT
>DASQOU010000346.1:0-11584 GCA_035644295.1 Bradyrhizobium sp.
TCGGCGAGTCGGCCGGGGGATCGAGCACGCTCGTCAACATGGTGTCGCCGCTGGCCAGTGGACTGTTTCATCGCGCCATCATCGAGAGCGGCGGCTATCAGATGCGGCAACCGACCCAGGCCGACTCGGAAAAGAAGGGCAGCGAATTCGCCATCGCGGAAGGATGCGCTGATCCCAACCAGGCCGACGCGCAGACCGCCGCCTGCCTGCGCGCGGTGCCGGTCGACAAGATCCTGGGGCCCTGTGCGAGCCAGAACTCGTGCCAGAGCCTCACGTTCGAGGGCACCGTCGCCTCGCCCGTCGTCGACGGCAAGGTGCTTCCGGAGTCCCTCGTCGACGCCATCGCGGCGGGGCACTTCGCCCGCGTACCCCTGATCAACGGATCCAATCACAACGAGTTCCGATTGTTCATCCCGCTGGTGTTCGGGTTCCAGGACAACGTGGTGCCCGACGCCCAGGCCGTGACCACCCCGGGGACAACGCCCTATTCGGCGGCGCTTCAGATCCTGCTGGCGACCATCGTGTCGCCAGACCGATTGCCCGGCGTCATCACGCTGTATCCCTCGGGCAATACGCCGCTGAGTGCGAACATTGCGCTGGCGGCCGCGGCGACCGACGCTATTTTCGCTTGCAATGCCCATACGATCGACAAGAGCGCGTCGCAGTTCGTGCCGGTGTTCGCCTACGAGTTCAACGACGAGCAGGCGCCCGACAACTTCCTGTCGCCGACTACCCTGCACGACGGCACCAACTATCCCTACGGTTCGGATCACACGGCGGAGATCCAGTATCTGTTCCCGGTCTCCAGTCCGTCAGGGCTCGGGCTCGACCTCAAGCAGACGCCGTTGACGGCCAATCAGCAGCAACTCGCCCATCAGATGGTCCTCTATTGGACGACCTTTGCCGCCACCGGCAATCCAAACCGAGCCGATACCCCGGTGTTCTGGCCGCAATACCTGTCGGACCTCGACGACCTCATATCGTTCGTGCCGCCGACGCCCACCCATGAGACCGTAAGCGACCCCACCGATCTGGCAACGGTCCACCAGTGCGCGTTCTGGGACCAGAGCCTTAATCCGTCGAGGCCGTCCATCGTCAACTTGGGCGTGCCGAACCTGCCATAGCGCGGCTCGCATCCGCGAATGTCGAGGGCGCCCGCCGAGCCGGGCGCCCTCTTTTATGAATCAGGTGCGTGGCCGCGGCACATCAGCCGCAATCCTGATTGAATGCAATGGATTGCTTCGCGGAGTTTATCATCGGGCGCGCATTCGCGCGACCCGTTGGCTCGCAATGACGTGACGGAGCCGGTTCCCGGGAAATCGGGTGGCGCTATGCATCCCAATTTGCGAACATCGCCAACATGAAATCAGCCACCCAAAACATTGTCCACCCTGTGCCATTCTCCTCCGATATCGCCGCGCGCGTTGCCGCGATCGACTGGGGACAAGCGGCGAGCGACCTCGATTCGCAAGGCTGCGCCGTGCTGAAGGGGTTGCTTTCGGTGGACGAATGCCGCGCGCTCGCTGCCCTCTATCCCGAAGAAGCGCATTTCCGTAGCCGCGTGGTGATGGGGCGCCACGGCTTTGGGCGCGGGGAGTACAAATATTTTTGCTATCCGCTTCCGGCCTTGATCGCCGAATTGCGTCCCAATCTCTATGCGCCGCTCTGTGGCATCGCCAATCGCTGGAATGAGGCCATGGGAATCGATATCCGCTATCCCGAAAGCCACGACGCGTTTCTCCGCCGCTGCCACGCCGCCGGCCAGGTCCGGCCGACGCCACTGCTGCTGCAATATGGAGCGGGTGACTACAACTGCCTGCACCAGGACCTTTACGGCGAGCATGTGTTCCCGCTGCAGGTCGCGATCCTGCTGTCGGAGCCGGGCCGGGACTTCTCAGGCGGGGAGTTCGTGTTGACCGAACAGCGGCCGCGTATGCAGTCGCGGGCCGAAGTGGTGCCGCTTCTCCAGGGCGATGCGGTGGCCTTTGCTGTGCATGTCCGGCCGGTGCAGGGGACGCGCGGATTTTATCGCGTTAATCTGCGCCACGGTGTAAGCCGGGTCCGATCAGGCCACCGCCACACCGTTGGCGTGATCTTTCACGATGCGAAGTGAGTAGCTCTTTGACGGCCGACTTGTTTGAAAGCGTTGCCGATGTTCGCTCCTCGCAGGAGGTGATGGCGGAAGGGGCCGTGCTGCTGCGCGGTTTCGTCGGACCGGTGGAATCCGAGCTAATCGCAGTATTGCGCGATATTGTGGCGCAGGCGCCGTTTCGTCACATGGTGACGCCGGGCGGCCATCAGATGTCGGTGGCCATGACCAATTGCGGAACCGCCGGGTGGATCACCGATCGCACCGGCTATCGCTACGGCGCCGATGATCCCGAAACTGAAAAACCCTGGCCGGCGATGCCGCCGTTGCTGCGCGACCTCGCCGGGCGGGCCGCTGATCGCGCGGGTTTTTCAGGGTTTGCACCGGATGTATGCCTGATCAACCGATACGTTCCCGGCGCCCGGATGTCCCTGCACCAGGACAGGGATGAACTCGATTTCGGCGCACCGATCGTCTCGGTGTCGCTTGGGCTGCCGGCGATCTTCCTGTTCGGCGGATTGAAACGCGGCGACAAGGCGCGCCGGTTTCGGCTGGAGCACGGTGACATCGCGGTATGGGGCGGGCCGGCGCGGCTTGTTTTTCATGGCGTCGCTCCACTGGCCGACGGCGAGCATCCACTATTGGGCCGGCGGCGCATTAATCTGACGTTCCGGAAAGTGCGATGAGCGCCAGATCAATTGGCCTGCGGCTTGGCCGGATGAATGAACGCCCACGGACTGACCTCGGAATCCTTCGCCACTTCGATGTCGATGAGATAAGGACCGCCATCGACCAGGGCCTTCTCCAGCGCCGGGCGAAAAGTCTGCGGCGATGTCACGCGCGCCGCGCCCATGCCAAAGGATTCCGCTAGTTTTACAAAGTCCGGGTTGACGAGATCCGACGCCACCACGCGGCCGTCGAAACGCTCAAGCTGATCGCGGCGTACATTGCCGTAGGAATTGTTGTTGAACACCAGCACGACCACGCCGATGTTGAATTGCACGGCAGTCGCCAGTTCCTGCACGCCGAACATGAAGCCGCCATCGCCGGTGATGGCGACCACCGGCCGGTCCGGATGTGCGACCTTGGCGCCGAGCGCTGTCGGGAAGCCCGAGCCGAGCGTGCCCTGATAGCCTGAGGTGATGAAGGTGCGCGGCTCGTAAATCGGAAAGCCGTACCAGGAGGCAAAACCGACCTGCGACAATTCATCGGTCACGATGGCGTTCGACGGCAGGACCTGGCGCAGAATGTTCAGGTAAGCCATCTGCGGCTGAATTGCTTGAATCTGCTGGAGCGCCGCCACCGCGGCTTCGCGGATCGCGGCCCGGCGTCCAGCGGTCTTTCTGTAGCCACGCTTGCGAACCGCAGCCAGCAGTTCGCTGGTGCCGGCCTGTGCGTCAGATATCACGGCGGCGTCCGGGGTGTATCTTCGCATTTCCGAGGGATCGATATCGATGCGAATGGATTTCAGCCCGTCGGGACGAAACGGCCAGCGCGACATCGTCGGCAATTCTAGCCGCGTGCCTATTCCGATCATGAGATCGGTCTGCGGCCACAACCGATAGGCCGCGGCAAAAGTCAGTCCGAGTTCATGGGCGTTGGAGACGATGCCGCGGCCGCTGCGGAACGCCACCACCGGCGCGTCGATCAGTTCTGCAAGTTCCAGAATCTCATCACCCGCGTGGATCGCGCCGCTGCCGACAAAGATCATCGGCGTCCTGCTGTCGGCGATCAATGCGGCCGCCGACTTGATCCGGTCGGGATCAGGCTGCGGTGCGGGAAAGAGATCGAACACCCTTGCCGGGCCTACTTCCGCGTGCTGCGTGAAGACGTCCCACGGCATTTCCAGCGAAACCGGGCCACGGCGTCCCGATAGCATCTCCTGAAACGCGCGGCCGACCATAGAAGGGGCCGCATCCGGGTATTCGATGCGGTCCGCCCACTTTACAAAAGTCCGCAACGTGGCGAGCTGATCCGGCATTTCGTGGAGCTGACCGCGGCCCTTGCCGAGAAACGGCGTCGGCACCTGTCCGGTCAGGCAGAGCACCGGTTCGTTCGACCCGAACGCCGTCAACAAGGCGGCACCCGCGTTGAGCACGCCGGGGCCGGGCACCACACTGAACACACCGGGTCTGCCGGTGGAGCGCGCATAGCCATAGGCCATGTAACCGCAGGCCTGTTCATGGCGCGCGCCGACGACCTTCAACTGCGCCTGATGGAAGGCATCGAACAGGCCGTAGATTTGCGCGCCGGGCAGGCCGAACACGGTATCGACGCCGTGGGCGACAAGACCGCTGACGATGGCTTCTCCACCGGAACTTAGGGGCATTGCAGTTCCCTTAGCCGGGGGTCATGCCCTTGGCCTTGATGACATCAGCGGCAGCAGGGGAGGTGAGATAGTCGATGAACGCCTTCGCGGCAGCCGGCTCCTTCGTATCGGCAGCTACGGCCGCCGGAAAAACCAGTTCCTGTTGCAATTCGGCGGGAAATGGACCGGCGATTTCCACGCCGGGCGCGGTCAACAGATTGTTCACAAACACCGCGAGCTCCGCATCACCGTTGATGACCGCCGGGACGATTTGCCCGGGTACGGTCTGCGCTTTGGTTTTGGCCTTCATCGCCTCATCGATGCCGAGGCGCTCGAACACCTTGAGGATATAGGCGCCGGCTGCGCTGGCCGGCAGGAACGTGATGGATTTTGCCTCCAGCAGGGTTTTCTTGAAGGCATCAGTCGTACTGACGTCGGGCTTGGGAGCGCCCGTGCGCACCGCGACCCCATAGCCGACCCTTGCGACTTCAATGGTCGGCCCGAACTTGGCCCTCGCGGCGGCGTCCTTGAAGACGTCGATGGGGACGATGCCGAGGTCGAACGGCTGGCCGGAAGTCGCCAGCTTGATCAGGTTGGGGGCTGTGTCGAAATGAATCACGAGCTTATGGCCGGAGTCGCGCTCGAATTGAGGGCCGAGTTCGGTCAACACGCCGGTCATCGAGCCTCCCGCAAGCACCTTCAGCTCAGCGGCGTGGAGGCCGCCCACTGGCGACAGAACAGGCGCCAGACCCAGCATCGAGGCGGCCGCGACAAACAAAGACATTCTCATGAGTCCCCCGTGATCATCTAATCTGCAACTGTGACATCGGCGACGAATAGCGGTTCACGCACAGCCTGTCCCGGAAACGGCGATCCCTGCTCGAACCACGAGCGCGGCGCGGGCGAGCCCCACAGCGTCTGCCGGCGCGGATCCTTCAGCGACCAGCGCATCGGCGCATGGTCGTGATCGCCGGTGAAGTAATCGCTGGTGTAGAGCTCGAGGCGGTGGCCGTCGGGATCCCTGACATAGAGAAAGAACGCGTTTGAAATGCCGTGGCGGCCAGGCCCGCGCTCGATGTTCTTGAGATAGCCGCTCGAGGCCATCACGTCGCACAGATGCAGGATGTTCATCGCGCTTGGCACCCAATAGGCGAAGTGATGCAGGCGAGGGCCCTTGCCGTTGGTGATCGCGAAATCATGCACGTTGCCCTTGCGGTGCAGCCAGGCCGCAGCAATCCGACCGTTCGGTCCGTCTTCCTCGGCGTATTCTGTCAATCGGAAACCCAGCCGCGCATAGAAGTCGAGGGTGTCCTGGACCTCGGCGGCAAAGACGTTGAAGTGATCGAGCCGCTGCGGGTGGCAGCCTTTGTAGAGGTCGTAGCGGCGCAACAGATGCGGACGCTTGTCCATCGACGCATGGAGTTCGACCTGAAAGCCGAAAGGGTCGGCAAATTGCAGCGTGCGGCCCTGGAACGGCTGCTCGGCAAAGCTGTAAGTGATGCCGCTCTCCGAAAGGAACGCCGCCGCCTTGTCGAGATCCTGTTCGGTGCCGACCTTGAAGCCGAGCCGATTGCAGGCGGCGTTGGCCGCCTTGCGCAGCACCAGCGAGTGATGCTGATGCTCCTCAACGCCGCGCAGATATACCGCCTTGTCGTCGCTGTCCTCGGCATGCAGGCCGATGGCGTTTTCGTAGAACGCGCGGCTCGTGTTCAGGTCCACCACGTCAAGCACGGCGTGGCTGCACCTGACGATGTTGAACGGCGGATCGAATATATGCGTCGGCACAGGCATGTGAATTTATTCCAGTCTTCGATTTTTGACCTCGTGGTGAGGAGGCGCTTCTTAGCGCCGTCTCGAACCATGAGGCCCGGGCGGTTCATCCTGAGACGCGGGCTTGCGCCCGCTTCTCAGGATGAGGAAAGCCGCGCTCTTCAACCATGCGCAGCCTCCGTCTTCAAAACTCCATGGATGTTATTGCGTTTCCAGCTGGTTTCCTTGTCGTTGATCTGCATGTCAAACGACAGCGCGCACTGGCCCGTGGCAAAGACCGGGTCGAGGTGATCTGAGAGGGCGCGGAAAATATGCTCGCCGGCTTTCTTGCGGGCCGCCAGATCGCGCCCCTCGCCAAGCCGCAACACCATGTCGAGGAAACCGACATGAGGACTTCCGTCGGCGATAGCGTAATGCTCGCAACGGATGGCACGAACACGAATGCCGCCAAGCGGGAAAATGCCGGTTTCCAGCGCCGCCTTGCGAACCACTTCGACGACTTTTCTCATGTCGAGGCGGGAATCGAGATTGGCGGAATATTCAATCGTGAAATGCGGCATGTCGGGGATCACTCCAACGATTCTAAGGGGCGTAGCAAGCGCGGGAACGAGCTGGCCGTGCCAGGCCGACCATAGCCCATGCTTATTGTTTGGGCACCTTCGCAGGTTTGGTCGCGAAACCAAGGCAGCCGATTGCGCCTAGAGGGAGTGCGTTGATGCGGATCGACTCTTGCCACGACACGCCGTAGACACGCGGACGATTTTTCGCTCAAACTTGTGAACGTAATCAAGGCCGACGCCCAAGTTGGCCTCACGGGAGGACTGGATGAAGTTTACGCGACGTGACTTTACGGCGGGAATGGCCGTAGGTATTACTGCACCGTACGTGATCGGCAGCGCCCGCGCCCAGGCCGCGACAATCAAGATCGGAATGTGCGTTCCGGTAACGGGTCCGGCGGCCGAGCAGGGGCTTTGGGCGCAGAATGGCGCCAAGCTGGCGCTGGCCGCGGTCAACAAGGCGGGCGGGGTCCTCGGCAAACAGGTCGAACTGGTCATCGAGGACGATCAGACCACCAATCCCGGCATCGTGCTGGCGTTCTCGAAACTGGCCGCGCAGTCGGACATCGTGGCATTTCTCGGATCGATCCGTTCGACCCAGGTGATGGCGATGGCGCCCGATGTTCTCAAACTCGGCAAACCGGTCATGATCGGCGGCACCAATCCGGACCTGACCCATATGGGCAACCAATGGCTGTTCCGTTTCCGTCCCAATGACAGCTATTCCGGCCGCGTGATCGCCGATTTTGGCGCCAACACGCTCGGCAAGAAAAAATGGGCGATCGTTCATTCGACCGACGCGTTCGGCACCGCCGGCGGCAAGGCGCTGTCAGATGCATTGGGAAAACTTGGCGCGCCGCCGGTGCTCGATCAGGGCTACGCCAATCAGAGCCAGGATTTCACCCCGGTCGTGCTGGCCGTGAAGCAATCCGGCGCGGATGTTCTCGGCACCTACTTTACGTTTGAAAACGATCTCGGCATCTTCGCCCGCCAGCTGCGCCAGCTCGGCGTCAACATTCCCTGGGTGGGATCGCCGTCTGTGGTCGCGGTGTCATCGACCAAGCTGGCAGGTCCGGCGCTTTATGGCACCTATGGCGTGGCCGACTACGCGGAGGAATCCAGCGAAGCTTCAAAAGCTTTCGGCAAATCCTATCGCGACGCCTACAAGACCGCGCCTGACAATCAGAGTGCCTGGCCATACGATGCCCTCACCATCCTGTCAGCGGCGATCAACAAGGCCGGCTCGACCGATCCGACAAAAATCCGCGAGGCCATTCTCGCCGTCAAAAAATATGCCGGTGCAGAAGGCGAATACAATTTCGACCAGAACGGCGACGGCCTGCATGGTTATAACGTCGTGCGGAACGAGAAGGGCACCATCGTCTACGACAAACATATCGACTTCGACGATTAACCGCTTTGCCGGCCTCTCCCGACCGTGGAGAGGCCGGTGAGCCCGCGCCGCCCCTCGCGTTGCGCTGATCGTTCCACCCTCGATTTTGGGCTGCGGCAACAGCGATAATCAACAGCAAAGCCGCCAGTCTCTCCCACCGAGCGCTTTCATGGATCTCGTACTGCAATTGCTCTTTACCGGTATCGGCATCGGCGCCGTCTATGCGCTTGTAGCGCTCGGCTTCGTGCTGATCTTCCGCGCCACCAACGTCGTGAACTTCGCCCAAGGCGAATTTTCCATGGTCGCAGCCTACCTGATGGTGGTATTCGCCGTCGATTTGCATTGGCCATATTGGCTGTCGTTCCTGCTGGCGCTGGCCGGCATGGCGCTACTGGGCGCGATCTTCAATCTCGGGGTCTATTACCCCCTGCGTCATCGCACCTTCTTGCCGGTCATCATCGCGACCATCGGCGCTTCGATCCTGCTTGCCAATTCGGTGCTGGCGATCTACGGGCCGCAGCCGCAGGTGCTGGAAGGATGGTTCGATACACCGGGCATTCAGCTCGGGCCGGTCTATCTCGACAGCCAGTATTTGCTGATCATCGCAGTGACCATCGTGCTGGTGATCTTCAACTACTGGTTCTTCGAACACACTATGCTGGGCAAGAAATTGCAGGCGACCTCGCAGGACAAGGAGATGGCCTCGCTGCTCGGCATTTCTGTCTCCACCATGATCATGATCACTTTTATCTACTCGGCGGTGCTCGGGGGGCTGGCAGGCATCCTGGTCGCGCCGGTCCTGTTCGTTTCGATCCAGATGGGATCCACGATCGCGCTTAAGGCCTTCGCCGCCACCATCATTGGCGGATTTGGCGACGTTGCCGGCGCGATCATCGGCGGTCTGGCGCTCGGCATCATCGAAACCTTTGGCGCGGCCTATGTGTCGGTGCCCTACAAGGACGGTTTTGCCTTCCTGGTGCTGGTGGCGTTTCTGGTGTTCCGGCCTCAGGGCATCTTCGGCGAACGTGTCGCGGAGAAAGCATGAGCGCCCCGAGCGAAAACATTGCGATGGCGGTCGTGAGCCCGCACACCAAGCCGCTTTTGTTGCGGCACCTGCCGTATTTCATTGGCGCCGCCATCATCGTTGCGCTCGCCGCCACGATGCAATTCGACGGCTACATCCACAACATCCTGATGCAGGCGACCACCTTTGCGATCGCGGTATTCGGGCTTTCGGTCGTGCTCGGCCTGTGCGGGCAGATCAACCTGGCGCAGGCGGCATTTTTCGGTCTCGGTGCCTACGCCGTCGGCCTCGGCACGTCCGACTACCATCTCAGCTACTGGCTGTGCCTTGCCGGCGGATGCGTCATCGCGCTTCTGGCCGGCGCGTTGCTGGGCATGTCGACGCTTCGGCTCGGCGGGCATTACCTGGCGATGGTGACGATCTCGTTTCAGCAGATCGTGACGCTCGTCATGATCAACACCATCTGGCTCACCCACGGCCCGGACGGCGTTCCCCGCATTGGCCGGCCTGACCTTTTCCAGTCCTCGCAATCGTACCTCGCCTTTTGCGTCGCCATGTTGGCCTTGGTCGGCTACGCGGTCTGGCATCTTGCGGATACGCGGCTTGGCCGGGCCATGCGCGCGGTGCGCGATAACGAGCTTGCCGCCGGCGTCGTTGGCATCGACGTCTTCCGCACCAAGGTTTCGGCCTTTGCGCTGAGTGCGGTACTGGGCGGATTGGCCGGCGGTCTGTTCGCCGGCGGTTTCGCCTATGTCAGCCCTGACCAGTTCTCTTTTGCCGAGTCGGTCGTTTTCCTGACGATGTCGCTGCTCGGCGGCGTCGCCTCTCCGATCGGTTCGGCAATCGGCACTGGCCTCTTGATCCTGATCCCGGAATGGCTGCGGTTCCTGAAAAGCGTCCCCGGGCTCTATCTCGCGATTTACGGTTTGTCCGTCATTTTGATCATCCGCTACATGCCGGACGGCATCTGGGGTTTCGTCAAGATCGCGACCGAGCGCTGGCGCGCCAAGGCCAAGGTGCAGGCGGCCGGTCTTGCGTTACAATTGGCGCCCGCGACCATCGGCGGCGATATCGTTCTCGCCGTCAAAGGGCTTTCCAAACATTTCGGGGGTCTCAAGGCCGTCGATGACGTCGATATCGAAGTCAGGCGTGGCGGCGTTCACGCGCTGATCGGGCCGAACGGCTCAGGCAAGACCACCACGCTGAACGTGCTCTCCGGCCTCTACAAGGCGACCGCCGGCAGCGTTACGCTCGACGGCACCGACATCACCGAGATGCCGCCGCATCAGCGCGCCGCCGCCGGATTGGGGCGCACGTTCCAGAACATCCGGCTGTTCCGCTCGATGACCGCGCTTGAAAACGTCATGATCGGCGCCGAGCGGCCCGGCAACACGCTGATCGGCGCAGGCGGCGACGACGCGCTGATCAAGCGGGCGATGTCGGCGTTGGCCTTTGTCGGCCTCGGAGGCCGTGCCAACGAACTGATCTCCAGTTTTTCCTATGGCCATCAGCGGCTGATCGAAATCGCACGCGCGCTGGCGGCCAATCCGACCTTGTTGCTGCTGGACGAACCGGCGGCTGGGCTGAATTCCAGCGAGAAGCAGGAACTTCACGCGCTGCTCAAGCGCATCGCAGCGCAAGGCCTGACCATCCTGATCATCGATCACGACATGACGCTGGTCAGCGAGGCCGCCCAGCACATTACGGTGCTCAATTTCGGACGCCGCATCGCGGACGGCGAATCCATGGCGGTGCTGCGCCATCCCGATGTCGTCTCCGCCTATCTCGGAACCGAATAATGGCGCTGCTTCAAATCAACGATCTGATCGTACGCTATGGCGAGATCGAAGCGTTGCGCGGCGTCTCGATCGGCGTCGACGAAGGGCAGGTGGTGACCTTGCTCGGCGCCAACGGTGCCGGCAAATCGACCACGCTGCGGGCGATCTCAGGATTGATAAAGCCGGCCGCGGGTGAAATCCTGTTCGACGACCAATCGATCGCGGGCCTTGGACCTGAGGCGATCGTGCGGCTCGGAATTTCTCACGTGCCGGAGGGCAGGCGGGTATTCCCCGGCCTTTCCGTCAAGGAAAACATCATGCTGGGTGCCTCGAACCGGCGCGTCGGCAAGTCGGACCTGTCGCGTGAAGCCGACGCGATGTTCGACCTGTTTCCCGATATCCGCGCCTTTGCCAATGCGCTCGGCTGGACCCTGTCGGGCGGCCAACTGCAGATGGTCGCGGTGGCGCGTGGCCTGATGGCGAAGCCGCGACTGTTGCTGCTGGACGAGCCGTCGCTAGGACTTGCTCCTGTCATCGTGCAGGCGGTATTCCGGATCATCTCGGAGATCCGGCGCACCACCACGGTCTTGCTTGTCGAGCAAAACGCGCGCATGGGCCTTTCCGTCGCCGACCACGGCTACGTGCTGGAGACCGGACGCATCGTG
>DASQOU010000347.1:0-12937 GCA_035644295.1 Bradyrhizobium sp.
GTCTTCGAGCGTCAGGCCGCTGCCGAGCGGATTGATGCGCGCCAGGAACGCCCAGTCACGCGGCGGTCCGCCCAGCAAGTTTTTGACCATCTCGCGCGCCAGCGCCTTGCGCGGCGGCGCCACGGCATCCTCGAGATCGAGGATCAGCGCGTCGGCGCCAAGCCCGGATGCCTTCGCGAATTTGTGCTCGCTGTCTCCAGGCACAAACAGAAGGGAGCGCAATCTCATGCGGGACGCCTCATCATCAGGCCTATGCGGCGGCAATACGCGATTTCTTCATTGTGCTGATTGAAGCCGCGATGCTCGAAGGTCACGATCCCCTGGGTCGGGCGGGACTTGCTCTCGCGAACGGCCAGGATCTTCGTTTCCGCCCTTATCGTATCACCGGCGAAGACCGGGCGTGGAAATTTGGTGTCTTCCATGCCGAGATTTCCGACCGTCGTGCCCAGGGTGGTGTCCTGCACCGACAGGCCGATGACCAAGCCGAGCGTGAAGATCGAGTTCATCAGCGGTTTGCCGAATTCGGTCGATTTGGCGTATTCGTGATCGATGTGGACCGCTGCCGGATTATAGGTCAGCGACGAGAACAGGATGTTGTCCATGTCGGTGACCGTTCGCCGGATTTCATGAACGAAGGTTTGCCCGACAGAGAATTGTTCGAAATACAGTCCGGCCATCTCGTTTCCTCATCTCTGCATACTCGTATACACGCGTACGACATCTTATTGACGCAGCCCGACCGGCGTCACGGTGCCTTCTTCAGGGCCTCCGGAAGTTTGGAGCGATGAAAGCCTTCAAAGGGGGCGTTGCGATTGTGTGGCTCTAGCTTCCATGTGGTGCGCGCATTCGGCGTACCGCCGTCGACGCGGATGCAGGATCCCGTGACATAGGCCGCAGCCGGCGACAACAAATACACGATCGCCGCCGAGATTTCGGCCTCGGTGCCGAACCGCTGCAGCGGCACGCCCGCCGTGAAATCATGCAGTTTCTTCTGCATTTCCGGCGTGTAGGTATCGAACCCGCTGGACACGATGCCGCCCGGCGCGACCGCATTGACTCGCACGCCCGAAGCGGACCATTCGCACGCCGCGGTTTCGGTGAGCGTCAGCATGCCGCCGCGCGCCGCACCCGAGTGCGCGAATTCGGGCCAGCCATGCCAGATGTCGGCGATGATGTTGACGATGGCCCCACCATTGGCCTCCATCCAGCGGTTATAGACCTCACGCATGAAAATGAAGCCACCGGTCAAATTGCTCCGGACCACCGCCTCGAACCCCTTGGTCGAGATCGACTTCATCGGCGCGCGGTATTGACCGCCGGCATTGTTGACCAGCCCGTCGATGCGGCCATAGGCGCCGAGCACGGAGTCGATCGCCGCGATCACCATCGTCTCGTCGCGGATATCGCAAACCTGGGTCAGGACCTGTCCGCCGTCCTCTTCAATCTCCACCTTCACCTCCGCCAGTTTTTCGGCAGTGCGGCCGAGGATCGCGACATCAGCGCCGAGAGCCACCAGTTCGTGTGCGGTGCAACGGCCGATGCCGCTGCCGCCGCCGGTGATGATGATCGTCTTGCCCTTGAAGAGATCCGGCCTGAAGACCGATTGGTATGGCATCGTGCTCTCCGAATTGATGGGCGACCGGCGGCCGGCCGCCGCGCTGCCAAAAATTAGTACACTATATTATGATATGGTGTATTCTGTTTCGCAAGCGCTTTGCCAAGCGCCCGGACAGAAGGGCCGGAGGCCGGAGAATTGGAACAACCGGCTTGTCATGGCCATCCGCACCACCCTGTGACATCCTGTTGTCCCGGCGACGAATGATGCCTTTGGGAACGCACGACATGGACAAATTCACGACAATCACCGTCGAAGCGCGCGGCGCCATTGAAATCCTCTCCCTCAACCGGCCGGAAGCGCTCAATGCGGTGACACCCGCAATGGCCGACGAGTTGATCGCCTACTTTTCCGGGCTCCACGATCGCCTGACCACGCGCATCGTGATCTTCCGGGGCAATGGGCGGGCGTTTTGCGCCGGGGCCGAGCTCGGTTCGGATGCATTCGCAGCTCCCGGCGCGGGGCGCCCGCAGCGGCAGCTCGACATGCAGCAGCGCTACTCGCGGATCATCCGCCTGATGCGAAGCTGCCCGCAGCCGATCGTAACCCTTGTTCAGGGCGCGGCATGTGGCGCCGGGTTTTCGTTGCTGCTGGCCTCCGATGTTCGCTTTGCGACGCCGGCGGCGCGGATGAACGCCGCCTATATCCGTGTCGGCGTTGGCGGCTGCGACATGGGGTCCGGCTATCTGTTGCCCCGGTTGATCGGCCTCTCCGTAGCGTCGGAACTGTTGCTGACCGGACGATTTCTCGGTGCGGATCGGGCCAAGGCCGTGGGACTCGTCAGCGACGTCGTTGCCGACGACCAATTGCTGGAGACCGGGCTTGCCTTCGCCGCCGAAATGGCCCGCGCTTCGCCGATGGGTTTGCGCCTGACCAAGCAAACGCTGAACGCGCTGATCGATGCCCCCGGCATCGATGCCGCGCTGATGATCGAGGACCGTCAGCAGGTGATGCTGCTCGAAACCAGCGACCATCAGGAAGCCGTCGCGGCATTTCGGGAGCGCCGCGACCCGACTTACAGGGATCAATAGAATTATCTTCCCGCAAATTTCGGTTTACGCTTCTCCCTGAAGGCTTTTACGCCCTCCTGGGCGTCCGCCGTTCGCGAGATGGCCGCGAGCGTTTGCGCTTCGTCTTCCAACTGACTTTCGATCGAACGGTTGGGCGTCTGCAGGAACAGGCGCTTGATCCCGCCATAGGCTTCGGTGGGACCTGACGCCAGCTCGCGCGCGATCTTTTCGGCCTCGGCAACGACCGCATCGTCGTTCACGACATAGTCGACCAGTCCGGCCGCCAGCGCGGCGTCGGCGTCCATCGTTTCCGCCAGCAGGAAAAACCGCCTGGCGCGGGCAACCCCGATGCGCCGCGTCACGGTCGTCGTCGATCCGCTGTCCGGCGTGAAGCCGATCTTGGCGAACGCGGACGAGATACGCGCCGATTTGCCGATCACCACCAGATCGCCCGCGGCCATCAGCGAGACGCTGCCGCCCGCCACATTGCCTTGCACCGCCACGACGACCGGCGCACGCATGCGGACCATCCGCACGATGGCGGCATGCAGATCCGCCGTCCACGACTTGATCGTTACCGGCAGCGCGTCGCCACGCGACGCCAGTGCCGCCAGATCGCCACCGACGCTGAACAATCTACCGCGCGCGGAGATCAGCACCGATCGCACATCGTCGCGCTCGCTCAATTCCGCCATGCAAAGGTTGAACTCGCGGCAGAACTCGCCGTCGATCGGATTGCCGCGGTCGGGCTGGTTGAGAACGATATGCGCGAGGCCACCGTCGATCGTGCATTCGAAGCTCGTGGTAGCGATTGCCAGATCCATTGCGTCTCTCCCGGGCGATTCAGGCTTATTGATTTCAGGCCGACCGGCCTTCTTTTTCCTTGCGCGTGGAAGCCTGAATGGCCTCCCGCGCCCGTTGCCAGTCTTCCGGCGAAAGTTTTGAAAGCCCCACGAACGTGCTCGGCGCCGCCAGATGATGCCCGCCGTCGATGCTGATGGTGTCGCCGGTGATGTAACTGCATCCATCCGACATCAGGAAAATCATCAGATTGCGCAACTCATCCATCTTGCCGAACCGGCGCAGCGGAACCTCGTCCGCCTGGGTCGCACCCACGCCGGTCTCGGCCAGAGGATTGAGCTTGTCCCAGGCGTTCTCGGTCGGAAACGGACCTGGCGCCACCGCGTTGACGCGAATTCCCTTCGGCCCCCATTCGACTGCGAGCGACATCGTCATTGCATGAACCGCGGCCTTGGCCATCGCGGCCGGCACCACATAGGCCGATCCGGTCCAGACCCAGGTTACGAGATTGCTGATGATCACGCCGGGAATCCCGGCGGCAATCCAGCGTCTGCCGCAACCCTGCGCCGCGTAGAACGAGCCGTCCATGATGGTCGATCGGATCGCCTCGTAGCCGCGCGGCGACAGCGTCTCGGTCGGCGCCAGAAAATTGGCGCCGGCGTTGTTCACGAGGCCAGTGAGAGGTCCGGTGGCCCAGATCTCCGCCATCATCTTTTCAATGCTGTCGGGATCGCGAACATTGGCGACCAGCGCGTCGGCCTGCCCGCCCGAGCGCGCGCGAATTTCACTGGCCGCCTGCTCGAGAATTTCCGGCCGGCGGCCGCAAATGAAGACGTGTGCGCCATGGGCGGCAAACCCTAAGGAAATCTCCTTGCCGAGCCCGGTGCCGCCGCCGGTGACGAGGATACGCTTTCCCTTGAGGAGGTCTCGGTTGAACATGAAAAGGTCAATCCTGCTATTCGAACCGTCGCGTCACGGCCTGATCCAGGCCGTCCGGACAAATTAATACACTACTGTACTTCATCTGTAAATCGTTCGCGTCCCAGCCGAATGAGGTCCTGAGCTCGGAATCCAACTGAAAACCATTTAATTGAAGCCTGTTTTGGCAACGCCAGGCCGAGAGAACCGGGACCAGCGGCGCGTCACGGGCACGTTCCTTTGAAAATACGCTTGTGTATGATATAAGTTGAATCGCCGGGATCGACACAATCGGTATCAGGCTTCTGACAAGGAAAAATCGACATGGTCGACCGGCCCGACTGGGATCTCCGACTAGGCTATCTCATCCACGATGTTTCCCGGCTACGCCGGATGATGTTCGACCGCGCCCTCGCCCCGCTCGGCATCACAAGGTCGCAATGGTGGGTGCTTGCCTTCATTTCGCGGAAAGACGGACTTCCGCAAACCCAGCTCGCCAACGAACTCGACGTCGGCAAGGTTGGTGTGGGCGCGCTGATCGACCGTCTGGAATCGTCCGGCTTCGTGCTTCGGCAGGCGGATCCGGTCGACCGCCGCGTCAAGCGCGTGTTTGTTACCAAGCAGGCGCGCGGCTTCCTGGAAAAACTTCGCAAGGAGACCGACAAGTTCAATGCTCAGCTCACCCACGGGATCGACCGGGAGGCATTGGAAGCGGCGTCGGACGCATTACTGGCGATGAAGCACAATCTGCTGGCGATGTCGGATGGAAGTGCGCTGCCGAGCGAGAGCGAAGAAGACGTCGGCAAGAAGAGTAAACCGCGGAAGAGCAGGAAAGCGGCGTAGTCTTTCGTTGCGCTGGATCATGGCAGCGCAATGTTCGCAAGCTGAGCGCCGTTTACTTCTTTTCGATCTTGGCGGTTGCGACGATCTCGGCCCAACGCCTGGTATCCGCTTCCTGGAAGGCTGCGAGCTCCTGCGGCGTCGAGGGAAATGGCGCAGCGCCGATCGTCGCCAGATATTTTTTCGTCTCGGCGCTGTTGACGAAGCCGGTGACCAGAGCATTGAGCCTGGCGATGATTTCGAGTGGTGTTTTGGTCCGGACGAAGACCCCAACCCAGGCCGTCAATTCGTAACCGGGCAAACCGCTTTCCGCGACGGTCGGAAGATCCGGCATTGTCTCGAGCCGCTTCGCACTCGTCACGGCCAGCGCCCGCAACTTGCCGTCCTGGACCAGGCCTTGCGCGCTCGCGGGATCGGCGAAGACACAATCGATCTGTCCTCCCATGACATCGGTCAAAGCCTGCGGCATGCCGCGATACGGCACATGCTGCATCTCGATTGCCTGACGATATCTGAATAGCTCGGCCGCGCCCCTGCTCGACGTATTGCCGCTGCCAAAGGACAAGGGCTTTTCGCGCTTCTTCGCTAGCTCAACGAATTCGGCAACGGTCCTGGCTGGGAAGTCCGCCTTCACGGTCAACATCATCGGTATCGTCATGATGCCCGCGACCGGCGCGAAATCCGCCTTGGGATCGTAAGGCAGTGAATTGAACAGGTTGATGTTCGCGGCCTGCGTCGAATTGGTCGTCACAAACGCGGTGTAGCCGTCGGGCTCCGCCTTCAGGACCGCGAGCGCTGCTAGGTTGCCGTCCGCGCCCGGCTTGTTTTCGACCACCACAGTTGCGTTCGTTGCAGCACGGATGCTTTCGGCCAGATGCCGCGTCACGCTGTCGGTCGCGCTGCCGGGCGGGAATGGCACGATCAGCGTGATGCGCTGCGAAGGATAGGGTTCCGCAGACGCACCCGGGAAGGAAGCGACCAGGAGAAGGAGGACGCCGGGCCACGCAAAATTGAACCTCAATCCGATCTCTCCCTCTATTGGCTATTGGGCGGCATCGCCTTCCCGGATCGACCTCGACATAATGGCCTAGACAACGGTCTTGCCCGAGATCGTACACATACGTACTATCTTTGGCAACTAATGCAAGAGGATCGGTGGGGCCGGTCAGCCCACCACTTTCACGGCACCTCATACCCTCCCAACAGGAACCGTTGGCCATGAAGAACAATCGCAATCGTCAGGTCATTCTGAAATCGCGGCCGGCCGATATTCCTCAGGCCGACAATTTCGAAATCATCGAGACCGACGTTCCCGACCTGCGGGACGGGCAAATCCTGGTGCACAACGTCTATCTCTCGGTCGAACCCGCGATGCGCGGCTGGGTCAGCAATGTCGCCAATTATTCGGAACCGGTACGCATCGGCGAAGTGATGCGCTCATTCGCCGCCGGCGAGGTGCTGCAGTCGACGCATCCCGACTTCAAACCGGGCGACAAGGTGATGGGCATGTTCGGTTGGCAGGAATTCGCGGTCGTCGGGCCTGCCGCCGTCACGCGAAAGGTCAGGGAAGACGGCCTGCCGCTTTCGCTCTCGCTCGGCGTCACCGGTCTCAACGGGATCACCGCCTATTTCGGGCTGCTGGACGTCGGTCAGCCGCGCCCCGGCGATACCGTTGTCGTGTCGACCGCGGCCGGCGCGGTGGGATCGGCGGTCGGTCAGATCGCGAAACTCTCGGGTTGCCGGACGGTCGGGATTGCCGGCGGGCCGGCGAAGGTCGCCCAATGCCGCGAGCTGTTCGGCTATGACGAGGCGCTCGATTACAAGAGCGGCGACTTCGCCTCTGCGCTCGCCGTATCGTGCCCGAACGGCGTAAACGTTTATTTCGACAACACCGGGGGAGCGATCAGCGACACCGTCCTGCGTCATCTTGCCGTCGGCGCGCGCGTAGTCATTTGCGGAACCGCTTCGGTTTCAAGCTGGGATCCCTGGCCGCACGGGCCGCGCGCCGAACGTCACCTGCTGGTCAAGCGCGCACGCATGCAGGGATTCGTCATCTTCGACTACGCGCCTCGGTTCGAAGAGGCCCTTGCTCGCCTGGCCCAGTGGGTTCGCGATGAACGATTGCGCTACTCCGAAGACGTACTGGAAGGGATCGAACATGCGCCGGGAGCGATCGCCGGTCTCTATCGCGGCGAGAATACCGGCAAGCGGCTCGTCAAGATTCGCTGACGCCGCGCCACAAGCGGCCGTTCCCCAACACGAGTCATGGGAGAGAATTCTCGAAAGCGGGCAGTCCGACGATGCACGGCAAGATAGTGTGACGCTGTCTGGCGGTTATTGAGCTGGGGCCCCCTACTCCGTCGTTTATGCCAACCACCGTCTGCGGCGGCGGTAGTGCTTGACGGCGTGGTAGTCGGTCCGATTGCCGCCGCCAAGATAAGCAGCATCGATATCGGGGTTGGCCCGCAATACCTCGGCGATCCCGTTCATAATGATGCGGCCGTTCTCTACCAGATATGCAGAGTGCGCGATCTCGAGCGCCGCCGCGGCGTTCTGTTCGACTAGGAGCACAGCGACTTTGGTCTCCGTATTGATCCTTCGTATGATGTCAAAGATCTCGTCGACCAGAAATGGCGCAAGGCCGAGACTGGGTTCATCGAGCAATATCAGCCTCGGTTCAGTCATCAACGCGCGCGCGATCGCCAGCATCTGCTGCTCGCCCCCCGAGAGGTAGCCAGCCTTGGCGTTGGCACGATCGGCGAGACGGGGAAACAATTCAAACATCTGGTTCATCAATGCATTGACCCGGGCTCGGTCCCGATGCATGGAGGTGGCGGCCAGAAGATTTTCGGCGGGCGTAAGGTGGCCGAACACGCGCCGCCCTGCCAGCACATGGACGATCCCCCGTCGAACCCTGTCGGGGGCATTGAGCGCCAGCACGTCCACGCCATCGAATGTGATCTCGCCGCGGGTCACCTCGCCTCGCTCCGGCGCCAACAACCCGCTTACGGCTTTCAGAATCGTGCTCTTGCCGGCGCCGTTGGCGCCGAGAAGGGCGACGAGGCCGGCCTCCGGCACTTCGATCGAAACGCCCTTGACCGCGAGAAACAAGCGATCGTAGACGACTTCGACATTGTTGAGCGAGAGCAGCGCCATTTGATTTCTCCGCGGACGGCGCCCGGCCCAACCGGACGCCGTTCGCTCGCATGAGCTACTTTCCGGACTTGCGAAACTCTTCGGACGATTTTCGAATTTCGGCCCAGACGACGTCTTGGTTCGCCGCAAACCAGTCGGTTGCCGGAACGAACTTCGTGCCGTCCCAGCGAGCAATTCGGCCACCTCCGCCGCCCTGGTGATCCTCTTTGGTGACGGTCATCGGCGGGATCATTCCCTCGGCCGTGAAGTTTGTGATCGAACGCAATCCCTCGTTGAGCCACAGGCCTGTGATCGGACCTCCTGGATTCCTCTCGAAAGCCTTTTTGACGCCTTCGATCATGATCGCACCCATCATGACTCCATAATTGTAATAGCTGGTACCGACCTTGTTCTCCGGCCCTGCTCCTTTGCCCTTTGAGACCACTTCATTGATGATCGCCTGTACCGGCTTTGGATCCTTGCCGCTCACGCAGGGTTCGACTTTCAGAACGCCTTTCACCTGCTCTCGCCCGATGACGTCCATGTCAGATTCCGAGAGCCAGACGCTCGAACAAACGCGATCCATCGGAAGTCCGTTGCGGACGGCTTCGCTCATCGCCACGGTCTGGCCGACGCCGGCGCCCCAGAACATCACCCAGTCGGGCCGGGCGCGTCGAACCTGCGGCCAGATCGCAGACTGGTCGTTGCCCGGAGGGGTGTAGGGAAACGCCTGGAACTCGAAGCCCAGTTTTTGCGAGAGCACCTGCAGGATCGGCAACGGCTCCCGCCCGAACGGCGTATCGATATGCACGAAGACGATCTTCTTGCCCTTGAGGTCTTTGTCCTGCTGACGGAAGTAGTCCACGAGCAAGCCTGCCTGTGTCCAGTAGTTCGGCGACAGCGGCAGCACGTAGGGGAACGCTGTGCCGTCCGCCGCATCGCTTCGGCCAGAGAATGCCGTAACCATGTTGATTTTGTCTTCAAGCGCACGCGGGACCAAGGCGCGCGCCACCGGGGTCGAGAGCGGGTCGATCAGCACGGCGCCTTCGCGCTTGGCTTTTTCATAGGCCTCGATCGCGCGCGGAAGGTCGTTACCGTGGTCGGAGACGTCGGCGATGATGCGATAGCCGTTGATACCTCCACGCTCATTGACTAAGGTAATGTAGTCACGCTGCCCCTGGCTGTATTCCGCAGTCACGAACGTATACACGCGGGTGAAATCCTGCGGCATCGCGAAGCGGATTACTTTCTCCTCCGCCGAGGCAAAATCGATCGTGGCGGGCATGGTGAGCGTGGCGGCGGTTGCGGCCAGGAATCTACGTCGGTTGAGTTTCATTTCTGGTTCCTCCCTGTGTTTTCGTTTTGAGCCGTCACCGCTGAGCGTGACGAAACGGCCATACGAAAAAGTAGTTGCGAACGTTATTGTAGATTTTGGCGAGACCGAGCGGCTCCCAGAGCAGAAAGCCGATGATTAGAGCGCCGTAGAGCATCAGCGGCACGTGTGAGCGCAGATCGGTGCTGATGGAAAGCCCGAGCCCGTCGGCGATGCCCCCGATAAGGTTGTTGAGAACGATCGGAGCGAACAAGATCAACGCTGCGCCGAAAAACGAGCCGAGCACACTTCCCAAGCCGCCCACGATCACCATGGCGACGAGTTGGATGGACAGTTCGATATGAAATTGGTCCGGGGAAATCGCCCTCAGATAACAGACAGCGAGTACCGAACCCGCCACGCCGCCGATGAACGAACTGATCCAGAAAGCCAGCAGTTTGAATTTGAACGTATTCACGCCGATGATTTCGGCCGCGTAATCCTTCTCGCGCACTGCGGCGAGCGCGCGACCCAGACTCGTTCGCCCAACGTTGAGAATGAAGACCGTTACGATCGCACATATGATGAGAGCGACATAGTAGGTCGGAAGATCGCCTGCGACCGGGATTCCGAGGAAGCGTACCGTGGGGACCTGGATGGTCGCTTGGGTACCACCGCTTATCATCGGGACGTGTGAAATGACGAAATCGACGACGTACTGCATCGCCAACGTCGCCATGGCGAGGTAAAGCCCCTGCACGCGCAAGGCCGCACCTCCGAAGACGATGCCGACGCAAGCGCTGATCAGTCCGCCGCCGACCATGGCGAATTCGAACGGCACGCCCGCGCGCACCAGATGCACCGAACCGTAGGCGCCCATCGCCATGACAGCGCCGTAGCCGAGATGGATCTGACCTGCTCCGCCCATCAGGAGATTGAGACCGAGCGCTGCGGTCGACCAGATGACCCAGGGCAGCAGATAACTGACGAGGTAGAGCCGGTTGACCAGGAGCGGCGCCGCGACCAGGACAACAAGAACTAGCACGACCAGCCCGCGGTCGAACTGAAGCGGCCAAAGCTGCCGCTCGTCCTCATAACGGGTGTGGCGAAGTCCGGCGCGACGGTACAGCATCAGACCCTCTCGATATGTTCGCGGCCGAACAGGCCGTGAGGCTTGACGAGAAGCGTCAACAGGATGATGACCGAGGCGGCAATGTCGCGGGTACCCCCACCAACGAGCGGATCAATCAGCCCGGTTGCGACGCTCTCGACGACGCCGACGATCAGGCCCGCGATCAGCACGCCGACGATAGAATCCAGACCGCCGAGGATGGCGATCGCAAGCGCCTTGATGAGCAGCAGGGAAAGCGACCAATCGACGCCCTGGTTCGCACCCCACAGGATGCCCGCGGATGCGGCGGTGACGGCGGCCAGTCCCCAGGCAATGGCGATGGCGCGCTCGACCCGAATGCCGACCGACCAGGACGCGGTCTGGTCGTCGGAGACCGCCCGCATCACCACGCCGTACCGCGAATTGAAGAACACAAGCGACAGCAGGATCACGAGAAGCGACACTGAGCCGCCGATAAGCGTTGCGCGGTTGATGAGAAAGTCTCCGACAAACAATGGCGCCTGGGGGATACCAATATCGAGCCGCTTGACCGCAGAGCCGAACATGCCGGGCAGCAGCCCGCGCAGCATGATCTCGATACCGAGCGTCAGCATGATCGCCATAATCACGGGTTGCCCTATCATCCGGCGCAGCGCGAGCCGCTCGATCAGCATTCCGACCCCGAACATCAGGACGAGCGCGAGCGGAATGGCGAGCCATATCGGAGCACCGACCCCATAGGCTATTGCCCAAGTCACATAGGCGCCGGTCATGGCGATCGCGCCCTGGGCGAGGTTTGCGAGACCGGAGGTCTTGTAGATGAGTACGATGCCGAGAGCGACGAGAGCGTACATCAACCCTATCAGCGCGCCATTTATCGCCAGCTCGATGATCAGCGAAGAGTCCATTAGCCACCGACCTGGTTGATCGAAAGCGAGCGGCGGATCACGCCCTTCTCGCCACTCTCGTAGGCAATCTGCGCATCGAACATGACCGATCTGGGGGATGACGTTTCTGCGTAAAGCGCCCGAATCAATTCGTCGTAATTGGTCTCGACCACGTTGCGTCGCAGCTTGCGGGTACGCGTGATCTCGCCATCATCGGCGTCGAAATCCTTGTGCAGGTTGATGAAGCGCTTGATGCGGAGCCCGGCCGGCTGGGTCTGGTTGACGTGGGCGAGAACCGACGCGACCAGATCGAGGACGGCCGGTTTCTGCGACAAGTCCGCATAGGACGTCGAGGAGATACCTCGTTTTTCGGCCCAATGGCCGACGCCTTCAAGGTCGATACAGACAATCGCGGTGAGATCCGCTCGGTCTGCTCCGATCACTGCGACGTTGCGAACGTAAGCACTGAACTTGATGCGGTTCTCGATGAAGTTCGGAATGTAGCGCTCACCGGCGGCGGTGCGCACCACTTCGCTGACACGTCCGAGCACAATGAGTTCGCCATCGGGATCCAGATAGCCGGCGTCGCCGGTATGCAGCCAGCCATCGACGATCGCCTTGTCGGCGTCCGCGTCACCGCCGTAGTAGCCGTCGATCACCGAGACGGAACGCACAAGAATCTCGCCGCTGTCGTCAATCCGAACCTCAACCCCGGACATCGGAGGTCCAACCGTGTGAAGCTTGACATGACCTTCAGTCTGCGCGGCGGTCAGCGCGCAGGTTTCAGTCTGACCATAGAACTGCTTCAGCTTCACCCCGAGCGCTCGGAAGAACAAAAACGTATCCTCGCCGATCGCCTCGCCGCCGGTAAAAGCTCGTTCGGCCCGCGAAAGACCGAGGAAGTCCCTGACCGGCCCATAAACGAACAAGTTTCCGACCGCGTGCACCAGCCGCTCGACCACAGTGGGTTTTCCGCCAGCAAGTCGCTTGCGCTCCAGCGCGATGGCCCATGAAGACGTTGAACAAGCGGCGCTTCAGCGGTGTCGAGTCGGCCATGCCGACCTGAACCCTGGTCAGCATGCTGTCCCACGCCCGAGGCGCTGCGAGGTAGAACGTCGGCGCCACCTCGCGCAGATCGTGTAAGGCGGTTTCCTGCCGCTCCGGAATATTGATCGTCGAACGAAGAAACAGGCCGGCACCCAGCGTAAAGACAAAATCGCCGACCCAGGCGGTCGGTAGATACGCGAACAATTCCTCGTTGTGGCCGAAGTACCCCGCAGCTGCCGCATTGGCGACGCCGCCGAGGAT
>DASQOU010000348.1:0-8421 GCA_035644295.1 Bradyrhizobium sp.
GATAAGCATTTTGTTGGGCATTTTGGAACTCTTGACGGCGGCGGGCGCGTATCGCGGTGCGCGCGTATCGCGCGGCCGGGCGACGCGACGGTCCACCTGATTCGGGGGTGAGGGGAAGGCCAAAACGCAACCCGGGGCGCCCAACCGAACGGGATCCCGTGGAAGCAAAACGACGCGCAGAGTTTTCGCAATGCGTCGGCGCGATTCTTCCGTGGATCATGGTCGGCAACACAGTCTGGCGCATCAAGCGTCGGCCCGTCTAAACATTTTGGGGCGGCAAAGGCGCCGCCTTGTCTCTCGCTGAAGGCCCCGGCGCGGCGCCAAAGCGCCCACCAGCCATCGTATGTCGGAGCCTTGCGGCCCGATAATCGGTTAAGCCGAATCTAAAGCCGTCCCTGGAACAAGTTAGTGACCTGGGACCGGACGCCGCTCGGGCTCGAAACCGCCGCTCCTTGTCAGCCGCGCGCTGCGCTGGCTGCGGAGGGATCGGAAAGACGCTGGAACTCCACTTGTCGGAGGCTCCAGCGCTGCACCGGGAGGCTGAACGCGACACAACCGGGAATTTTAGCCGTCAGCGTCTTTTACATACGTTGATTGACCGCCAGGTGCAAGCCAAGCGTCGCCGCCCGGCAACACTTTGCCTTATTCGCCGGCCAAGACTTAAACGGCGGTTAACCCCGCGGTTCTATTGGGGTAAGAGGGCTGCTCGGAGGCACAGATTCGTTGGCGAGCCGCGCAAATCTTCATGTTTTGCTGAGCTGCGCGCTGTTGTGCGCCGCAGCATTGGTCTGCTCCCGGTTCGCCCTGGGTGGCGCCGCCGAAGGCCCGTCAGCGAAGCCGGCCACAATTTCGAGTTTTCCGGTCGCTTCCGATGCCCGTCTGGCGGGCGACAGCAAACAAACCCGCTTTGTCCTCGACCTCGACCAGCCGATCTCGTTTCGAGCGTTCCCGCTCGCCGATCCCTATCGCGTGGTCGTGGATATCCCGCAGGTCAGCTTCCGGCTACCTGCCGGCGTTGGCGTCGCGGGGCGCGGGCTGATCAAGGCATTCCGTTACGGAATGGTCCTGCCGGGCGGTTCGCGGATCGTGTTCGATCTGACTGGGCCTGCCAGGATCGCCAACGCCTATGTGCTGGATGCGGCCAACGGCCAACCCCCGCGGTTGGTCCTTGAACTCGAGGAAGTGGACCGCACGACGTTCGTACAGTCGCTCACGGCTGACAATCGGCCCGAGCTGAGGCCCACTATTGCAGACGCCAAGGACGCCGTGGTTGCGACGACGGCCAAAATGGAGCTTGCGCCCAAGCCTGGCCCGCCCGCAGCGCCGGATTTGCGCCCCGTGGTCGTGATCGATCCCGGCCATGGCGGTCCCGACCATGGGACGCAGTCGGGTAACGAAAGCGAAAAGAACCTGGTGTTGGGGTTTGGGCTGGCGTTGCGCGATCGCATCGAGAAAAGCGGCAAATACCGGGTCGTCATGACCCGCACCGATGACACCTTCATTCCGCTCGCCGACCGTGTCCGGATCGCGCGCAATCAATCGGCGGCGTTGTTTGTTTCGATCCATGCCGACGCCTTGCCGCGCCGTGAAGGCGACGCCCAGGGTGCTACGATCTACACGCTGTCCGACCGCGCCTCGGACGCGGAGGCTGAGCGGTTGGCGGAAGCCGAGAACAAGGCGGATGCAATCGGCGGAGTTAATCTGACCGAGGAGCCGACCGAGGTCGCTGACATTCTCATCGACCTCGCCCAGCGCGAAACCCGCACCTTCTCCCACCGGTTTGCGCGCACGCTGATGGGCGAGTTGAAATCGACGACACGGATGCACAAACATCCCCTCAAATCCGCCGGGTTTCGAGTCCTCAAGGCCCCCGACGTGCCGTCGGTCCTGATCGAACTCGGCTACGTCTCGAACAAGGATGACCTCGAACATCTGGTATCGGAGAACTGGCGTTCCCGTACCGTGGGATCGGTGGCGCACGCCATCGATACGTTCTTCGCCAAGCGTCTGGCGACGGCCGGAGCTGGGAATTGAACGGAACCGGATGCCGGAAGCCCTAGTTTGGACACAGCGGCGGCCTTATAAAAAAGCGCCGCGATGCGTTCGGAATCGATCAAAATTGCCTCCCGACCGCTTATAATGTGCCCGTGGGGCGGCAAAGCGTCTCGCACCAGACTTCGCTACTGAGGAGCGCGCCGCAAGTTGCGGCGCTAGGGCTGAAACGGACGTTTGATAATGCGCTTGCTGGTGCGGTTCTTGGGTTTCCTGTTCGCCGCCGGAACCGTCCTGTTCCTGGTGGGCGTCGCCGCGATGGCAGGGCTGATCTGGCATTTTTCCAAGGATCTGCCCGACTATTCGCAGCTTCAGGATTATGAGCCGCCGGTAATGACCCGCGTTCATGCGGCCGACGGCGCGCTGCTCGGCGAATATTCCAAGGAGCGTCGCCTATACCTGCCGATCCAGGCGGTTCCAAAGCTCGTGATCAACGCGTTCCTGGCGGCCGAGGACAAGAATTTCTATGAGCATGGCGGCATCGACTTCTCGGGCATGGCGCGTGCCGCCGTCCTTTATGCGCAAAACTTCGGCTCCAACCGCCGTCCGCAGGGCGCCTCCACGATCACCCAGCAGGTGGCGAAGAATTTTCTTTTGACCAACGAAGTATCGTTCACGCGCAAGATCAAAGAAGCGCTGCTGGCGATGCGGATCGAGCGTACCTATTCGAAGGACAAGATTCTCGAACTTTATCTCAACGAAATTTATCTGGGTCTTGGTGCCTACGGCGTCGCCGCGGCCTCGCTCGTCTATTTTGACAAATCGGTCAATGAACTCACCGTCTCGGAGGCCGCTTACCTGGCCGCGCTGCCGAAGGCGCCGGCGGCGCTGCATCCGGTGCGCAACCGTGACCGGGCGATCGAACGTCGCAACTATGTGATCGACCGGTTGCTGGAAAATGGCTGGATCAAGCAGGCCGATGCGGACAAGTCCCGCAAGGATCCGCTCTCCGTCACCAGCCGCGCCAATGCCGCCCATATTTTTGCCGGCGAATATTTTGCCGAGGAAGTTCGCCGCGATATTTTCGAGCGGTACGGCGAGAAGAAGCTTTACGAAGGCGGCCTGTCGGTCCGCGCCACGCTCGATCCAAAGATCCAGGTCATGGCGCGCAAGACCATGGCCGCCGGCATCGTCAATTACGACGAGGCGCAGGGCTGGCGCGGTCCGCTCAGTAAGCTCGACATAACAGGCGATTGGGGCGTGAAACTCGCCGACGTCAAATCGCTCTCGGATATTTCGCCCTGGCGAATGGCCGTGGTGCTGGAGACCAGCGATCAATCGGCGCGGATCGGCTTTCAGCCCGGCCACGAACTCGGTGGCGCCGTCAGCAAGCAGCGGCAAACCGGAATCATCACGCTCGAGGGCGTGAAATGGGCCAAGGCTGCGGCCGGCCCGACAAAGGGCAAGACGCTAACGGCGATGTCGCAGGTGCTTTCGCCGGGCGACGTCATCTATGCCGATCCGCTGTTCAAGGACGGCAATCCGGTGGAAGGCCAGTTCCGGCTGCGGCAATTGCCGGAAGTCTCGGGCGCGATGGTCGTGATGGACCCCTGGACCGGCCGCGTGCTTGCGATGGTCGGCGGCTTCTCATTCGACCAGAGCCAGTTCAACCGCGCCACGCAGGCCTATCGACAACCGGGTTCGTCGTTCAAGCCCATTGTGTATTCGTCCGCGCTCGACAACGGCTATACGCCGTCCACCGTCGTAGTCGATGCGCCGATCGAAATCGACCAGGGACAGGGTTCGGGCATCTGGCGGCCTGAGAATTTCTCGTCGGGCAAATATAATGGTCCGACCACGCTGCGCAACGCGCTGCGCCTGTCGTTGAATACGGTGACCGTGCGCCTGGCCCAGGACATCGGCATGCCGCTGATCGGCGAATATGCGCGGCGCTTCGGCGTCTATGACGAGTTGCCGAACTATCTGTCCTACGCGCTCGGCGCCGGTGAAACCACCGTCATGCGGATGGTCACGGCCTATTCGATGTTCGCCAATGGCGGTCGTCGCGTGAAGCCGACCTTGATCGATCGCATCCAGGACCGTTACGGACACACCATCTTCAAGCACGACGCCCGCGAATGCCGCGGCTGCGATGCCCCTTCGGGGTGGAAAAATCAGCCCGAGCCGCAGCTGGTCGACCGCCGCGAGCAGGTGCTCGATACCATGACGGCCTATCAGATCACCTCGATGATGGAAGGCGTGGTGCAAGGCGGCACGGCGATCGTGGTCAAGGAAGTCGGCAAGCCGATCGCCGGCAAGACCGGCACCACCAACGAGGCGAAGGACGCCTGGTTCATCGGCTTCTCACCGGACATCGTGGTCGGCATTTATCTCGGGTTTGACAAGCCGCGGCCGCTCGGCAGGGGCAATGCGGCGACCGGCGGCCATCTGGCCGCGCCGATCGCGCGTGACTTCCTCAAGCTCGCGCTCGCCGACAAGCCCGCGGTCCCCTTCAAGATACCGGCCGGAATCAAGCTGATCCGGGTCGATGCCAAGAGCGGCATGCGCGTCGGCCCGGGCGAGGGCGGCAGAACGATTCTCGAAGCCTTCAAACCGGGCACCGCGCCGCCCGATAATTACGTGGCCGATGCCGACGGCCGCCAACTGCAGCCATCGCCCGATGCCGATCGTAGTCTGTTCAGTCCCGGCACTGGCCGATTGTACTAGCGGATTCTCAAGCCAAGCGGGCAGCGTCGGCTTCGCACATGGTAAATCACCAAAGAGATCAGGACCCCGATTGCGCTTTGCGGCGTCGGCCGCTACATCCCTCGCAGCATCACAAATAGCGGCCCCGCGCCGCAAGAAGCAGAGAAGTCCATGCGCGCTGAAGTCGAACGCCTCGTTGAAGAGATCAAGCAGTCGGTCGGGCTGCTGAGGAGGCATCTTTGACGTCGAAAAATCCACCGCGCGTCTGGCGGAGCTGAACAAGCTCGCCGAAGATTCCAATCTCTGGAACGATCCCCAGAAGGCGCAGAAGCTGATGCAGGAGCGAACCTCGCTGGAGGATGCGCTCAATGGTATTGGCAAGGTCGAGCGCGAGCTCGAGGACAATATCGGCATGATCGAACTCGGCGAGGCCGAGAACGATTCCGGTGTGGTGGCCGAGGCCGAGGCCGCGCTGAAGGCGCTGAAAAAGGAAGTCGCACGCCGCGAGCTCGAAGCCCTGCTGTCGGGTGAAGCCGACCGCTTCGATTCCTATCTCGAGGTGCATGCCGGCGCGGGCGGCACCGAGAGCCAGGACTGGGCCGAGATGCTGCTTCGCATGTACACCCGCTGGGCCGAAAAGCACGGCTTTAAGATCGAATATCTGGAGGAGACGCAAGGCGAAGAGGCCGGCATCAAGTCTGCCACCATCCAGATCAGCGGACACAACGCCTACGGCTGGCTGAAGACCGAAGCGGGCGTGCATCGGCTGGTGCGGATATCGCCGTTCGATTCGAACGCGCGCCGGCACACGTCGTTTTCCAGCGTGGCGATTTTCCCTGTGGTCGACGACAGCATCAAGATCGACATCAAGGAATCCGATGTCCGTACCGACACCATGCGCTCGGGCGGGGCGGGCGGTCAGCACGTCAACAAGACCGAATCCGCGGTCCGTCTCACCCACATCCCGACCGGCGTTGCGGTGGTGTGTCAGGCCGGCCGGTCGCAGCACAAAAACCGGGCGCAGGCGTGGGACATGTTGCGCGCGCGGCTTTACGAGATGGAGCTGAAAAAGCGCGAAGAGCAGGCCGCCGCCGACCAGGCCGCCAAGACCGATATCGGCTGGGGCCATCAGATCCGCTCGTATGTTCTGCAGCCCTATCAGATGGTGAAGGACCTCCGCACTGGCGTACAGACGTCGGACACCTCCGGCGTGCTCGATGGCGACCTCGACGAATTCATGGCGGCCACGCTCGCGCAGCGCGCGTTCGGGGCGGCGCCCGGCGCGGTGGAAGATGTGGATTAGGCCGTGAACCTATAATTCAGATTAGGGTCTGTTGAGATTCATCGGGAGTTTATCACGGCTGCGGCGAGAAGGATATTTGCGGCGAAGCTTTGGTCGGTTTTGTCTGCGCGCATGGCGATGCGTTTGAATTCCTTGAGCTTGCAGAAGAAGTTTTCGATCAGGTGACGCCACTTGTAGATTTCCGCGTCGATCGACAGAGGCGAAGCGCGCCGTGGATGCTGAGAGATGACGATCTTGGCGCCGCGCTCGTTGAGGTCGGCGATGATGGAATTGCTGTCGAAGGCTTTGTCGGCGATGAAGCCGTCAAAGGTGAGACCGTCGATGAGCGGAGCAACCCCGACCGTATCGAAGCGATGACCGGGCAAGAGAACGAAGCGGACGAGATTGCCGAGCGCGTCGGTCAGCGCCAGAATTTTGGTCGTCATGCCGCCTTTGGAACGGCCGATGGCCTGGCTCTGAGACCCCCTTTTGCGCCTTGTCCGTGGCGGTGGACCTTGACGATAGTGGCGTCGACCATGGCGTATTCCATGTCTGGCGCGTCCGAGCAGGCCTCGAAAAGCCTGGTGAAAACATCCGCCTTGACCCAGTCGCGGTAGCGCTTGAAAACAGTGTTCCAATTGCCGAAGAGCGGCGGAAGATCACGCCACGGGCTTCCCGTCCGCACGATCCAAAGCACCGCTTCGACGAAGCGGCGGTTGTCGCTTCCGCTGCGCCCAGGGTCCGTCGGCTTACCCAGACAATGCGGTTCCATCTTCGCCCATTGGGCGTCTGTCAGTACGAATCGTTCCATCTAAAGCTTGAATCACAACCAAGCCACAGAGGGAATCCTGATTCTCAACAGACCCTAGTCGGCGGACGTCCGCTTCGGTGCGCATTCCGGACTCAAGTCGGACATTGTGGCACTTCCGAAAAGTGCCAACAGCAGAAGTCCGCGTCGTTCGTGACAATCTCCACCTGTGTCGGGTTCAGCTTTGGTGGTGAGACCGATCTGGCCGCTACAGGAATATGTTCCATATCGCGATGCCTGCGTCGCTCAGGCGCCCATCGGCATCGAATTCCAAGTCAACGATCCAGTGCCCATAGCCCATGATGTTTGGGGTCCTCGCCTGACAATCCACCCATTCTTTTCTGGTCCGACTATCAATCGGGATGTTCGTCAAGCCGCGAGCTTCTATAAAGCGTTGACGCAACCGAGTGTCAGTAATTGGCTCAGCGATAGTCTGACAGCCAAATCCTTCTCTGCGGAGAACGGCGACGGCTGCCTCTCTAACAGTTCCCAGCGGCAGTATCTGCCATAGCGCTTCGCGTGCTGGCTCGGAATTGTTGGTGCTATTCTTTTGCACGGCGCGCATTTCGCGCAACAAGCGATGCTCCTGATAGAAACTCTCGACTTGAGCAGTCTTGTACCAAGTCCAGAGCCACAGGTAACCGAAGAAGGCGGCAGGAATAGCCGCCACCAACAGGCAAACGATAATCGCAATTCTAACGACTTTTCGCATTGTGCAAGCTCAGTTCCCACCGAGCAGAAGATTAGCGAGCAATTGATTAACAGTCTTGAAGTGGAGGCGGGCAAATTTCCGAGTTGGGTCAACCTCGGACCTCGGCCCGCATCCGAGCGAGGTCCGTTCATCCCCCGGCGACGGACATGCAGGGATGCCAAAGGCATTTCTGACATCCACCGAAATTTGTGGCGGAGGTAGTCCCCAGCCGATAACAAGGCGCCTTCCTAGCCCGCACTCAACCGCACACCGGCACGCAGGAATTTTTGCGGATCGACCGCTTCGCCGTCGATGCGTGTTTCGTAGTGGAGATGCGGGCCGGTCGACCGGCCGGTCGAACCGACGGCGCCAATCACTTGCCCGATCTTGACGGCGTCACCGACCTTGACGTTGACCTCCGACAGATGCCCGTAGCGGGTCGACAGGCCGTTGCCATGGTCGACTTCGACCATGCGGCCATAGCCGCCGGCCCATCCGGACGACGCCACTTTTCCGTTCGCGGTGGCGCGCACCGGATCACCCGTCGCGGCGCGGAAATCGAGGCCGGTGTGCATGGCCGGGCGACCGACGAAGGGATCGCTGCGGACCCCGAAGCCGGATGTGAATTCGACTTCACCGATCACCGGTTTTCGATATGGCACCAGTGCAAGGGTCCGGTTGAGACGATCCACCTGGGTGCGGGTGACATTGATTCGGTTGAGCTGGCGCTCGAAGGGGCCGGCATCCGGTGGCAGTTTCACGGGAACAAAGGGGCCACCCATGGCTGCCCGCGGGGTTGCGGCCTCCAGTTCGGCAATATCAAGGCCGAGATCGTTGAGTATGCCGCGCATCCGGCGCACGCGGGATTCCATGCCGTCCTCAACCGAGCTGAGCGCCGCGATCTGACGCTTCTCGATCTGGTCGAGCGAGGTCTGCAGGCGG
>DASQOU010000349.1:0-4333 GCA_035644295.1 Bradyrhizobium sp.
GCCGCGAACACCATTGCCGCGGCACCTAGCCCCGAGCTGATCCACCCCGGCGTGCTGAAATATTTCCGCGAGATCGGGGTGACGAAGTGAGGACGCCTTAGGTGGTGATAAGACCAATGCCGTCATGGCCGGGCTTGTCCCACGACTGTCCGGTTCATGTTGATGCCCAGTTTAGCATGATCTGTCGTGAGTCGAGTTGGGGCGGCCTGTGTAGTTGCCTCAGTCGGGTGAAGTCTTTTCGATGCATCAAGTTGGAGCGTACGAGTCTAGTGGTCTCGAGCAGGGTTTGTTTTTCTTGCGACATCTTGCTCAACATTCGCAGCAGCAAGAAAGCGATCAGCGCGACGGCGATCTGAATGCGAACCGCGTTCTCGGAACGGCCGATAAAATGGGTGATTTTCAGGATTTGCTTCATCACGCGGAAGAACAGCTCGATTTGCCAGCGCCGCTTGTAGAGGTCGGCGATTTCTTTGGCGGGGGCGTCGAGATCGTTGGACAAAATGCGCAAGGTCCCGCCAGTCTCCGTCGTCACGACGATCTCGCGCACCGCGCCTTGCATAGGATTTTTGCGGTTTTTGGCCTGACGGCCCGGCAAGAAGCCGATGCTATCGCTCAAAATACCTGTGGCAGGCTCGACAGGCATGGATTTGGCCGAATGGAGCGGCGTATTTTTCTTGAACCGCGTCACGATGCGGCAGCTGGCATCGTCCAGCGCAGCCCACCAGCCATAATCATAATAGCCGAGGTCGAAGACGTAAGTGGCGAGGGCCTCGATCGGCATCGCCTTGGCCGCAGTGATATCGTTGACGTTGGCCTCGGTGATCATGTGATAGATCGGACAGCCGAGGTCGGGATCATAGACCACATGCGCCTTGGCGCCGCAGACGTCGGTAGAAAAGCGCGCCCAATTGGTGCCGGCGCCCGCCAAATGCAGGCCGGTCGAATCGATCAGACGCACGGCATCGCCCAACTTGCGGCGCAGGCCACGCGTCGTCATGGCCAGCATATGCATGAAAAGACCCGAGAAAACCTCCGGGTTGCGGCTGCGGTTAGCGTCCGCGAAGGTCGAGCGCGCAGGCGCGAGGCCGCCCGCATGATAAAGCCGCCCCTGATGGCTGGTCATCGAAGCCTCGATGTCGCGCAGCGAACTGGCGCCCGACAATTGGCCATACAAAAGCGCCAGCAATTGACGTTTGGTCGTGAAACTGCGCACCAGCTCGTCGCTCCCGTGGTTCTTCACAAGCTTGTCGAACGCAGCCCACGGAACGAGTTTCAAAATGTCGCTAAACACAGTATTCGTATCCGGCACGGCGCTGATCCTTTTCATGTCCAGTTGAGTCGCAAAACTCTGGACACCATTAGAATCAATGCCGTGCGCCTTGCACAGCAAAATTTGAGCCGGACAGTCGTGGGCTTGTCCCGGGCATCCACGTCTTTCTTACGGCGCGGCCCGAAGACGTGGATGGCCGGGCATAGGCGAGCGGAAGCGACGCCGTTCTTCGGACGGCTACGCCCGGTCATGACGATAGTTCGGCTTTCCTGCTCCAACCTCAGTCGCCGAAATGCCAGTCGCTGGTGTCGGTCACGAGGTCGATGAAGGCGCGCACCTTGGCCGAGAGCAGCCGCGAAGTCGGATAGACGATGTGGATCGGCAGCGGCGGCTGCTCGAATTGCGCCAGCACGACCCTGAGCCGGCCGCCTTTGATGGCGTCGGCCGCCTGATAGGCCAGCACCCGCGTCAGCCCGCCGCCCTGCTCGGCATACTGGATCGCGGCGTCAGCGCTGTTGGTGGTAAAGCGCGGCGTGCACGCCACGCGAATCTCGCGGTTGTCTTCGACAAAACGCCAGTCCGGCGACGCGGTCATGGCGCCGAACTGGATGGTTTCGTGCGATGCGATGGCCTCCGGCGTGTTCGGCTCGCCGTGCTGCTTGAGATAACCCGACGAGGCGACCACGATCCGCCGCATCTCGCCGACCTGGCGCGCAACTAGGCTGGAATCGGCAAGGTGGCCAATTCTGACCGCGAGATCGATGCCGTCCTCCACCAGGTTGACCATACGATCCGCCAGCCGCAGTTCGGCCGAGACCTCCGGGTAGCGTTTCAGGTAGGCCGACATCACAGGACTGACATGGAGGCGTCCGAACCCGACAGGCGCCGAAACCACCAGCCGTCCGCTCGGCCGTGTCCTTTCGTCCTGCGCCGAGCCTTCGGCTTCCTCGACATCGGCGAGAATGCGGCGGGCACGCTCCAGATAGCGCGTGCCGATATCGGTCAGCGTCACCGAGCGCGTGGTCCGCTGCAATAGCCGCGCGCCGAGACGCTCCTCCAGCGCGGCAATCAGCCGCGTCACGCCGGAAGGCGACAGCCCGACTTTACGGGCGGCCGGCGCAAAACCCTGGAGGTCAGCCACCGCGACAAAGGCCTGCATGGCATCGATGCGATCCATCGCATTATTTCATATGCTGCAATGATGAAGTGTCAATTCGCAAGATTGTTTAAATCTCGAAAGGGTCCACTTTGGGTGGCAAAGAGCGCATCGTCGCCCGGACGAACCTTTTGGGAGATCTTCCGATGTCAGAGACACAGAGCTATTCGAGCGACGTGGCGTTCACCCCGGCGGTGAAGGAAATTCAGACCCGCAAAGGATCGCGCCATGCCTATGCTCATGTCGAGCAGAACGGCGGCTGGCGCACCGAAATCGACGACAACCTGACCGCATATCTGGCTGATATCAACAGCCTGTACTTTGCCACCGCCAGCGCCGACGGCCAGCCCAATATCCAGCATCGCGGCGGACCCAGGGGTTTTGTCAAAATCCTGGACAAGAACACGCTGGCGTTCGCCGATTACAGCGGCAACCGGCAATACATCACCCAAGGCAACCTCTCGGAAAACCCGAAAGCCCATGTCTTCCTGATGGATTATGCCCATCGCCGCCGGGTTAAGATCTGGGGCGAGGCGCGGGTGGTGGACGACGATCCGGCGCTGCTGCAATCGCTGATGCCGGAGGGCTACAAGGCGCGGCCCGAGCAGGTGATCCTGTTCAAGATTTCGGCATGGGACACCAACTGCCCGCAGCATATCCCGCAAAAGTTCGATGCCGCCGATGTGGCGGCGGCACTTGCCTCGCGCGATGCGCGTATCGCCGAACTGGAGGCGGAACTGACCGCATTGAAGGGCCAGCCCGGCTCGGCGCATTAGGGCGTTTTTGAGCGAAAGCCTGCCCCGGAAACGCGTCAAAACAAACAATGAGAGCCTCGGAGGCTCCGAATTCAGGCGGCTTGTTGCAGCGGTGCCCAGGCAAAGTCCGGATAGTACCGAAGCATCATCCGATCGACATAGGCCGTGAGATTTTGGAATTGTTCGGCCCGTTCCCGCAGTTGCGAGGCAAAGAACGGCGTCAGGATTCCGGCAAGCGCGCCGAATGCGGTGGCATCGGTGCCGCATGGGGTGTCGCCCATCAAGTACGCCTTGTCCCCAAGCTGGACTGACAGCGCAAACAACGAGCGAACGGCCAGATCGACGTCGTCGTCAGGGGCGTGGCGGCCGAGACCGCTCAGCAGGTAGTTCTCGGCAACACGGAATTGCGCGTCTTCGCGAAGCTTTTCGCGGAGATGCTCGGGCACCGCATCGAAGAAATGCGCCGGCCCTTTGGCGAAGTTCTCAGCATCGACCCAGCGCGCTCCGATCAGTGCCCAATAGACGTGGTGCTCGATCATTCGTTCGAACGCCCAGGCCTGCGCTCGCTGTTGCAAATTGAGCGGTGCGTCGAAATCGAAACCGTATTTGCCTTCGATATGCGCGCGAATGAAGGTGGAATCGGCGATGCTCTCTGCCTCGTCGACGATATAAGGCAGCTGCCCCTTGGGAGAAGCCGGCGGCATTGCTTTCTCCTTGCGATAGGCGAGGCCCGCCATCTTCAGCTGGACCTCGGTCTTGGTCACAAAAGGGCTGATTTCCGGCAAGCCGAAGCCGGCGCCAAAGCCGTGGAGGGTAATCATGTGAGGGCTCCCGATCTATTGAAGTGACGCCTGACCCTAGTTACCCCCTGCTGTCACCATGCTGTCAGCATCGGTCATTTCAGCCGCGAAACGAGCCCCGTGCCAGGCGCGAGCCATGACGTTTCGGGCCAAAAAGACCAGTTGCTTCTGCGCGAAGGCCTCCAACGCGGCCAACGAACGTAAGGCCAGTGCGGCGATCGCCCAGCGGAAATCCCCGGAGGCGCAGTGGACGGAAATCAGGTGCTCCACGGCCCAGGCCTGGGCACGCCCGAGCGGCCGGAAACTTCCGAAGTTGCAAAGAATCATCATGGACAAATCCCCTTCAGTTGAA